>NZ_CP166997.1:374273-748547 GCF_048318575.1 Pseudoalteromonas sp. RW-H-Ap-1
CTTTGGTCGAGTTATGCTCGCTGCCACCGGCTAAAAAGCCAATGCGCGTGTGGCCGTTATTAATTAGATGCTCAGTAATTGACTTTGAGGCGAGATTATCATCAATCATAATACAGGGTGTTAATGAGTCAGGCGCGTTGTGCCCCGATAAAATACGCACAACTTTTAGGTCTAATTGAGTCAGCTTTTCAACAAACTCCGGCATTTCAGAAAAGGGCGGTGTGAGTAAAATTCCCGCGATACGAGTGCGTTTAATCATATTCGTAATTTCATCAAAAATATGCGCTTCTTTGGCATCACATGGGTGAATAAGTAGTTCAAATCCCTGCTTTTTGCACGCATCTAAAATACCATTTTGCATGTCGATAATGTAGTACGCATTAGGGTTGTCGTATATGTAAGCTATGCTGTAAGCTTTTGTTCCTGCAAGACTTCTTGCAGCTAAATTTGGCTGAAAGTTCAACTTTTCGACCGACGCCATGACTTTTTCACGGGTATTGTCACGGACCGAGGTTTCGTTATTTATTACTCTTGATACCGTTTTTATTGATACTCCGGCATCTTTTGCCACGTCGTTTATTGTTGTTCTCATCGGCTTAATAGACCTTTACATATCATTTTGGGTACTATACTAATTTATCTTTATCGGTTAACGACTACAGCAAAAGCGGTTAACAGTACTCGGTTTTTATTATTTGACGACTAAATTATAAAGACATCATTGAATTTTAACAGTTAATTTATACGCCTTTCTTGTGAGAATGGTAGATAAAGTTTTAGGTAATAATTTAGTAATATTTAAATTTAATTTAAATACAATGGTTTAAAATAAAAAAAGACGTATGCATGTAAAATTTTTGTATCTTTTTTGCCCCCTATGTAGCTATAAAAGAAAAAAAGGATACATTAACAGTTAAATGACAGCGTTGTCATGAGTGGCGCACGCTAAGCTGGCAATTGCTAGATATGAATAGTGGTTGATTTAAAAGCAGGATCAATTTTAGCATTTGAAAGAGGTGCTTGAGTGACTAAGTTAATACAATAGAGGAAAGTAGCGAATGAAGATTAAATCATTACTGACAGCATGCTGCTTAGCAATAGGTTTGAGTGCGTGTCAGGGCAAAGTTGATAAGCAAAATACAGTATCGGTTCAATTAAGCCCTGCAAACGACAGTGCGGTGGAGTTACTTGCTAACACATTACAAATAAAATATCAGCAAGTTGATAACCGCCCATCAGCACAGTGCGATCCAAAGATTGAAAACGGTCACTGTTTTAAAGCGAATTTACATTTAACTGCCAACTCGGCGATTAATGTTGACCAATGGAAAATTTACTTTAGCCAAATTACGCCAATACAAAAGTCGGTTAGCGATGAATTTACTATTAAACACGTTAATGGCGATATTCATGTCATTGAGCTTAAAGACGGGTTTACTGGCTTTAAAGCCGGTGAGACTAAAACGATTACTTTTTATGCGCATTTTTGGTCATTATCGCAAAGTGATGCCATTCCTAACTATATCGTGGTGAATAACAATGACACCGCTAAAGTGATTGAAAGTACAAAGCCTAAAATTGATCCAGAGACCGGCTTAGAGCTATTACCACATGTAGAGCCTTATACCGATTACACTCGTCAGTTTAAACGTACTGCGGGCGACAAAACACAGTGGCTAACAGCCGAGCGCTTATTTGAGCGAAATGAAAAGTATGACTTTTCAGCTTATTTAACCTCGCAAAATCAAGTGAGTAATGTCATTGCTCAGCAAATTATACCCACCCCACGCGTTAGCGAGTTTAGTCAAACTCAAACGCTTGATATTAGCCAAGGGCTTAATATTAACTATGCAGAAGTTGATAAATCAAGTGTATTAGCTGCAATTGAGCGCTTGGCACTATTAGGTATTAATATAAGCGATGATGCAGCGGCAATTAAAGTAACACTTAATTCCACTGTTAAAAAAGATCAGCTTAATGGTAGTTATAAATTAGCAATTAAAGCCGATGAGGTTGTAATCGATGCAGTTGACGAAACGGGTGTTTTTTATGCCCTGCAAAGTTTAGCGAGCTTATATCAGGTTAACAGTAATATATTACCTGTGGGAGAGGTTGTTGATGCACCGCATTATCAGTTTAGAGGTGTGTTGGTTGATGTAGCGCGAAACTTTCGTGATAAGGGCTTTATTTTAAAGTTACTTGATCAAATGGCGGCTTATAAACTTAACAAGCTACATTTACACTTAGGTGATGATGAAGGCTGGCGTTTAGAAATTCCATCACTTCCTGAGCTAACCGATGTAGGTGCAAAGCGTTGTTTTGATCAAAGTGAGCAGCAATGTTTAATGCCACAATTAGGCGCAGGACTTGATACTTCAAGTGCAGCAAACGGCTATTATTCGGTAGCTGACTACCAAGAAATACTTAAAGCGGCGAGTGCGCGCCACATTCAAGTGATCCCATCGCTTGACATGCCAGGGCATTCTCGCGCTGCAATTAAAGCCATGCAAGCGCGTTATAATAAGTACATAAAACAAGGCGATAAACAAAAAGCCGAACAGTTTTTACTCTATGACCCGCTTGATAAAACGCTCTATTCGTCGGTACAACACTATAACGATAATACTATCAATGTGTGTTTAGACTCATCCTATGCGTTTATCCGTGAGGTAATGGAGCAAGTAAAAAGTATTCATAGTGAGGCACAACATCCGCTAACTCGTTATCACATAGGCGCAGATGAAACTGCAGGAGCATGGGTTGATTCACCTGCTTGTGCCGATTTTATTAAACAAAATAAGTTAGAAATTACCGAAGCAGGTCAGCTGGGCAGCTATTTTATTGAACGTATTGCCAACATGTTGGCTGATATGGATATTGAAACCGCAGCATGGAGCGATGGTTTATCGCACACTAACCCAGAGAATATGCCAGAGATTGTGCAAGGTAATGTTTGGGATTTATTAATGTGGAATGGCCATCAGCGTGCACATGAATTTGCTAATAGAAATTGGCAAGCAGTGCTTTCGTCGCCAGATGTACTGTATTTTGACTTTCCGTATGAAGCAGACCCACAAGAGCATGGTTATTACTGGGCTTCAAGGCATATAAATACTGAAAAGATATTTCAGTTTATGCCAGATAATTTGCCTATTCATGCTGAATTTTGGCTCGATCGAGAAGATAAGCCTTATGTAGCTGATGACACATTACAGCATGATGAGCAAGGCAATGTGGTATCCGCGCCTTTAGCAAAAGACAAACGTTTTGTGGGTATTCAAGGGCAGTTATGGAGCGAAAATACGCGTACCAATAATATGGCTGAATATAAGCTGTTCCCACGGTTATTATCTCTGGCCCAGCGTGCATGGCATAAAGCGGATTGGGCGGTACCGTATGATCATAATGGCTTTGTTTATAGCCAACAAACAAATCGCTTTAGCCCTGAATTAAAGCAGCAGCGCGATGAACAATGGCAAACGTTTGCTGCCACCATGGGACTAAAAGAATTTGCCAAGTTAGAACGTGCAGATGTGCATTATCGCCTTGCAAATGCAGGGGCTAAAATTGATAACGGGATGCTGTTCGCCAATATTGCTTACCCTGGTTTAGTGATTGAATACAAACAAGGATCTGAGCAATGGCAAACCTACACAAAACCGGTCAAAGTAACACAAGATGTATGGGTTCGCTCTAAGACTCCATCAACTAGTCGTGTTAGTAGAAAGCTTAAAGTAACGCACCGTTAAGGTGCGTTTTTCCATCAAATTAATGACGATTAAAGAAGTTATTTATTTGTAAATAAAATAATGACAACGCTGTCATTTGTGCTAGTATGAGATTCATACAGTATGACAGTCCGGTTTTATTTTAGTGTTTTGCAAAACGGTCGAACAACTTAAGAGGCAAAAATGATCACCAACAATATTAAAAACAATCAACTCTTTGTGGGGATCGATGGCGGCGGCACTAAATGTAAAGCAATTATCGTCAATAGCTGTAATGACATAGTCGGCACTGGCGTGGCAGGCCCTGGTAACCCGTTACATGGTTTCAACCAAGCAACTCATTCTATTGAGCAATCAGCGCGTTTAGCATTACAAGATGCAGGGCTCAAAGATACGCCTTTATCTGAGCTTATTGCAGGGGTTGGTTTAGCAGGGGTTAACTTACCAAGTTTGCATAACCAAATGATGCAGTGGCAACACCCATTTAAAACTATGCACTTAACTACTGATTTACTCATTGCTTGTATGGGCGCTCATCAGGGCGGCGATGGCACAGTGATGATTGCTGGTACGGGCTCGTGTGGATTCTCATACGTTAATGGCCAATCGTTTATGATTGGTGGTCATGGTTTCCCACACGGTGATAAAGGCAGTGGTGCATGGATTGGTTTTACTGCTTGTCAGTATGTGCTGCTTAGCCTAGATAAATTAATCCCAAGTGGTACGCTTACTAATTTGTTAATGAAGTATTTAGAAGTCAGTGATGCAATGCAACTTGTTGAAGTAATTGCCAATAAACCTGCCGCTTTTTTTGCGCAACTTGCAGGTTGTGTTTTTCAATCCGCACAAGCGAACGATGCCACAGCAATTGCTATTTTAAAAGAAGGTGGCGCTTATTTAAGCGACATTGCACGACAATTATTAGATAAAAACCCACCAAGGCTTTCGTTTATTGGTGGCTTATCAACCGTGATGACAACATGGTTAGACTCAGAGATACAAGCTATTTTATCAGCCCCATTATCGTCACCAGAAATGGGGTCTGTACTTTACGCTAAACAACAGCACGTTAATTACAGCAGTCAGGAGTTATGATGTTTAACACACTAATGGAAAAAGAAGCGGCGCAAACGCCAAATGTTATTGAAAAGCAAATTATTGCCAACCAACCTTTAGTGGAAAAAATTGGTCATAAGCTTCGCGATATGGCCCCTAAGGTGGTTATGATGATTGGTCGTGGTTCTTCAGATCATGCTGGCGTTTTTGGTAAGTATTTAATTGAAATTGAAGCGGGTGTACCGGTCAGTTCAGCAGCGCCATCAGTGGCGAGTGTATATGGTAAAACACTAAAGCTGGAAGGCGCTGTTGTGATTGTCATTTCTCAATCAGGACGCAGCCCAGATATTTTGGCTCAGGCAAAAATGGCGAAAGAGGCGGGCGCTTATTGTATTGCGCTGGTTAACGATGAAGCGTCCCCCCTGCAAGACATAGTCGATGATTTTGTTCCCCTTAAAGCCGGCGATGAAATTTCGGTGGCGGCAACAAAAAGCTATTTGGCAACGCTGTCGGCATTAGTACATATTGTTGCTAATTGGACGCAAAATGAGTCATTATTACAATCGCTTAACGAGTTACCTAGCGCGCTTAATGCCATTATAGATTCGCCAATTCAGTTACAACCTACTGAGTTTGCAAATATTAAGAATATGGTGGTATTGGCACGTGGTTTAGGGTTTTCTATCTCAAAAGAAATGGCACTTAAGCTTAAAGAGGTGTGTGCTATTCATGCTGAGTCATTTAGTAGTGCGGAGTTTTTACATGGTCCGGTGACCTTAGTTGAGCAAGGACTGGTGATTTTAGATTGTTCGGTTGATGATGAAACCAAAGAGTCACATCAGCAGCAAATTGCTGAAGTAAAAAAACGCGGTGCACAAGTGATTAGCCTTAATCAACAAGGTATTAAAGTACACCCGCGATTAGCGCCATTTTTAGTGTTACAGCGTTTTTACCTTGATGTGGCAAAAGTGGCATTAAGCCGTGGTTTTAATCCTGATGAGCCAAAGGGGCTTAAAAAAGTAACAAGGACATTATAAATGTCAGTTAAACGAATTTATGTAGCCCAGTTTTTTGATGGCGAGCACTTTGTTAATGACAAAGTGCTAAGCGTTGATGCGGGTATTATTACAGCTATAGATGATAACGTGCAGCAGGCAGATGAGCACTTAATTGGGCTAGTTGCCCCCGGCTTTATTGACCTACAAGTGAATGGCGGCGGCGGTGAATTATTTAACCGTACTAGCAGTGTCGCAGGGGTTAAAAAAATACTGCTAGCGCATGCTAAATACGGTACAACCGCCATGCTGCCAACGTTAATTACTGACACTGTAGAAGTAATGCGCCAAGCAGCCGATGTAATTGCGCAGGCGATAGCCCAGCAAACGCCTGGTATTATTGGTATTCACTTTGAAGGCCCGCATTTGTCAGTGGCAAAAAAGGGGGCTCACAGCGCTGATTTTATTCGTCCTATTTCTGAACAAGAATGGCAGGTGTTATCTCGCCAAGATTTAGGTAAAGTCGTTGTAACCTTAGCGCCTGAAAATGTTTTGCCAAGCGATATTACTAAAATGCGCGATTTAGGAATTCAGGTTTGCTTAGGCCACACCAATGCAAGCTTTGAACAGGCTCAACAAGGTGTTGATGCTGGGGCAACCGGATTTACGCATTTGTATAATGCTATGTCACCATTACAAGGTCGTGAGCCGGGAGTGGTTGGCTGTGCATTATTAAATGATGATACTTATTGTGGCTTAATTGTTGATGGCCATCATGTTGATTACGCAGCATGCCAACTGGCATTAAAAGCAAAACCACTGGGGCGCGTATTTTTAGTTACTGATGCGATGCCACCTGTGGGAACAGATGATACTCAGTTTGCTTTTTTTGACCGAACTGTCAGCTTAGAGAATGGTAAGCTCACGTCTACAACTGGTGAGTTGGCCGGCTCTGCGCTTGATATGGCAACCGCAGTTAGAAACACTGTAACTCATTTAAAACAGCCATTAGCGCAAGCGCTTAAAATGGCGAGTTTATATCCTGCTCAGTATTTAAAGTTGCCTGCCACACACGGACGATTAATATTGGGTAGTCCAGCAGATTTTGTACAATTAAACACACAACAACAAGTCATTAGCACGTGGATTGGCGGCGCTCAGGTTTGTTAACAACATAATAAATATAAATAAAGGAAAATAACATGACAACCAATGTTATGGATACGTCCAAAAATAGTAGCGTGGTCCCAATGGCCATTGTTGCGGTATTATTTTTTATACTGGGCTTTGCTACTTGGCTTAATGGCTCGTTAATGCCTTACTTAAGTCAAATTTTACAGTTAACCCCATTTCAAGGGTCGTTAATTTTATTTTCCTTTTATATCGCTGTTACATTTACTGCGCTGCCCTCGGCAGTATTGATCAAAAAAGTCGGCTATAAAAACGGTATGGCATTGGGTATGGGCTGTATGATGGTAGCAGGCTTAATGTTTATTCCTGCTGCTATGTCGCAGTTTTTCCCCTTATTTTTATTAGCGCAGTTGGTGATGGGCGCAGGACAAACCTTATTACAAACCGCGGTTAACCCATATGTAGTTCGTTTAGGGCCAGAAGAATCGGCGGCTGTACGTATTAGTATTATGGGGATTTTAAATAAAGGCGCGGGAGTTATCTCACCGATGGTATTTACCGCCTTAATTTTAAGTAACTTTACCGGTACGGTAGGCACAGAGCTAAGCCAACGGCAAGTTGATGATATGGCAAATGGCCTTATTTTACCTTACTTAGGCATGGCTCTATTCATTGGTGTATTAGCTTTTGCAGTTAAAAAATCACCGCTGCCAGAGCTTATCAATGATGAAGTTGAATCAATAAACGATAAAAGTGAAATTCGTGAAACACTCTCTCATCCAAACTTAGTGTTAGGTGCTATTGCTATCTTTTTATATGTTGCGGTAGAGGTTATTGCTGGCGATACCATAGGTACTTTTGCACTATCGCTGGGTATTGAAAACTATGGGGTAATGACCTCATACACTATGATGTTTATGGTGTTTGGTTATATTTTAGGTATTATGCTTATCCCTAAATTCATCACTCAGCAAGCGGCCTTAACAGCATCGGCAGTATTGGGTATTGTGATCACCCTGTGTATTTTGTTTATTGATGCGCAGTCGTTTGTTATTGCCAATGCCATACTGGTGCCTTTAGGAGGCGCTAATTTACCAGACGCTTTACTACTAATTGCCTTTTTAGGCTTAGCAAACGCCATTGTTTGGCCAGCGGTTTTCCCACTAGCGTTATCAGGGTTAGGTAAACTAACCAGCACAGGCTCAGCACTGTTAGTAATGGGTATTGCAGGTGGTGCATTTGGTCCAGTGCTGTGGGGTTTACTAAGTGGTTTTACCTCGTTACAAACTGGCTATTCTGTATTGTTACCTTGTTACTTATTTATATTATTTTATGCCGTGAAAGGGCATAAAATGAAAAAGCAATAACATCCACCAGCTATCCCTAGCTCAGTGCACTTTGCAGTATAAAGTGCACTGATTATTAGGGCACTTTATCAGCTTAAGCGTGTTACCTTGAGCTTTATTCTGCCAGCATTCGCCCCATAAAAACGATTTAAATCATTAGCAAATGGGCAAAATTCTCCCGATTTTTTAATTGTAACTTCAACGCCTTCGGCAATTTCAAATGCGTGCTCATCGCTTTGGCCAATTGTACCTATTAAACTAAACCACTGCGCCGCAGCTAAACGCCTAAATGGCTCAAGTAATGCCATAGGGATTTCTTTAACGCCGAGTTGCACATTATCGCGATGCCAGCCAGAGGGAGGGCACTTTACACCATCGTCATACCAAAATTGGTTAGGGTAAGGAGTAAAGCGATAGGTTGCACCCTGGGCAAGCATTAAGCCGGTAGCGTTGTAGGCTTCACTGGCGTACACCATCACATCTTGGCTTTGATTAACACTCAGTAAGCTCATATTTTGATTGGCGAGCATTATATGACTACTAAGCCCCATAAAGTTTAGTGTACTGTCATCGCTGTAAATCATTTTATAATGTATATTTTTTAACGATTCAGGTCGGTAGCTGGTTAGTTTATTAATTCGCTGGGCAACACTGTGATGTATTAATGGAGCGTTGTGGCTGATTTCATCGTTGACTAATACACAGCACTGCCTATCAACGAGTTTAAAAAATGGGTTTAACCAAAAGTAATTTTGTTGATGACTTAGCGCCAGTGGATCGGGAATAACTGTCACATCATCTTGGGCAACCAAGTTACTCTCTGGTAAAAGGTTTTCATAGTCTATGTCATGGCTGGTTAATAACGAGACCGATAGCGGTTGAGCAATGAGCCATTCAAGCGCATAACGCAAGCAAATATCGGCAAGTCCATCGCGATAGTAGCCGCCCCCTACATCGGAGTGGGCTCCTGCAAACCACAGCTCGGTAATGTTAGCTTGTTGATTCATTAATGTGGGCTCAAAGGCCCGTCGTTTTTCATCGAGCGCAACACAATGTAGTGCTCCAGCTACATTATTGGCAATAGTATGATTTTCAAAAACCACATGCTCTGCGCCACGGGCAGCTTTACTTATCTTTGATAGGCCTATTGAGGCCACGGTGTCAAACACACACAAATATACTTGCTCATTTATTAGTGGCTCTAAGCATTTAGCAAAACGCCGTGCTAATGCAGCGCCTCTGCTAAAACCGGTAAGTAGAACAGTATCGCCACTTTGATAATTTTGCTTAAAATCTGTGAACGCTTGAGTCAAAATACTAGCTACGTCTTCAGAGCGTGGGGCAAGTGTTTTATTTAAAATTCGTTTTAAACGACTGCCTTTGGTGCCTATACCTTGGTAATAAAAACTTAATTGCTGTGAAAATGGGGTAGTGGGTGAATCATCAAGTTTACCGCCGAGCAATAAATGTAGCTTTAAAATATTAGAAATACTGGCGTCTTCTTTAAAATGCTCTGTACTAAACTGGTCTGCGTCGCGGGGGTCACTGCCGGTACCATCAAAATTAAAAATAAGCGTTTTAAAGGTCATTACTAAATTCCGTGAATGGTTTATGTAAATCTATATGTGAATTATGAAAAATTAAAGACGGCGGTAATAAATATTTGTTTAATTGTATTTATTACCGCGACTGATGTAACTATTTAACCTGAAATTTGCTTGAGATGGATTTATTATCTGGAGTTCAGGTTATTTAGTGCAATTTCATTTTTGGGCGAACAACACGCAGTACTTTTTCGCTGATCCACAAAGCGAAGGTTTTGGCACTGCCATGAATCGCGCGCTGATGCATTCTGTATAATGAAATATACATAAAGCGGGCAATTTTACCTTCAATAAAAAAACTACTACTGGTTAGGTTGCCCATTAAGCTGCCCACCGTGCTGTAGCGCGATAAATTTACCAGTGAGCCATGGTCGTTATATTCAAACTTCTTAAGGGGCTGCTCACGCAGTGTAGCAATCAGGTTTTTTTCAACGCATTGTGCCATTTGATGAGCCGATTGTGCGCGTGGGGGGACTTGAGACCCATCGTCTTGAGTAAACGCGCAGCAATCACCAAGTACATAGATTTTTGGGTCTAAGTTACTTTGTAAGTAATCATTCACTTTTATTTGGTTGTTACGTGTCAGCTCAAATATGTCTAGCTCTTTAATGAAATCGGGTGCTTTTACTCCTGCTGCCCATACCATAATGTCCGCATTTATTTGCTCGTCACCGTTTGTGATAAAGCCATGCTCGGTTGCTTGTTTAACTTGGGTATTTTCCCGTACGGTAACCCCTAATCTTAATAGCTCTCGTTTGGCTGAGCTGGCAATTCGCTCAGACAGCACCGGTAAAATTCTGGGGCCCGCTTCAATCAAATGTATGTGCAAACGTTTGGCCGACATATTAGTTAAACCGTATATTTTGAGTAAATCAGAAACATGATACAGCTCAGCTGAAAGCTCAACGCCAGTTGCCCCACCGCCAACAATAGCAATGTCTAATGAGTGCAATGGGTCGTCGTCTTGATGAAGGCGAGTAAAGTTATCTAGTAAGGCGTGTTGAAAACGCTCGGCTTGTTGGTTTGAATCGAGGTAAAAGCAATGCTCTTTAATACCAGGGGTATTGAAGTCATTACTGACACTGCCAATGGCAATAACTAAATGATCGTAGTGAACGGTTCGTTTAGGTAAAATCTGATGCCCTAGCTCGTCATAAAGAGGGCTTAAGGTAATGGTTTTATTATTGTTATCGAGGTTACAAAAGGTACCAAGTTGGAAGTTATAGTGGTGCTTGGCGGCATGCGCTGAGTATACAACGCCATCTAAATCGGCATCAATAGAGCCGGTTGCTACTTCATGCAATAACGGTTTCCATATATGAGTGCGGTTTTTATCAATGAGTAATATATTTGCGTGTTGTTTCTTTCCTAATTTGTGCCCTAATTGAGTTGCTAGCTCCAGCCCACCAGCGCCACCGCCGATGATGACGATTTTTGGTATGGTTTTGTCCATGACTATGCCCTTAAAAATAATATACCGAAGCAATTTCTGTACGTTGATTTTTAAAATGACTTGGGTATCAAAAAAATTATTTTGGCAATACATCACTTAGGTAATATTGTGCGCCTAAATAACGCGCATGTCAGCAATAAATCACGTGATTTACTGTATACTTATATCTTATATACAAATATTTAATCTACTGCGCATTTATAGCATTTATGGGCACCGACATAAAAAGGACGCTTTTATGAGTACCTCGCTAGTTCAGTCTCTTGAGCAACATTTTGGTTTTAGTCAGTTTAGAGCAGGGCAACAACAAACCATAGAGCAACTGCTAAATGGTCAATCGTCACTGGCTATATTTCCTACAGGGTCGGGTAAATCCTTGTGTTATCAACTTACTGCGTTGCATTTACCGCATTTAACTTTAGTGGTGTCGCCATTATTAGCGCTGATGAAAGACCAAATAAGTTTTTTAAACAGTAAAGGCATTTATGCCGCTAGCCTTGATTCAAGCCAAGATCAAATGCAAAGCAGTACGGTAATGAACGACGTGCGCAGTGGTAAAATTAAAGTGTTAATGGTGTCAGTTGAGCGCTTTAAAAACGAACGCTTTAGAGAGTTTATTAGCCAAGTGGCGCTTTCTATGTTGGTGGTAGACGAAGCGCATTGTATTTCTGAATGGGGTCATAACTTTCGACCCGATTACTTAAAACTACCTCGTTACCGTGAAGAGCTAAATATCCCGTTAGTGCTGCTATTAACCGCCACTGCAACTAAAAAAGTTAAACGCGATATGGCAGAGCGTTTTGCTATTGAGACACAATGCATTGTGCAAACAGGGTTTTATCGCGCTAATTTAGATTTAAGCGTATTGAGTGTTAAAACCGCGGATAAAAATACTGAGCTTACTAACATTGTCCGTGCGCAAACCGGCCCCGGTATTGTGTATGTCACGCTGCAGCAAAGTGCTGAGCAAGTGGCCAATATGTTAAGCGCACAGGGCCTGCAAGCGATGGCGTATCATGCTGGGCTTGAAGATACCCTACGCGGGCAAATTCAAGATGATTTTATGGCGGGAAAAATAAATGTAGTGGTCGCCACTATTGCCTTTGGCATGGGGGTTGATAAATCAGACATTCGTTTTGTGATTCACTACGATTTACCTAAATCAATTGAAAACTACAGCCAAGAAATTGGCCGTGCAGGGCGTGATGGCAACCCTTCAAATTGTTATACGCTGGCTAATTTAGATGGCTTAAATACAGTAGAAAATTTTGTGTACGGCGATACCCCAGAGCTAAGCGGTATTGAATATGTTATTAACGATATTCGCCAAGCCCAGCAGCAATGGGAAATGCAAGAGTATAGCTTATCGAGCGAAAGTAATATTCGTCAGCTTGCCCTTAAAACCTTGTTGGTACAACTGGAAATGCAAGGCGCAATAACCCCGCAATATGCGTATTACGCCGATTTTAAGTATAAATTTTTAGTTGATAAAAATGAGTTGCTTAATCAGTTTGATCAGCAGCGCCAAGCTTTTTTAACGCAAATATTTAGCCATACCGACTTTAAAAAAATATGGGGCACACTTAACTTTGACTCCCTAACGCAAGCCGCACAAGTTGACCGTAAACGTGTGGTAGCCGCACTTGATTACCTAGCAGAAAAAAACCTTATCACCCTTGAAACCAAACGTATTACTCAAGTGTACAAAGTGCATAGCGAGGTGATTAATAACCCTGCACTTGCCCAGCAGTTACATGATTATTTTACCGATAAAGAGCAAGCTGAAATAAAACGGATTGCTGCTTTGGTGCGCTTTTTTGAGCTGCAATCTTGCTTAAGCTATAACTTAGCCCGTTACTTTGATGATGCGAATGCGCCACAGCAATGTGGGCATTGTAGTGTGTGCCGTGGACATGCGGTCAAGCTTGAATACTCAATCACCCCTGCAAAAATTGATACAGCGCTTATATATCAAAAGGTGAATGAGTTTTTGGCACATATGGCAACGAAAGGCGTGCATGATGTGGGCATCGAAACCCAATGTCGGTTTTTAGCGGGAATGAGTGTGCCGCTATTTGCACGCAATAAAGTACGGCAATTAAGTGGGTTTGCACTTTGCGAGCAACAGCGTTACAGCGAAATTAAAGCAATATTACTATCAAGAGCGGCGCCTAATTAATATTAAAAATCAGTATAAAAAATAAAATGTGTTAATTTTTTGTTTCTTTTCCTCGCTTTACTATACTCAAGCTGGCTATGACGGCCATTATAATAATGAGGTGATCAATGAAACTGCAAAAAATTATACTATTGGGGGTATTTGTATCAGCAAGTAGTTATGCTGAAATTAATATTTCAGGTTTTGCGAGTATTAATGCGGGTAAAGTGCTAAGCGGCACCGGTGTACCGCAGTATGGCGTTGAACCAACCTTTCTAGCGGACTATCCAAATGTAAGTGCCTACACTGAAGATTTATCCTTTTCGCCAGAGTCTTTGATTGGATTACAGGTATCAGGCGACTTAGGTGAAGGCCTTTCTGTAACTGGTCAGCTAGTTGCCAGAGGAGTTAACGACTTTGAGGCAAATTTTGAATGGGCTTATATTTCTTACGATATTAACGATAATTGGACTATTCAAGCCGGTAAGAAGCGTTTACCACTATTTTATTATTCAGACTTCTTCGATGTAGGTTATGCATATGTGTGGATGCGGGCCCCTGCTGACAACTATACATGGCAAGTATTTAACTACGAGGGGGTTAATTTACTTTACTCAGGCTCTGTAGGTGACTGGGGAGTATCTGCAAATGTTTATACCGGTAAAGAAGATGATGACGATAACAAACTGTTATCAGACTTCTTCTTTCAAGAGCCGACAAGAGAAATTTGGGAAGATATGCTAGGCGGCGTAATGTTACTTAATCGTGACTGGCTTGAACTTAGAGTGACCCACATGCAATATACCAACAAGCGTTTTCGCGCGGGTGAACCCGTTTTGTGGGACGGTAAAGACAGCAGAGATGGTAAATTTTATGGCTTAGCTGCAAATCTTGATTTTGGTGATTTTTTTGTTTTAAGTGAACTTAACCGCTTAGACCTAGATGGTAATCTCGATACTTATATGATCAGTGCGGGTTATCGTTTTGACTCAATTACCCCCTATGTCATGTTTTCAGACTTTGAACAAGAAGGTGAGGGCGATACAGAGCAGCATAATACATTTGCTGTTGGTGTGAGGTGGGATTTTCATCCGTCAGCGGCATTTAAAGTGCAATACGATAGGGTTAAAGATGATTCGTTTGATTTAGCTGTGGCTGGTGATAGTAAAGCAATCACGCTTGGTGTTGATGTTGTATTTTAAGGAGAAGTAAGATGAAAAAATTAATATTATGTGTATTGTTCTTGTTTACTAACTTCGCCTATGCAGATTTTGCTATTATTGTGCATCCCTCAAATGAAAGTAGTTTTGATGAGTCTGTTATTAGCCGAATTTATACAGGAAAAGAAAAGTCATTTAGCAATGGTAATAAGATCATTCCAATATCTCAAGAATCAAGCAGTGCTGCAACCGAGCAATTTAATAGTAAATTACTCAATAAAACGTCTTCTCAGTTAAAAGCGTACTGGTCAAAACTGATTTTTACAGGAAAGGGCACACCGCCTAAAGAGTTAGAAAGTGACAGTGAAGTGATCAAAATGATCGCGGCTAACCCTAACACCATTGGCTTTGTCTCTTCATCGGCTGTATCGGATAACGTTAAAGTGGTTTTTACCTTTTAATCTGCAACTAAAAAGCGTGCTGGTTAATCAGCACGCTTTTTTTGTAATTGGTTAATTACATATGACGATGTTTATAAAATCTGACAGTTATTTTACTGTCACCATTGCTCTGCTCGTGTATCCTATAGGTTGTATATCATTTCTCATAAGTCTGTATGTCAAACTCAATCATTGCTGTTGAAAATATCGATACAACCGCCGTCACTTGTGCTAATTGCCAAGCGTGTTGTTGCCAATTAGAAGTGCGTATTGTTAGCGATACTGGTGTCCCTTTTCAGTATATTGATTACGACAAGTGGGGCAGTGAAGTAATGAAGCGCGGCGACGATGGTTGGTGCCAAGCACTCGATCGTAATACACTAATGTGTACTATTTACGAAAATCGCCCATTAACGTGTCGAGAATTCGAAATGGCGTCAGATGAATGTATTACCGAACGCGAGATTGCAGGAGTAGAATAAATTACTGCGCTATTACTCCGTTAACAAGTTAGCAGTTAGCTCTAATGCAAAATTGCTGTTAATTTTAGTATTTGCTAAAGCCTGACATATAAATAAATTTCTACACAATTCATTTGCCTACCCTACTTTTATAGTCTAATTTTTAAACTCATCCTAAAAATTTTAAGGTAGTGGTTTTTTCTTTTAAAGCCTCATTATGCGACTAACACTGATACATTCATTGCAAGGAAAAATGCTGCTTTATTTGGCATTTCCCGTAATGCTCATTATTACTGGTATCTTGAGTTACTGGTATTCAACCAGCCTTAATCAGGCCGTTATGCAAGCAAAGCTTAACTTGAGCCAGACCGCCGATACTATTGCTGCAAAAGTAAATGAAGAAACGCAGTTAGCAGTACGTACTACCGAAATTATGGCCTTAGCACAACAAAATGGATTGTTTGGTGATAGAGAGGCAAGTATTAACTTTGTTCGAGCAGTGCTTAAAATGAACCCTTCATTCGTAGGGGCTTCTTTTGGTTATGAGCCTAATGCCGATGATCAAGATCAAGCCTATGTGAATGCTTCGCCATTAAAAGAGGGCGTTTATGTAGACCAAACCGGTCGTTTTTTACCTTATTGGCATCGTGATTTTAGTGACTCTGAACGCTTGCTACTTGAGCCCTTGGTGGACATGGAATCTAGTCTTTATTATGAGGGAGTACGTCAACAGTTTTTACGTGATGGCAATACCGAGACGATGATCACTGAGCCTTATGTTTACGAGGGAAGAATGCTGGTTGAACAAAGCTCGCCCATTATCATTAACGATGAATTTGTTGGTATGGCAAGCGTAGATAGAGCACTTGCTGACATCACTGAATTTTTACAAACCATAAAGCAGCAATTAAAAATTGATGTTTTGCTACTCAGTCAACGCGACAACGTTATTGCAACGACATTGAATTACTCAGGATTAAAAACGAAAGCAATTTTAGATACTAATTATGCAAGTATAGCCAAGCAGCTAAAATCACAGGGACAAGAAAGAGAGGTGCTATCTGCTAACGATCCTTTTGATTCTGGGGTTTTCTATTTTGATAAGGCCAAGGTTGCCACTGGTAATTGGACAGTGATAGTGCGTCGCTCTGAAGCCGATATTATTGGGCCTATTCAAGCGCAATTTAAACCATTATTGGCAGCCGCTTTTGCAAGTGTATTACTGATTTTTTTACTCTTTTGGTATTTTATTAACAGAACAACTAAGCGAATTAATATTGCGATTAAATCTGTTGAACAGCTAGCTAATGGAGATTTATCCATTCATGCTCAAAAATATATGGCTCAAAAAGATGAGCTTGGCACTATGTTTAGAAGTTTTGAGCGTTTAATTAAAGCCAGTAAAGATATTGATCAGGTTTGCTCAGCTATAGCCAGTGGCGACTTTTCTCAAACTGTATCTAAGCGCGGCCCTCATGACCGTCTAAGTGATTCTATTAATTTAATGTCGAGTAAACGCTATGAGGCAGAACAAGCTTTACTTGAACAAACCATAAAGCTTCGCCGCACTCAACAAGAGCTTGTTGAAGCAGAAAAAATGTCATCACTTGGCAGTTTAGTTAGTGGCGTCGCACATGAAGTGAATACGCCATTAGGTGTTTGTGTAACTGCGACGTCGCATTTGAGAGAAATACTAATTGAAACTAAAAACAAAGTTGCTTCTGGCTCCTTGAGTAAAACGCAGTTTAGCGAGTTTATTACTGAAGTTGATTTAAGTTGTGACATTTTACTGAAAAATATGCAACGCGCCGCTGGTTTAATCAGCAGCTTTAAACGTGTTGCGGTTGATCAAACCACAGAAGAGCTCCGTAGCTTATATATTAGCCAATATTTTAATGAAGTGCTCAGAAGCCTGTATCACACAGTAAAAACGACAGAGATTGATATTAAGGTTACAGCAACCGAGCTTGAACCAGAGGTCTACTCTGATCCGGGGGCTTTAGCGCAAATTTTTACAAACTTAGTCATGAATTCTATTGTCCACGGCTATGGTAATGGCAATCGAAAAGGGCTAATCACGGTTCATATAGAATACTCAGAATATGTTCAAATTCATTATCAAGATGATGGATGCGGCTTGACTGAAGAAGCTCGAAAAAGAGTGTTTGATCCCTTTTACACCACAAATAGAGCGGGTGGCGGTAGCGGTTTAGGCATGAATATTGTGTATAACCTTGTTGTACACCGCTTGAAAGGGCAAATATTTGTAAAGAAAAAACAAACACCAGGTGTTTATTTTTTCATTCAATTTCCCTTAACGCTATCAACTCAATAATTAGCAGGGTGTGTTTATGGATTGGTTACAAGATGATGACGTTTTAAAGCAGGCTTTGGATATTGAAAACGTTGAACCATGGAAAATTTTAGTGGTGGATGACGATGATTCGGTGCACCAAGTAACTCAACTTGCAATGAAGCGCTTTGAATTTGAGCAACGCCCTATCGAGCTGCACAGTGTTTATAGTGCAGCTCAAGCAAAAGAAAAACTACAAAGCTCAGAACGCTATGCTTTAATTTTGCTCGATGTTGTTATGGAGACAGAGCATGCAGGCTTAGAGCTTGCTCGTTACATACGCCAAGACTTACAAAATGTGTACAGCCGAATTATTTTAAGAACCGGACAGCCAGGGGTTGCGCCAGAGCGCAGTGTTATCCGCGATTATGATATTGATGGCTATAAAGCAAAGAGCCAACTGCAAAGCCATGACCTTGAATTAATTTTTTATACTTCTTTGCGAGCGTATCGCGATATTTGCATGTTACAAACCCACCGCCATAATTTAAAGCGACTAATAAAAGCAATATCTACTATTACCCAAATTGGTGATTTATTTGAGTTTACCTCTGTTGTTATGGAAGAGCTTAAGTTAGTGCTGAATATGAGTGAGGCAAACCTCTATATTGATGCGCCTAAAGTATTTGGCATTTGCCAGCTAGATCAAAGATTACAAATGATTGAAGGAGAGATTTCTGGCATACATTTATTCACAGGCAATGGAATTGACAGTATTCCACAAAAACATCAAGAGTATTTTTTAAGAGCAAAGCAAACTAAGCAGAATTTTATAGCAGATGATCATTATGTTTATTTTCATCACTCCCAAAAAGGGCTCGATTCTATTTTAGCATTCCAATCATTACAACCGGTTAAAAAAGAAGCTCAGCAACTAGTCGATTTATTTTTAGGTAATGTGGTCTTAACATTTGAAAGCCTATTATTAGCCAATTCAGTTGAAGAAACACAACAGCTTGCTATATCGTTAATGGGTGGAGCGATGGAGTCACGCTCTAAAGAGACAGGTTCCCACGTGATCAGGGTAGGTTTATATGCCAAATTGTTAGCTGAGTTACATGATCAAAATAGAGCATATTGCGATAGAATTAGTTTAGCAGCGCAGTTGCACGATGTAGGAAAGGTTGGCGTTCCAGACTTGATTTTAAACAAACCTGCTAAATTAGACCCTGATGAATGGGAAATTATGAAACAGCACACCACCAAAGGCTGGGAAATACTCAAAGGTACGGGAAATCCTGTCATTGATATGGCGGCTAATATTGCGATTGATCATCATGAACGATGGGATGGAGCGGGTTATCCGCACGCTAAAAAACAGCAAGATATAAGTTTAGAGGGCCGAATTACTGCGATTGCTGATGTGTTCGATGCGTTATGTTGTCGTCGTTGTTATAAAGAGCCTTGGAGCATGGATGAAGCAAAAGCTGAGATAATTAAAGGCGCAGGTAATCATTTCGATCCGACGTTGGTTGAATTATTTGAATTGAATTTTAATGCGTTTAAACAAATTTATTTAGACAGGCCTGAGTAACGAGATTGTCGCTCCGATTGCGTTAGCCACAATCAAAGCGAACATAAGATTAATCGTATTTAGCTTCAAGTTCGTTGGCAGTATGAAACTTTTCGTGAGATTGTAATTGCTCATCGTATTTAACTAGGTTTTTAAAGTGCCCTAGTTGGCCAGCGTTTTTAACGATTTCAACAATAAACGACATCATAAAATCGGCACCAGTGAGAGTATCGCCCACTAAATAACGTTTGCCTTCAAGGCGGCTGTTAAAATAGCTAATTACTTTTGCGGTTTCAGCATCGGCATAGCCCTCTAAAAATTGCGTTTTAGCACCGTCTTTTTGCACAAACATTTTCAACAATAATGGTAAAATTGCAGAGCTTTCTGCAAAGTGAAGCCATTGTTGATAGTCTATAAATTCTGCAGTACCTGTGGCTGGTGCAAATTTACCTTTGCCATATTTAGTGATCAAATAATCTGTGATAGCGCCAGACTCGGCAATCACTAAGCCATCATCTTCTATAACCGGCGATTTACCCAGCGGATGCACACTTTTAAGCTCATCAGGGGCTAAAAAAGTTTCAGTATTGCGCTGATAAGCAACAATTTCGTAATCAACCTCAAGCTCTTCTAATAACCAAATAATACGTTTAGAACGAGACTTGTTTAAGTGGTGTAGTTTAATCATTTTCTTCCTTATTGAGCTGTGTTGAATTACAACACAGCCTGAATGTTATTATAGTGGGCTGTTAATCTTTACTACGGTTTTACCAAAGTTCTTCCCGCTGATCATGTCGTTAAATGCGCTGATGGTTTTTTCAAAACCATCTACAAGATGTTCGCGGTACTGAACTTTTCCGTCTTGCAGCCACTTTTGCATGTCTTGTGCAAATTCGTCATAACGGTGACCATAGTCATCAAAAATGATAAAGCCCTGCATTTTAATACGCTTAGTTAACAATTGTCCCATTAGCATACCTAATCTATCAGGACCTTCAGGCAAGCTGGTGGCATTATATTGCGATACCAAACCACAGATAGGCACGCGTGCTGAGGTATTAAGCAAAGGTAATACGGCATCAAATACTTTTCCGCCCACATTTTCATAATAAACATCAATGCCTTGATCACATGCCTTTTCTAATTGTTCAGCAAAATCTTTGGCTTTATGATCTATACACGCGTCAAAGCCAAGAGTTTCAACAGCATGAGCACATTTTTCGCTGCCACCGGCAACCCCAACTACTTTACAGCCTTTAATTTTAGCTATTTGACCAACCGTAGCACCCACAGGCCCGGTAGCTGCTGCAACAACCACGGTTTCACCTGCTTTAGGTGCGCCAATATCTAGTAAGCCCATGTAGGCGGTAAACCCAGGCATACCCATAATTCCTAAGGCATAAGACGGATTTGTTGGCTTTTTACCTAATGACATTAAGCCCTCGCCATTTGAGATAGCGTAAGTTTGCCAGCCTGTATACGCTAATACCCATTCGCCTTCGCTAAACTTATCGTTTTTAGATGATTCGACTTGGCAAACCGTTGCGCCAACCATTACATCACCAATTTCTACCGGATCGGCATATGATTTAGCATCGCTCATGCGGCCGCGCATGTAGGGGTCCAATGATAAATAAATAGTACGCAGCAATACTTCACCGTCCTTTAATGATGGTAACTCTACATTTTTAAGGTCAAAATTTTCATTAGTAGGGGCGCCATGTGGGCGTGATGCTAAAGTAAATTGACGACTGGTTATAGACATAAAAACCTCCAAATAAAGTGAAAAACCACCTACTACCGAATGTTTAAGCTTTAAAACTATACATTGCTCAACAATAATGCGCGGATAGGTAGAAAAAATATGTACCTTAATACACGAGCTTTGGGCGAGAGGTGGTTAATTCAACCGTCGAAAGGATTTAATTAGAACAATTACTCTGTTTTAGCACGCTAAATACATAGCTATCAAAATAGTGACCATTTTTATAAATTGCTTTCTTTAAAATAGCTTCGTTATTAAAGCCATTTTTAAGCAACGCGCTCATTGAGCCAACATTACCAGCAAATACAGCCGCATGAATACGGTTTAAGTTAGTACTTTCAAACACTTCTTTAGTAATCAACTCTATGGCTTGGGTAATAATACCTTGCCCCCAATACTGCTGACTAAGCCAATAACCTATTTCGCCACTGCGGCTATACTCAAATTCACCAGGAATAACACCAATACAACCAACACACAGGCCATCAACTTCAATGGCTTTAATGATGCCAAATTTTGCTCCCTCATTTACCCACCAGCTTGCATCTGCTTGGGTATAAGGAAATGGAATTTTAGAGGACAAATAGCGAGCTACTTGTTGATCGTTCAAAATGGTGACTATTTGGCAGGTATCGTGTTGTTTAAATGCTCGTAAAGTGATCATGCTACAAATGAGTTTGTTATTATCAGCCAATAACTTAGCAAGCTTTAAACGCTTAAACAATGAAAAACAATTCATTAAAATTAAAGTGTATACAGGTATAACTTTGTGTAAAACTCTTTTAAAATGTAAAAAACACCCAGACAGAGTCTCTATGCATCCTCATATCGAAGCCCTTTATAATAGCGCTAAAAAGCCCAGTCGTTTAATTATTGGTTTAATGAGTGGCACCTCTTTAGATGGTTTAGATGTGGCGCTATGTAAAATAACCGGTGCGGGTTTACATACACAAATAGAGGTTAAAAATTTTACTACGGTTGAATACAGCGACGAATATAAAACTAAAATAAAGCAGGTATTTGCTAAGCGCGAATGCGATTTAGAAGTGCTGACTTTATTACACCCTTGGGTGGGGAAACTCCATGGTGCTATGGTTAATCAGTGCTTGACTGCATGGGGTATTGACCCTGCGAGTATTGATGCCATCGCAAGCCACGGGCAAACTATTTATCACTGTCCGCAGTCGCAGCATAACCATCATGACTTTAAACATGGCACCTTGCAAATAGGTGATAGTGACCAAATAGCAGTTACGACAGGCATTACCACTGTTGGCGATTTTAGGCAAAAGCACATAGCCGCAGGAGGTGAAGGCGCACCTTTAGCGGTATATGGCGATTATTTATTTTTTGCCAGCCCTGATGAAAACCGCATTTTATTAAACATGGGTGGCATTGCAAATTTAACGTTTTTACCTAAAAACGGTGATACTAGTAGCGTGTTTAGTAGCGACATAGGCCCAGGTAACACCATTATGGATGCCTACGTACAGTCTTATTTTAAAGGGCTGCATTATGATGAGGGCGCAAAGCTTGCCAAAGCAGGCAAGGTGAATGCAAAACTGCTAAAAGCGCTCAGCGATAATGCGTTTTTTAAATTACCACTGCCAAAAACAACAGGGCCTGAGGTGTTTAATTTAGCCTTATTACGCGCAGCCCAAGCCCAAACCGCAACCCAAGATTTAATCCATGAAGATGTGTTGGCGACATTAAATGCGCTTTCTGCGACTACGATTGCTAGGGCGTTAAATGACTGTGCTGAAGGGGTTCAAAACTGTGTGGTATATGCCAGTGGTGGAGGAATTCATAATCCATTATTGATGGAGCAATTACTAATACACTGCCCAAATATTAAGGCGTTTAAGAATACTGATGATTTAGGTGTTCACCCCGATGCCAAAGAGGCGGTGCTGTTTGCTATTTTGGCAAACGAATGTTTAGCAGGGCAGCGACAAAGTGCAAAAAATAAAAGGGGTGGAATTTTAGATATTACTATGGGTAAAGTGAGCTTTGCTGATTAACTAATTAAAGCTTAATGGAAAAGTTTATAACAAGAGCTAAAAAAGTGAGATTAAAGCTGTTCCCACACTGGCAAGGTACTGACGAACGCGATGAGGCTTTGGCGGCGTAATCGTATTTATTGGTACAGTATATCCATTACCAAATTGGTTAATGTGCATATCAAACTGCAAGCTATTTTTTAACGTACCGTGTTTACCATGCAAAATCATTTGCATTACAAAACCACGACGGTGCGCTATTTGACTTAACCTAAGCGTGACTCGTCCTTGCTCTAAATCAAGTTGGCTGAGCTTTTTTTCTGTGTAGTACTGAGCTTCACGTGCGTTTGGCAACGTTGCGCTAAGTGAAATAATATCACCTTCATGGGCAGCCTCAGGCAAAACGCATTGCAAAGCAATTTGATGCTGGCTATTGGCCTGCTGTGACAGCGTTTCAAATTCCATGCTGTGGCTCAGTGCCGCAGAGATAGGATCTTCAAATGACGGTAGTGCAAAGGTTAATTGCACCATGGATTCACTCATGGGGGCTTATAAAACTATATTGACTAATAATGCAGCTATTATCGCTGATGATTATTGCATAATTATGACTAAGCTAAAGCGCTTAATACAAATGCTAGTTTTAATTGTAATTTTGAACTAAAGGTATTGTTTTAAATCAGTATTATATTTACGGAATAAATTATAATAGCCGCTCAATAACCACTGCGATAAACGTATATACAATTTAAGAATGGATTAACGTCTTACCTCAGCGATAAAAAACAATACTCTTACTGAATTTTTTGTTAATTGCGCCAGTTTTTTATTGTTAAATAATGGGTGCTTTTTTGTTTTTGTTTCAATTTTGCAACAAAATAGCTTGAAAAAAAACCAAGCTAGCCATAAAGTGCAGTTAAGGGCCCAAATACATAACACACTACCAAACGGGTTGTGAGAAATTAGATGGCACTAATAAAAAATAATTTATGGAAACTCTTTTGTTTTTTGCTATTGGGCGGTCTAGTCCTATTAAGCGTTTTGTTGGCTTATGAATGGCGAAATATCGAAAAAGAATACCGCACAAGCTCCCAAAATCGTGTGGATTTCTCTGCGCAAGCACTTAAAAGCACCCTCAGAAATAAAGAGCTTATGCTGGATCTAATTGGCAGAGATATTCTTTCAAACAATAACTTACCCGAGAAAACATCAACAATAAAACTCCTCGACAATATTTTACTAGAAAACCCTGTGTTATTAGGCTTTGGACTGTTTAATCCCCAAGGGGAAATTATTTACTACAGTTCAAATTTAAATGCCTCAACAATGATCAACCTTAAGAAAAATGAAAAAACCCGTCAAAGTTTTGCACAAACTCTTAGTTCAGACAAAATGGTGGTAGGGCAAACTTATTTTAATCAGTCGTTACAAGAATGGGTTATTCCAATAAGGAAGTCATTACGCGACAAAAGTGGCTCTGTGATTGCTGTAATGACTGCAGGATTGGCTGTATCAAGAGGCGCTAAGTACCTCAATATTTTGCAAAGTAATAGTGACGATTACATTATCATAGCAAGAGAGATTGATGGTTTTATTCAATACACTTCCGTAAAAGATGCAGACATAGCTAGCTATACAAAAACCAAAATTAAGCAGGCGTTAGGGTTATCTGATAATTCTTTGATAAAGCAAACGGGCAAGGATAAAGAAATATTTAAATCCTCAGGAGAGGTGTTTAGTATTGATACACATATAGGAGATAAACCTTATATCACATCTGCAAAATTTGATAATCGCTATCAGTTATGGACACTCTCAAACAGAGCGATGCAGCCAATAAAAAGTGTATTTTATTGGAAGGTCTGTTGGTATTCTTTCATTTATTTACTGATTTGTACGCTCTTATATTTTGGTTTTAGGTTTATTGCTCGTGCTGAGCAAAAACGGATTGATGAGCTATTTTATCTTTCTCGTAATGATGATTTAACTAAGTTACCTAATCGAAAAGCACTGCGTGATAGTTTTGAAGCGAAAAAAGAGACATCGTTTAGCTTAGCAATTATAAACATTACCAATTTACGTTCGATGAATAATCGCTTCGGTATGGAGTACAGTGATAAGGCAATTAAAACCTATGCTGCAATGTTGCAAGCGACATTTGCAGCTCCATATTTGGTTTTTAGAAACAGTGGCAATGAATTTTGCATTATTACACCGCATTTATTGGATGAACAAAACAGGCATGTGTTTGAACAAAGCCTAGCGTCCAGCATTCAACATTACGAAGTTAATAACTCTGAACGTCTTTTAAATATTAGTGTCGGTGTGGCCAACTACCCAGAGCATGGCACAAACAAAAGTAAACTAGTGCGCAGCGCACATTTGGCTAATCAATGGGCAAAAGATACAGGACAGTGGCTGTGCCATTACCATGCAGGTATAAAACAAGCTTATTTACGCCGTTTAAAAGTAGAAGAGCGGTTGAATGTAGCGCTAAGTGAGCAATCATTCTCTATGGCCTATCAGTGCCAAGTAAATGAACAGGGTAAAATTCATGCTATGGAAGCACTAATTCGTTGGCATGATAGCGAGTTGGGTATGGTTTCACCTGCTGAGTTTATTGCTATTGCGGAGCAAAGTGATTTAATTTTTAAAATCGGTGACTTTGTTTTGTCGCGCTCTATTAGTGAATTTGCAACGATGCAACAACATAACGATACGCCTCTTGAACTAGCAATCAACATTTCTGTGATGCAATTTCAAAGCAGTGCTTTTATTCCTAAGTTATTGCAAAGTATAGAGGCGCACAATGTTGCTCCGCGCAGTATCATTTTAGAAATTACAGAGTCACTGTTTATGGATAACCTTGAACATGTGATTGAAACTATACTGAGCTTAAAATCGCGTGGAATACGTTTCTCGATGGATGATTTTGGTACAGGCTATTCATCACTGAGTTTATTAAGACGCCTGCCCATAGATGAACTTAAAATAGATAAAAGCTTTGTAGATGATATTTTAATAGATCCTAAGTCTATCAGCATGGTGCAAAGTATTATTGCCATTGCCAACAGCCATAACATAAGCGTTATCGCTGAAGGCGTGGAAGAGCAGGCACAATTTGATATGTTAGTGGATATTGGCTGTAAACGTTTTCAGGGGTATTACTTTTACAAACCTGTGAACGCCACTTCTGTAATTGAATACCTGCAAGCTAACTAGTAGCCGCGCGACTAAGGCGATCATTCACTGCAGCCCACTCACTGATTACTGGCGGCTTTTCGATATAAATATTCAATGGGGTCGTCTCATCAATAAGATGCAGTGCTTTATACATATTTTTAGCGTATTCAATAGGGCAACTACTGAGCTTAGTAATACGTTCTGATGGAATGTCGCCCGCTAATAATTGCTGTTGCACTTGAGTCGAATAGATTAAATAGTGACTTTTACCCTGAGAGTTTTCACTCAAAATTTTAGCGAAATCTTCAGTATTAGCCAACATGGCTGGTGCATGAGGCTGATAATGCGCTTTTACATTACCCGGCACCACTTCGTTATGTGAATGTGGCGTGCTGACATGCAGTCCAGTTTTTTGCAAAATATCAGATGCTGAAATTGGTCCTGGGCGTAATATGCGTAACTGCTCTGAGCTGGCATCGACAATAGTCGATTCAATACCTACATTGCATTCGCCTCCTTGTAATACCGCACTAATACTACCATTCAAATCGCGCATAACATGAGCTGCGTTGATTGGGCTCAATTGCTTGTATCGATTAGCCGAGGGAGCTGCAAGACCAGTATTTAATTGTTTTAGTACCGCTAAAAACTCAGGATGCGCAGGCACGCGAAGTCCAATGGTGGGCAAGCCGCCTGTTACCGGACTATTTAAATCATCTTTAGCATTTAAAATTAGGGTGAGTGGGCCAGGCCAAAATGCATCAGCAAGCGTGATGGCTGCCTTATTTACATTTTTTGCCCAGTGATGCACATGTGACTGATTGGGAATATGCACAATGAGCGGGTGATTTGTTGGGCGTCCTTTCGCTGCAAATATTTTCGCTACAGCATCACTATTAGTCGCATCTGCGGCTAAGCCATATACGGTTTCTGTGGGTAAAGCGACGCATTCGCCAGCTTTTAATAATGCAACGGCTTGGTTAATACGCTCTTCAGTATTTAATAATTGAGTCGGTTGTATTGATGTCATAATAACTCTTAAGGATTACAAAAATGGCAATATGTTGCATCGGCAACGTGTTTCTCATTCGCTTCAATATGGTTATAGCCGCAGCTATCACACAAAGAGGTTGTTGATTTTACTTGTTGTGTGGGCATGTTACACAGCTCACAGGGCAAGCCTTTAGTGAGTTGTTTGGCAACAAAGTTAGCACACTGGCATTGTGGACATTTTGATGCCAACCGCCTTGCTAAGTCCTCGGCAGCGAGGCGAATAATAGCTTGGCGTTGCGGGCTATACATAGCTCTTAAATCAGGCGTGATTATGCCGGCTTTGGGCACTTTTTCTTTAAATAAAGCAACCAAGCCTTCAAAGCTTAGCCCTTTAAAAAGTGTTTGAGTGTCATCAAGTATCCAGTGCTGCTCTTTAAAGCGCTGGCATGCGACCGTGATTGATTCAACATTAGTCTCGCTGTTAATGGTTAAGCTGCTGGGTGAAAATGGCCCGCCTGCATGTCCATAAATAGCGATGTCTGTGCGTTTATCGTAAAAACAAATTACTTCTTCATCCCAGTTCATTAACCCAGGGTATGGGCCACCTCCAAAGCTGCCTTCACTACCAAGCCCATATTGCTCGCCAGTGAGTTCACACGCTTGTTGAGCTTTTATTAGTGCCGCTATTTGGGCACTGCAATCACGCTGCACTTCATTAGTAAACATCCCAAGCGTATCGGTATCAAATAGACTGGTTGTTACCACATTATAGCCAAGTGGCTTCAATTCGGGTGCGATCAAAGGTGCCTTTTTATGTTTAGTGGCAATGACGGCGTTTAACATTAATTATATCTGCTCTGTGGAGGGGGCAATTGCAATGAAGTGTCCATTTTCAAAGCGCTCTAGCGTATTGTCATCGCCCCAACGAATGAGTGTTAGCCAATGGTTATCAATTAGTTCCTTCACCATCGTATGCTTGTTATAAATTGCTGAGATTGCTGATTGTGGCGCAGCAATATATACATTAAGGCGAATAGGTTCGTGCATCCATTTATCGCCATTGTGTAGCGATTGCATGGCCAAGCCAATGCACAGATCGCCGCCATTACCTTCAAATAAGCCAATATTACCGCCCACAGCATTGTGAAGTATTTTATTACCACTGCCGTATTTGTGATTGTCGTTAACCGAGGCATTATATTGGCTATTGATCCAATGGGTGACTATCATAGGCGCGGTCATAATAAGCTCTAATATTGCAAAGTCGTTATCGCTTTCCCACTCATAATCGTGTAAGAAACAGCGTCCCTGTAAGTTAATATTTCGCGTCCATGCGCGCGGCGCGACAATAAAGGCGGCATTATTTGCAAGCCCCCATTCAGGGCGGACCTGCGACCAATCGCGGGCACGTTGATGATAAGCGTGATTAATTTTATCCGCTGATTTATCAACCAGCTTTGGCTCTATATTAACTAAGCGCTCTTGCTGAGCTGTTTGTGTTGCCACACTGAGCCATTTTTTTAGATTATCATCCAATTGAGCATCATAGATGGTGATCGCATCTGTGGTTGTATTATGAATGGCTGCAATAAACTGGGTGTTTTCTGACAGTGTGAGTCCGCGAGTTTTAAGTGCTTGGCGTACTTGAGTATCGTTAAGTAGGCTTGCGAGCACTCTCACATTTACTTCACCACTTTGCCCGCCACAGGCGCCGCAATCTAGGCCTGCACTGTGTAAGTTATTGGTTGTATGGCTAGCGTGACCCACTAACATTACCTGTGGTGCCAACGCTTTTATACCTAGGGTTGTAAGCACTTTTTGGGCTAAATCGGTTTTGTCTTTTAGGGTAAGTTGCTGCTGGTTTTGTGTTAATTGCCAGTCAGTCGGAGTGCACTTTTTAGCATTGCCTTTAGATAAAAAGGTATTTTTTATTAGTTTAAATGCGTATAGCCAACCTGCTGATTCAACCATAGAAAACGATGAAGGGGCCGATTTTGACCAGCTTTGCCATGTGGCACTATTTTGGCGTGAAGCTTCAAGCGTCGCATCTTTGTGAGTTTGTGTGGCATGTATAGCTGGTTTAAGTAGCCCAGGGAGCTGTGGGCGAGTAATAGCACTGCCATTTTCTTGATATTCCAGCGGTAAACCAAAAAAACCAGCAAAGCCAAAAGTTTCAATATGTTGACTTTGAGACTCTAGCGCACGGCGAATCACTTCCGAGCGAACATCAATACAAAACACCGCTTGTAATTGAGCGTTTTTCACGGGGGCTTTAGTCGCGGTTTGCAGCGCATCATTAAGTGGATATTGAAAACTGAGTTCTAGCGCTTTTGCCCACACCCATAATGGTTTTTGCGCTAGTTTATGTGCATGTAAGCGCTCAATGACAAGCGCTTTTTCTTGTTGCCACTGACTTTGTAGTTGCTTAAATGTAGCACTATCGTGATTGGCTAGGTACTGCCAAATCACTAGGTCCCATGCCATGCGCATGGCCAGAAGTTGCTTCATCTCATTTGTTGGCGTGTCGTAAAGCTGACCTTGAAAACGCAAATACGCAAGCCAAGATGCCCAGCCGTTAATATCTAAAAGCAGTGAGTGAGCGTATAACTCTAACGAATCATTGTCTATATTAAGCGTTTTAAGGGTCAGTGCAATCAGTTCATCTGCGCATGTAGGTAATTGCTTAAAGTAGCCATTTAAATGCCGCTCATCCATAACAATGCTAATGCCTTTATCCGCTTGAATAACAGTTAGCCAATGGCGATATAATTCAGATGGGGCTTGAGTATCATTACGATGCAGCATAGGACCGAGTTGTTGATAATGCGCCGCACAAAACTGACTTAATTGATGAGTAATTTCATCATGCCAAGCCATTTTATGCTTATTACGTTGCTGGTCGAGTAAATCAGCAATGTTGTGCCAGTCCACTAATGGCACATCAATCTTAAGCGCTTGTAATAGTTGCTCTTTATTAAAGTCACTATTAAGTAGCGTTGCGGCATCGGCTAAGTATTTGTCGGTAATTATGCCGGTGTTATATTTTTGCAGATAAAAATCACTAGGCATTAGCATGTTGGTATTACATAAGGTATCCAGTCGTGCGCTTACATCTTCAATTGGCATATGGCGCATTTCCCAAAATGGGTTAACTGCAATCATCTGATCTAACGGCCAGTTTGGTGCTATGTAACCGCATACTTTATTAAGTAGGCTATTTTGACTGTCGCTTAGCGAGAGTGCTCTATTATCTGAAGGCGTTAGAGTGCTCATTTTGATTCCTCAATAGTGATCCCAGCGGCATGATTTTTTAAATCAGTGTGGCCATTATTAGGCAAATTTATCGGCCATATTTTTAGTGTTAATCGTGTAAACCACTCATCTAAATACAAGCCTGCAAATAATAAAGTAGATAACGATTTAACCTGAGGGCGCCAAGATTGATAGCGCAAACAGTAGCTTGCTATCATTAAGGTTAAAATAAGGGCTATTACCCAACTGTCGGCCAGGCTAAATGCAGGTTCACGCCACTGCTCAAGGGGAAGTGCAAACGCAAAGATATTTTTAGCCGCTACATAGCTAAAGACCACTAATAGTGCAATTAACAGTTTTTTACTGCGTGTTTTAGCCGTAGCTGTACCATGCTGATTTGCAAGCAAAATGGTTAACGCTGATGCTAAAAGCAACCAAATACTTACCGCTCCCTGATAAGAGCTGATAAACCATGCTGCGCCAACGATTATTATTGAAATAAGCGCACCGGCTAACCAGTCAAAGCATACGGGTGATTGTTTTGGCATATGGCGGCGGATAAGATCTTCATTTACGCCATTACCTGAGTTTAAAAATGCGAAAGCTTTATAAGTTGAGTGGGTAACAAGGTGAAGTAAAGCCAGTTCAAATAACCCCAGCGCACACTCTACCAGCATTAAGCCCATTTGCGCACTGGTAGACCAAGCAAGCCGAACTTTAACGCTTATTCGGGTGGTCATTATTAATGCGCTGATCACCGTAGTTAAGCCAGCAACAATTAAAATTAACCATTGTGCTGCGCTAGCTTGAATAAACAAAGGCGCAAATAAAATTAATAAAAAGCCTCCTAAATTAATGACTCCCGCATGTAATAACGCGCTCACCGGTGTCGGTACTTCAACCACTTTAATTAGCCAGCCGTGTATTGGGAGTTGAGCGCATTTTATTAAAGCCGCAAAGGCAATTAAAAAAGCGGCGACTTGCTCTGCAAAAGACAGTGGTAGTGTGGTGGTGTTATAAAAGGCGGTTATATCACTTATGTACAGGCTATTGTGAGTGAACCACAAAATACCAAATGCAATTAGTAATAAGGATTCGGCAACACGTGCCACAATAAATTTTTTATGGGCGGCAAGCACCGCTCGTGGGCGCTCAGGGTAAAACATTAAAAGTTTATGTAGTGCTAAACTTATCGCCACCCAGCCTAGCCAAAATAGCGCTAAGTGGTTACTCATAACCACAACTAATACGGCAGTGATGGTAAGTAGTAGCCATCGCCAAAAGTAGTTTACACGTGGCTCACCTTGCATATAGTGCTTACAAAAGCGAATTAATATTAGCGTGATAAATAATATAAGCCCCAGCATAATAATTCGGGTCATGGTCAGCGATAAGAAACTGAGTAAATTAAAAGCATAAATTTGATGAAGCGTAATAGCTGTTATAAATGCAAGGCTATTAAACACCATTACTTTAAACAGCACATGACCATTTGAAGCGCGCGATTGTTGGCCAATTAACCAGGCTGCTATAAATGTGCTTAAAGGCATTATTAGCAGTAACAACGAAATAATATACTCACTCATTCAGTGCTCCTTATTTAGTGAGCAAAGTATGGCAAACTAGATAACTAAATAAAAATAGATATAATGCATGTAAACGTTCTATAAAAGAGAACAATAATGAGCCGTTTAAATTATCATCACTTATATTATTTTTGGTCTGTTGCTCGCATTGGTAACTTAACCCAAGCCGCGAAAGAGCTGCATTTGTCACAGTCAGCGCTCTCTACGCAAATAAAACAATTAGAGCACACTATTAATATTGAGTTATTTGAACGTAAAGGCCGCACACTCGCATTAACCGATATGGGAAAACGGGTGCAAATGTACGCCAACGATATATTCACCAAAGGGGAGGAACTGTCTTCTTTTATTCATAAAGGGGTGATTTCGCAAACCCAGCATTTATCAATCGGAGTGCTCAATACGCTCTCTCGTAACTTTATCGAAGAGTTTATTAATCCCTTAATGAGCAATAACGAAGTTCGCTTTTCGCTGACTGCAGGGCGTATGGATGGTCTGTTAAATGGCTTAGCAGAGCATGAATTGGATTTAGTTTTAACTAATAAACCCATCGGGCTTGAGCACTACGATCAGCTTTGGCAAAGTCAGTTGGTATCTCGTCAGCCATTAGCTATAGTTGGCCCCGCTGATAAAAAAACACGTGGCCAATTTCCAACAGGTTACACGGATGCACAGTGGGTGTTACCCGCTAAAACTTCTGCTATTAGAGACTCATTTAATGCTTTGTGTGCTCGTTGGCAGTATCAGCCAAAAATAAAAGCAGAGGCTGATGATATGGCTATGCTGCGATTACTTGCCCGCGATAGTGGTGCACTATCGGTATTGCCATCAGTTGTAGTAAAGGATGAAATAGAACAAGGCCTACTAGTTGAATATCAGCGTTTACCCGATGCGTTTGAGCACTTCTATGCCATTACCGCGCAGCTCAAGTTTGTACCAGACATATTAAAGTCGCTGCTTGCCAAAACCTGCTAATTACTTTTAAAGTATGTTTTTGCGTAAATACTTTATTTTTAAATAATAAAAAAATAATTAAAGCTTTTAATTCGTTGGCCGATACCGTATTTATATTGTACTGCAGATTAAGGATAATCATGGTTAATAAACTACAAGGCAATTATACTAACTTAAATGCGTTGCTTGCCCAATCGGTCAATAATTCAAACCAAACCAGTATGCCCACAGGTTTGCAATCGCGTGCTCACTTAGCGCCAAGTTCGGCAACAATCACTGATGAAATGCTTAGTCAGTTTAGTGACCAACAAGTCGATGAAATACTTAATCAGCAATTATCCTCGTTACTCACGATTTCCAGTGCACCCAGTGGCTCAAATTATAAGCTCTCTAGTGAAGAGGTTGCACTACGTACGGTAATAAGCTCTCAGCAAGAGGGCTTATTAAAAAACGAACGTAGCGATCAGTTAATTGAGCGCTTAAATTCTTCGGTAAAAAATATCCAAGGTGCTTATGCCAACACTAGCGATATTTTATCAAACTTGGGGCAACTGGGATTTAATCAAAAAACATTTTTAGCATCTAGCCAACAGCGTGTTGAACGCTCACTTAATCCTTTCATGGAAAGCTTTAATCGCGAGCGATTTGAAGACGATGATAACTATGGGTTTGAGCTTTCGGTAAAAACCAAAGAAGGTGATGTTATCAATATCGCCTTTCATTCTGCGCAAGGTTATGATGAGGAAACAGGCGAAACCACTGACGAATTTAGCATAAGTTATGAAGTAGATGGCGACTTATCTGAGACTGAACACCAAGCATTAACGCAAGTACTTTCTGGTGTTGGTGAAATGGCGGATGAATTTTTTAAGGCTAAACAAAGCACTTACAGTCGTTACGTACCCGCAAACCAAGCTGATTTAGATTTAAGCTTTCTAAGCAATTTTGATAACAAAGAACTTTCGGGTTTTGATTTGTACTTTTCAACGTCAGAGGGAAATACTGGCGATGCTGATGGAGCGCTCCTTGGAATAGATAATGAGCTTAATTTAAGTTATACCCTTGATGAGGATTCTGAGCAGCAAATACTGGAGTTTGAATCGGTAAACGGACAAAACAATATTGATTTTTCGCTTGATATGTCAACCATTGGCGCTCAAGATAAAAGCCAAATGCAACAATACATAAAAGCGCTCGATAAAAGCTTAGAAGATAGCCAGCTCAATAGCTCTGAGAAAAGTACACGTTCGGCGTTTGGCCAAAAAAGTGATGAAGTAATGAAACAAGGGTTGGCTGTATTTAAAAGTGCGTTTAGTAGTATGTCATCAGCCGCTGAGCGCTACAGTGAAATTGAGTCGGTTGCTACAAAGCAGTTTACTAATGGACGCGAGCTTGTCGCTAATTTAGTTGACAACATGATCACCAAAGATCCACGCTACCAAGGACTAGGAAGTAGTAATAAAAATTCCTTAGGCGATGGTATTTCTAAGTTAGCTGATTTTGATGCAAAATTCTCTTTTGCAATGGATCAGGGGGATTACATAGCAACAAGCACCACAAAGCTGAGTCAAAATACAGAACACCAAAAATCAGCAGGGTTAACTGGGGTTACTCAAGATAAAACGGCGAGCACGCGTTTTAATTATGAAGAAGGTAACCGCTCTGACATCCCTCCTGATTATTATGACAAACAAGAAAATTACACTATTGGTACCGCTGTAAAAAATAACGAATTGGTTGCCCTTGATCAGGCTCATGAGGTGGATGTAGATAAAAAAGTGTATCAGTTTAATCCCGAAATATCTCAATACGAGCTAAAAAAAGAATTGAAAGAAACCACCACCAGTGAGAGTAATATTCGTCTTATTAATGATATTTGGCTCGAGAAAAATGAAGATAGTCATAGTATGGATGAAAGAAAACGACTCAGTGGTGTGGGGGCGTCGAACGAGTTTAGAACAACATCGAGTTATTCACATACGCAATTAGTAACGTTAATCGGTGATTTAGATAAATTAGAACAAAACAAAGAAGCCAAACGTGAGTACTTAGCCGTTTTATCACAAGTGGATGATTTTATGGATAAAAGCAAGTAACTTTTATTTACTTAAGCTCGATTGTGGGTATAGTAACTAAAACACTATTTAAGTATAAGATTATGTTTAAACAATTAATTTTACTTTTAATGTTGAGTTTACCACTGGCAGTGAATGCAACGCTCAAACCACACTCGGACGCTATGACTGCTAAGCGTTTATTAAGCGAGCACGATAAATTTGCTAAGCAATACCAAACATTTTCGCCCACACCGCAAGACGTTGTATTGATGCAAAAATTAGCAGGTAAAGAGGTGTTAGTGCTTTTAGGAACGTGGTGTCATGACAGTGCCCGTGAAGTCCCCCGATTAATAAAGTTACTCGATGAGTCTAAGGTTAAACTTTCGAAAATAACCTTTGTTACAGTCGGTTATGACAAACGTGATGAGGCAGGTATTGCCCTGGCGCATGACTTACAATATACCCCCACTTTTATTATTAAGCATAACGGGGTTGAAGTTAACCGCGTAGTAGAAAAACCCAGCGGCACTCTCGCCCAAGATTTAACCTTGGGCTTATAACGAGAGTCAGCTAGCCAGTATTATGTTTGAGGTTTTATTTTTACACTGGCCAATCAGCGGCGTCTAAGTCATCTAATTGTGCATCGCAGTGCTCATTTCCTTGCCACTTAGCAATGTATTCACCGTGCGGATCATATTGCTGGGTTTGTTTTTGCAAATTAAAGTGACGTCCGCCGCGCGGATCGACCCCAACTCCAGCAATATATTGCCAATTACCCCAATTCGACGCCACATCGTAATCGATTAACTGTTGCTCAAAGTAAGCCGCACCATAGCGCCAGTCTAGTTGTAGTTCGTTTACTAAACAACTAGCAACGATTTGTCTTGAGCGATTGCTAATAAAGCCTGTTGCATTTAGCTCTTTCATAATGGCATTAACTAACGGGTAAGGTGTACTGCCTTGGCACCATTTAGCAAAACGATTCGGGCTAAACGTGGTAAGTGGCGAGCTTTGTTTCTTACCTTTAAAGGTAAATAACTGATGCTTAACATTAATTGCATGCCACTTGAAATACTCACGCCAGAGCAATTCAAACTTGATCCAGTAAGTTGACTCGTTTGCTCCATACTGCGCTTCATAAGCATCTACAGCACAAAAAACTTGCTTGGCACTAATACAGCCAAAAGCCAGCCAACTACTAAATTTTGTTGAGTTATCAAAGCCATCCAGCTCATTGCGAGTGATTTTATAGCTACTCGGTAAAGCCGATGAAAAGTACTGCTGGCAGTGCTCAAGCGCAGCCTGATGCCCACCAAGTAATTGTGTATTCCCTGTTGCTGGCTTTTCTATCGGTTGTTTTGCGCAAAGTATAATAGGTGGAGGCAATCTTGCCGCTGAAAATGTATGTGTGGCTAAACTAATTTCTGCCGCTTCGATCTTTTTTCTAAAAGGTGTAAAGCCGGTTGGTAAATTAGCTAGTTCAAAGGGCAGTTGCTGTTGTTGATATAAAGTATCTTGCATCACAGATTTAAATACCACAGTCGTGCATTTTGACTTAAGAGCACTCATTTGGCGCTGTTCATATACACCTATTTGCTGGCTATATACAACTTCGTCAATGCTAAGCTCATTAATACGCTGTGTTAATACCTCAACTGGATCGCCTTCAATAATATGTAAGGTTTGGCCAAGCTCTAAAATAGACTCCTGTAGCTCATATAGGCTTTGCATTAAAAAGCGTTGTTTGTGGACACCATAGGGTTTTTGTTGATAGTTATTGCTTTTAAACCAAGCAGGGTTAATCACAAAGACCAGGTCCAACTCACATTGTTGTTGTGATAAATCATTGAGTATAGGGTTGTCGTCAATGCGCAAATCATTTTGCAGCCAATACAGAATACGCTTTTTCATACTTATGCTCTGGTTTTTTAAAATCATTTATTTTACGAAGCAAAAGCGAGCAGGGATTAGTTTTGAGGTGTTTAATAGGGCTTTAAAAAGAGGCGATAACAATACCGCCTCTCAATTTGTTTCCGTTGTATCTTAGATAGCTAATTTTTGCTGTGCTATCCAGTCGTTAATTACATCTTCAAGTACCGCCATAGGAAGTGAACCTTGACCAATAACGGTGTCGTGAAAGCTGCGTATATCAAATTGTGCGCCTAGCTGTTTTTCGGCTTTTGCACGCAGTTCGCGTATTTTAATTTCGCCCATTTTGTATGAGAGCGCTTGGCCTGGCCATGAAATATAGCGGTCTATTTGATCTTCCACGGCGCTTTGTGGCAAGGCGGTATGATCAGCCAAATAATCAATCGCCTTTTGGCGGCTCCAACCAAAAGCATGAATACCGGTATCAACCACTAAGCGCACTGCGCGCCACATTTCGTAGCCTAAACGGCCAAAATCGCTGTACGGGCTTTGGTAAAAGCCCGCTTCTTTACCTAAACGCTCTGTATAAAGTGCCCAGCCCTCGCCAAAAGCAGAGTGGCTCAGTGTGCGTCTAAACTCAGGAACGTCTAACTCCATCGCAATGGCGTTTTGTAAATGATGCCCAGGTATGGCTTCGTGTAGGCTAAGTGCTTCTAAATTATATAAAGGCTGCAGTTTTGGAGTTGAGGCTAAAAAGTAAGTACCAGGCGAGCGGTTATCAGCAGGTGGCATATAAAACGCCCCACGACTCGCTGAGCCTTTTATAGTAAAGGTGTTACGCGGTAAATGGCCAAAGTAAGTGGGGAGTTTGCCATACATTTTTTGCGTTATAAAAGCGGTCTTTTCTAATAAATCTTGGGCGTCTTTTGCGTAAAATTGCTCATCGGTTGCTAAAAATTTTAAAAAGTCGCTGTAGCTGCCTTCAAAACCAACGTTATCAATAATGGCTTGCATTTGTGCTTTAATGCGCGCCACTTCTTTTAGACCAAGTTCATGAATTTGTTTAGGAGTAGCATTAGTGGTGGTGTAGTAATTAACCGTGTACTTGTAATAATCAAGGCCACCTTTGATGCTTGCAATACCCGGCTGCGTTCTACAGTGCGGCATATATTCGTTTTCAAAAAAGTCGTAAAAGTGCTCGTAAGCAGGCACAACTTTTGAGGCAATTATTGTTTTAGCTTTATTTTGGTAAGTTTCTTTTTGCGCTGCAGTAAATGTATTAGGGATGCGAGTAAATGGCTCATATAAGGCGCTATTCTCAGGTTGTTTAACTATATGAGCGCTAATGCTTTGGCTATAATTTTCAAAGGTTTTACAATAATGAGTAAACCCTGTTTTAATACCTTGTTTCATTAAATCAATATTTTGCTGATTAAAGCGCGGGTAATCACCAAGGCTGATTAAAAATGCGTTGTAATCATCAGCGGTTAAAAAGGCCATGTTAGCCGGCGCTTCTGCAAAGTAAGTATGCCAGCCACTTAAAAAATTAACCGGAAAATACTTATCTTGATAAAGGTAGCTTTGTTGCTCTGTTTCTCGCTCATATTTAAATAAGCGGTAGTTCATTAGCTGCTCGTTGTTGAGTGTTTTTGGGTCAATGCTGGCTAAGCTTTTTAGTACGCTGTTGTTATAAGCTTGGCGCTTAGCAATGGCTTGCTCGCTCCAATTTGGTAATGTGCCGTTTGGTTTCCAACCGTCTGGATCGGTTCTAAAAAATATTTTTTCAGCTTTGGCGTTTTGCCAGTGATTATCAATAATGGTTTTTAAATCGCTGTTACTGTCGGCTAAGCTTGGCAGCGAGGTGGCTGCTAAGGCAATAGCTAAGATTGTTTTTTTAGCATGTTGAATTTCACTTTTTAAAATTTTAATTATTATTTATGTGCGCTGATTTTATGATAATAACAAGTTCACTCAATTAATGCGTTGGTTTTTAACAACAGCCTAGCTTATTGTTTTACTGGTGTTTAAAATAAAACATATTGGAGTAGCGATATTTAATAACGTATTTTGCTAATCGAACAGGTGAATAGCCAACACCCATATATTTATTGAGCTTTACTTGTTTAGCTTTGCAGGTTCAAAACCTGATTATGATGAAGAAAAATGGATTGGGATTATTCGCCACACGTGACAAAAAATGCCAGATGATGCACATGAGTTTGTATTGGCAGGTCACACTACATTGCTACCACCATTAATTGGCCTGATACACAAAGCATTAGAATAACTATTTAACTTTAGGTATTAAAATAAAAAGGATTTTTGAAAATGTTGTGCCCTCGTACAAATACACCATTGGAGCCTATATTAGTTGGCGGCATCACTGTTTATACATCGTTTTTAGGCGGCGTATTTTTTGATAACAGCCAAATTTTTAAATTTAGCTCGCCGGAGTTAAAGCATGGTCAGGTTTTACTTAAGTATTTGAGTAATTATGCCGAGGGTGAATATGATGTATCGCTACGAATTAATTGCCCAAAGTGCAAAAATGTTGTGATGATGCGCCGGTTTTTTTCACCGCTCAAAGTGGTTGAAATAGATGAGTGCCCAAGCTGTGCAGGAATATGGCTTGATAGTGGCGAATTAAGCAAAATACACGAAAACCATTTAACACCCAAAGAACGAAAACTGCTAGCCCATGAAATGGCCACCAATCATGGGTTTATAACTATTAAGCCGCCAAAATCAAAATATTACCCTAAAGCGCCTAAAAATGTTCAAGGCACCACTGTTGAACGGCTGGTGCAATTAGCATTACTTAACTTTGAGTAATAAATTAGTCTCGTTCGCTACATTAATTTTAAATTCGCAAGTGCTGCCAATTAAAGCATGACTTGCAAGAACAAATTCTAAAACCAAGGAAAGCTGAATATGAAGGACTATAAGCGTAAAGTAGCACTGCAATTTTTCTGTGTGCTACTGGCATGCTTTTTGACATCAGGCTGTGATTTTTTATTTGATAAAGCGCATGGTTATCGTGGGCCCATTGTTGTGACGATTGAAACAGAGGATGGCTCAGTGCCAGAGTATCCTTTTTTGATAAAGTCGGCCTATTCAGAGTCGTGTGGTCACAGTAGTTGTGGTATTGATTTTGGCTATAAATATTTTAAAACTGCCTATGCTAATAAGCCAATTACCTTCCCACGCGAGCGTTTGGATTTATTACAGCCCAATGCCTATGCATCGATTGAGTTTACGGTTACCCATCCTAATTATCACCAAGGCGGATTTCCGCGAGGCTTTGGGCCAACTGATGCTGATGATCCTATTCATATCACGTTTACCGTTAAGCCGTTTGCTGAACAAATGAATAAAGTAGCTGGGTGGGCGACTGGCCCTAAACAAGACATGCAAAACTTTACACCTGATAGCAGAGAATATAAAAAAGCAGACATTCGGTATCGCCAAGCGCGTTTTAATTTAGGAAAGACGATTAAAAGGCACATTACGGTGATCAAAACTTTTTACTTACCTCATTTTTCAAAACGTATGCAGCAACGGGTTATTGAAAAATATCAACCGATTTTTAGAGCCTGGTATTACGGCGTACCTGAAACGGATTGTTGGGATATGGTTGACTGTAGAAAGCAAATTTTAAAACCAAGGGAAACTGAATATGAAGGATTATAAGCGTACTTGTCTGCAATAATACTTAATTAATTTACTGGATAAAATCAGATGCTAACCGCGTTAAGAGTTTTTATCTACGACGGCATGGATGCAGGAGCAAATGCCGAGAAAAATTAAATAACCTGAACCTTTGGATAATAAACCTATCTCAGCCAGAGTTCAGCTTAAATAAGAAAATCGTGCCATGTTATCGAGATGGTTTTCTTACCTCAAAATAGCTCACGTAATTAAGTGAATTGGTGTAATTAGCATGACTTAATTTTGAATCATAAAAACGGCGTACTATAAAGTACGCCGTTTTATTAAACTGACTGAATTAAAGTCGTTATGATTTATTGCGGTTTTCTTTACTAAACGCGCGAATTTTACGTTTTTGCGACAGGGTTACTTTATTAGTACGCCCTGCAAATGGGTTATCACCTTCTCTAAATTCAATTTTGATTGGGGTGCCCATAATTTTAAGTGCTTTACGGTAGTAGTTCATTAAGTAGCGTTTGTAGCTATCAGGTAAGTCATGTACTTGGTTACCATGAATTACGATACGTGGCGGGTTATAGCCCCCGGCATGCGCATACTTAAGCTTAACACGACGTCCACGAACAAGTGGCGGCTGATGGTCGGCCTGTGCCATGTCCATAATACGACGCAACATAGCAGTACTAATCCGCTTAGTTGCCGACTCATACGCTTCGTCAACTGATTCAAATAAATGACCAACACCAGTACCATGCAGAGCAGAGATAAAGTGTAGGCGGGCAAAATCAATAAAGCCTAAACGACGATCAAGCTCAGTCTTAATACGGTCTTTAACGTAATTATCTAGACCATCCCACTTGTTCACGGCAATAACTAATGAGCGCCCTGAGTTAAGCGCAAAACCTAACAGGCTTAAGTCTTGATCAGAAATACCATCGCGGGCATCAACCACTAGTAACACGACGTTACAATCTTCGATTGCTTGTAGCGTTTTAATGACTGAGAATTTCTCAACCACGTCACTTACTTTTTTACGTTTACGCACACCAGCGGTATCGATAAGAATATATTCTTTGTCGTTACGGGTCATCGGAATGTAAATTGAGTCGCGGGTTGTACCTGGCATATCGTATACAATAACACGGTCTTCACCTAGTATACGGTTAGTAAGGGTTGACTTACCTACATTTGGACGACCAATAATTGCCAGCTTTACCGGCTTGTCGGCAAACGCTTGGTGATCGGTGTCATCTTCTTCACCTTCTTGATATAAGTCGATAAGTTCTTCATCGTCATCGGCTACATCTTCATCAAGAGCGGCAAGTTCAGCAATAACAGGCTGAAGAGTTTGCTCAAGCAGTAAAGTAATACCACGGCCATGTGCGGCAGCGATATGATGAACTTCACCAAGTGAAAGTTGATAAAACTCAGCACAATTTGAATCGGCATCAATGCCGTCTGTTTTATTGGCAACAACAAAACACTTTTTCTCTTGCTTACGTAAGTGATTAGCAATAGCTTGGTCAGCCACTGTCATGCCCACACGAGCATCAACTAAAAATAAAACAATATCCGCTTCTTCAATGGCTAGTAATGACTGATCAGCCATTTCGGTTTCGATACCTTCTTCTGAGCCATCAATACCGCCCGTATCTACCACGATAAATTCAAAGCCATCGTAATTTGCTTGGCCATATTTTCTATCACGCGTTAAGCCAGGAAAGTCGGCAACGAGTGCATCACGAGTACGTGTTAAACGGTTAAATAATGTGGATTTGCCCACATTGGGTCGCCCTACAAGAGCGATCACGGGAAGCATAAACTACCTCTTTAAAAAACAACAAAAGGCTTCGCAGTGCGAAGCCTTACAAAAAATAATTAACTATTAGTGCCTTACACTAATAGTAGACAGTTAGTTCGGTATTTTTACCGCGCTAACTTCACCATCGCGGGTGTATAAAATCAATTTATCGTCAGCGACAACGGGCTCAACAAAAAAACCTGAGCTGTCAAAGTCTTCACGAGATACTAGCTCGCCAGTTTCTTTATTTAACCAATGCAAATTGCCTTCTTGGTCACCTAACGCTAAATAATTACCGGCAACCGCTGGACCTGTTAAGTACCAGCCACGTAGAGCGGGTTGGCTCCAACGTTCAATGCCTGAATCTTTATCAAGTGCATAAACAACGCCGTTACTATCAACAACGTAAATTGTTTGCAAATCCATGCTAATTTCACGGTAGCTGCTGTATTCACGTTTCCATACAACATTACCTGAACGAATATCTACTGCTGATAAGTTACCATTGTATGCAATAGCGTAAGCAAATGGACCGCTAATGATCGGCTGCGTATCTACATCAACTAAACGTTCAAACTCTGATGCGCCTTTTGGCACTGCAATTTCTGCACTCCATGCCGAGTAGCCACTCTCAGAAATTAAAACACTTAACTTACCTGTTTCTAGGCCTAGTAACACACCACCGTTAGCCACAGTAGGTGAACTTTGACCGCGTAAAGTCAGCGGTGGCACTTCTTGCTCAAAGCTCCAGCGTTCTTCACCAGTATCTGGGTGAAGCGCAAGTAACTTACCTGAGGCTAAATTGACAAAGATTAAGCCATCGCCTGCAGCGGGTTTAGAGAGTGATTCGCCAGGTACTTTTTTACGCCAAACTTCTTTACCAGTCTCACGGTCAAGTGCAATTACATAACCATGTTCAGAGCCTAAATAGATTTTACCATAAGCTTGTAATATTCCGCCTGATAATTTTGCACTATCGTTATCGCTCCAAGGCCAAAACGATAAATCTTGGCGAATGTCGGTTTCCCATTGGGTATCGCCATTGGCAAGTGATAAGGCTTCTACTTGGCCTTCACGGCTAGCAACATACACTGTCTCTTTATAAACAGCAGGTGATAGGCGTGAAAAGTAATGCTCTACACCGTTACCAATAGATTCTTGCCATACCACATCAGTTTCAAACTGATTGGCTATTTCTGGAAGCACCAGTTCTTCTTCGTCATCACTTGAAGAACACCCCATTAGGGTTGCCATACATAGGGCAAGCGTTGCTGTTGTTATTTTTCTCATGCCTAAAACCTTATGCCGCTGGGCTAGTTACTGCTAGGTCATCTAACTTAATTTGTAAAAGAGGATTACTCGTTAATCCGCCGGCATCAACAGCAGCTTGGTAGGCTACGCGTGCTTGTTCTTTATTGCCTTGCTGAGTGTAAATGTCACCTTTTAATTCAGCCACATTTGCGTTAAATGCTTCAGGAAGAGGAGCATTTAACGTACTTAATGCATCATCGTATTGCTGCTGAGCAATTTGCACACGCGCTAAACGTGTTGTTGCAATGGCTTTAAGCTCTGCGTTATCAACGTTAGTTACGATCCAGCTTAACTTTTCATTTGCTACATCTAAGTTTTGGGCATCTACTGCTTCTTTTGCAGCAACAAATGCCGCTAGAGTTGCGTACTGAGTGTCTTTGTTTTCAGTGATAAATGCATCAGCAGATGCTAATACGCTGTCGCTTTCAACAAGCTTAGTGTATGCATCAGATGCTTGCTCTGCAGTCGTTATTTGATTTTGGTTGTATGCTTTCCAGCCATATAAACCACCTAAACCAACAATAACGCCTAACGCTAGTGAAAGGCCGTTTTCACGAAAAAAGCGTTTAATTGCTTCTGCTTGTTGTTCTTCTGTTGAATAAATTTCCATGCTTACCTCTGTTAAAGCGCTTCACTACTTACGCTTTATATAATTTAGCTATTAATTAGTTCTGCAAGTAACGTTTTAGCTTGTTCTAGTTCTAGTGTGACTTGTTCCTTACGCTCACGTAAGTATTTAATAGTCACAACGCCTTGCTCTAATTCATCTTCACCGATAATAATTGCGACGAGCGCATCGCTTTTATCAGCACGTTTGAGTTGTTTTTTAAAGTTACCAGCGCCAGCGTGCACCATAACCCGTAATCCAGGTACATCACGACGTAAGGTAGATGCAATTATAGGCGCTTGAATACTGGCTTTGTCGCCCATAGCTGCTAAATATACATCAGCACTACGGCGTATGTCACCTACACATTCAAGTGCTTGAAGTAGTAAAACCAAGCGCTCTAAACCCATCGCGAAACCTACCGCAGGGGTTGATTTACCGCCTAATTGCTCTACTAAGCCATCATAACGACCACCAGCACATACAGTACCTTGTGCACCTAAGCTGTCGGTTACCCATTCAAATACAGTGCGGTTGTAATAATCTAAGCCACGTACCAGCTTTTCATTAACCGTGTATTTGACGCCTGCGGCATCTAATCGTTCACATAAATTTTCAAAATGTTCTTTTGATTCAGCATCTAAATGTTCAGATAGCTTTGGTGCATCGACTAAGATTGCCTGAATATCTGGATTTTTAGTATCCAAAACGCGCAGTGGGTTAGAGTACATACGACGCTTAGAATCTTCATCTAGTATATCGGTATGTTGTTCTAAAAAGGCGATTAAGGCATCGCGGTACTGTGCACGTGCTTCGTTTGAACCTAATGAATTAAGTTCTAAACGCACATGGTCAGTAATGCCAAATGCTTCCCAAAGTTGCGCCGTGAGTAAAATAACTTCGGCGTCAATATCGGCGCTGGCAATACCAAAAGTCTCTAAACCAAACTGATGAAATTGACGGTAACGACCTTTTTGTGGGCGTTCATGGCGAAACATAGGGCCCATGTACCAAAGGCGTTGTTCTTGATTGTATAACAGGCCATTTTCGTTACCTGCACGGACACACACTGCAGTCCCTTCTGGGCGCAGAGTTAAATTGTCGCCGTTACGATCGGCAAAGGTGTACATTTCTTTTTCTACTATATCGGTTACTTCACCAATAGAGCGTTTAAATAGGTCGGTTGATTCTACAATTGGAAAACGAATTTCTTGATAACCAAACGATGATACGGTCTCGCGTAAAATGTGTTCTACTTTCTGCCAAACTTGCGTATCGCCTGGCAGGCAATCGTTCATACCGCGAACTGCCTGAATTTGTTTTGCCACTGATAAATCCTAAATCTGTTTATGTGCAGCTCTGGGCTGCAACCACGTAAAACTAAAAAATCGACCCTGCATTATAACCCTAACTATAAGGTAATTGCGAGCGCAGCGGGGCGTACGTAATTTATACTACGTTTGAATGCCGCGGCTAAAAAAGGTCAATTAAATACATAGTGCTGTAACAACGTATCACTCTACGATTTTTATATCGATTGGAGTTTGCTGTTGTTTCTGATCAATGAAATCACGTACATAGCCTTCAAGTTGATCAACAATATTATTGTTATCAATACGCGCTTTTTGGCGCTCGCCGTTAATGTATAAACCTGAGCGACGGTTTGCGCCGGCAAGGCCAATATCACTCACTAATGCTTCGCCTGGTCCGTTAACCACACAGCCAATGACTGACACTGAAACTGGCTCAATAATATCTTCTAAACGCTCTTCAAGCTGATTCATGGTGCTTACTACATCAAACTCTTGGCGCGAACAGCTAGGGCAAGCAATAAAATTAATGCCGCGAGAACGAATACGCAATGATTTTAATATATCAAAGCCTACTTTTATTTCTTGAACTGGATCCGCTGCTAGTGACACACGCAGCGTGTCACCAATACCTTCAGCTAATAACATGCCTAAACCAACGGCCGATTTAACTGAACCAGAGCGCATGCCGCCTGCTTCGGTAATACCTAAATGCAGTGGCTGGTCGATTTCTTTTGCAAGTAGACGATACGCGCCAACCGCTAAAAATACGTCTGATGCTTTCACTGAAATTTTAAATTGGTCAAAGTCTAAGCGACGTAATATATCTACATGACGCATAGCAGATTCAAGTAGAGCTTCAGGTGTTGGCTCGCCGTATTTTTCTTGTAGGTCGCGCTCAAGTGAGCCGCCATTTACGCCAATACGAATTGGAATGTTATGCTCACGGGCCGAATCAACAACGGCTCTAATACGTTCTTCACTGCCAATGTTTCCTGGGTTAATACGTAAACAATCAACACCATACTTTGCTACTTTTAATGCAATGCGGTAGTCAAAGTGAATATCAGCAACCAGCGGTATCGATACCTGCTCTTTAATGCTTTTAAATGCTTCAGCTGCATCCATAGTTGGAACGGATACACGTACTATGTCAGCACCGGCATCTTGAATCGCTTGAATTTGAGCTACAGTGGCATCAATGTCCATTGTGTCTGTGTTGGTCATTGACTGCACGGCAATTGGTGCACCATCACCAATTGGAACATTACCCACATTAATGCGGGTGGATTTTCTGCGTTTTATAGGAGATTCTGAAAACATAGCGACTACTCTGCTAAGGGTAATTTAAATTTAGCTAAACGGTTTTTAGGAAAAGCCGAAATATCAACTGGCTCACCATTTAGGGTAATACGAACAACATCGTGCTTGCCTAATACCACTGAAAAAGGCGCTACACCAGTTAAGGTCATTTCATAGCCTGCTTTTTTTACACCAAATGCAATTTTCTCATCGTTGGCATCGTGGATTTCAACCCAGCTTTCGTCATTAAACATCATAATAATGGTGCTTAAATCACTGCTTGTTGGTTCACTTTGGCTTTGTGCATCGTTAAGGGGCGCAGCCTGAATTGTTTGTTGTTCATTGATTACGGCTGGGTTTGCTTGTGGTGCAGGCTCAATATCATTTGATTGTGCTTCATCGACAGCTTCATTGGCCTCATCAGCGAGTCGTTTTGTATTTTCTTGTTGCACAGTGATGAATGAGTTACTCGCTTTTATAGTATTAGTTTGTTCATCAATAGGCGTTGCATTTTGCCACCACCATACGGCTGATGAGCCAATAACAATGGCTAAAATTAAGTAACTTACCGTCATTAGTCGACTGTCATGCGCTTCTTTTTCTGTACGCCTTGAAAAGCTTTGCATATCTACAGGCTTATCTGAAGCACTAAAGGCAGGCAACATCGCTAAAATAGCGCTGCTATCTATGTTTAGTGTGCGGCAATAATTTTTTATGTAGCCTTTAACAAATGTTTTTGCGCCCAGTAAATGATATTCATCATTTTCAATATGCTGAACTTGTAATTCAGTTAACTTTAATAACGAGGCAATATTAGCAAGGCTAATGTTTGCTTTTTCTCTATGTGTTTTTAGTATTTGACCTACAGAGGGTTCATCGCTCTGCGGTTGTGTATTATCTTCATTCATAATGTGTATCAGTTTGGATCCACTAGTAAAAGTTTAAGTTTTGGCTTAACAACCAGAGTAAGACTTCGTTTTTATTTTTTAGTATTTGTTAATTCTTGTTGCTAAGGCGCACTATAAAAAAGGCACTACATTTAATATTTTAAAAACTATACCGTGTTTTGATAAAGTTTATGTGTTTTTAAGTCCTTTAATACACCTTATTTGTAGCAGTTTAGCATTGTATCACACTGAAATGCTAAATTGCTTTCCCCTAAAACAAGCATTTGCACATCACCCTTTGTGCTTTATTTTAGTTTACAGTTAAAAGGAGTGTAATTATCTAGCGTATTTTTTTAGTTTGCTCATCTGACGCTTTGTCATTTGAAACCGATACTGGGCTTTTTTTACGAATAATTTTTATTTTCGGCTCAGCAATAATTTGATTGTTATTACTACTTTCTTGTAATTCATCTAGCTGGGCTTGGCGATATTTTTCACGTAGTACTTCAAATTCTGTTCGTCTTAACTGATTATCGCGAATGGCGTTAGCTTGCATACTACTTGGGTAGGTTTGTAGTAAGGTTGTCGCAATTTTTTCTGCTTCTTCAATTTTACCCATTCGTTGTTTAACCAAATAGCCAAGCAACAAAGCGCGAGAAGAAACTTGTGCGGTATCGTCATAACGTTTTATTAAGTTACTGGCTTTGTACAAGTCGCTTTTTGCATAATATAGAGCCGCTAAACTTATTAATGTAGATGCGCGTTGTGAGCTATGGTTTAGTGCTTGTTGAAAATAGCTCTCGGCGTTTGTGAAATCGTTAAATTCAATAGCGCACAGGGCCAAATTTTCATAGCTTTGCGCTACACGAATATAACTGGGTATTTCAATCGCTTTTAAAAACTGATCGGTGGCGCGATCATACTCATTAATACTGCACAAAAACGTGCCGTAGTTGTTTAAGGTGTTAGGGTCGTTTGGCTTGATAGCCAGTGCTTTTTGATAGGCTTTGTCGGCTAATCCGTTCTCGCCAACTTGTTGGTAATAGTATGCTAAAGAGTAGTGTACTTCAGGTAAGTTTGGGGCGTACTCGTTAGCACGTTCTAGATTATATTTAGCTTGAGAGTTATTGCCTGTATTTAAATACTGTAATGCCAATGCTATGCGCGTGCGAGCTGCACCATCGTTATTAATTTTATTCTCGAGGACCGGTTTATCGCTGCCGTTGTAACTATTTTCGGTAACACAACCGCTTATAAACAGTGTTGATAGTGCTAACGTAAGTAAAGATCGCATTACTTTGTCTCTTTATTTATATCCATAACCTCTATCTTACCTCAAAGCCTTTGTGTTGCATCATTTATTTAAAAATAAACGACATATCACAAAGGCTTTTGATTACTCAAAAAATTAGGCTTGATGAATATTCACTGCAATTGCATTGTCATCACGCATTTTCTTTTTCGCCATACGCTTCGTACGGTCTACAACATCGCCAGCTAGTTGACCACAGGCAGCGTCAATGTCATCTCCACGAGTACGGCGAACAATACAGGTAATCCCCGCAGCTTGTAATACTTTAGAGAAGCGATCAATTCGACTGTTGCTTGAACGAGTATATTCATTACCTGGGAATGGATTAAATGGAATAAGGTTTACCTTCGAAGGCGTTCCTTTTAACGTTTTAACCAGTTCATGAGCTTGATCGGTACTATCGTTAACGCCGTTAAGCATTACATATTCAATAGTCACATCTTTGTTGGCTTTTGAACCGTCAATGTAACGACGACACGCAGCTAAAAACTCTTCAATTGGGTATTTTTTATTGATCGGTACTAAAATATCACGCAGGGCGTTATCTGGGGCATGCAGTGAAATTGCCAGTGCTACGTCTATTTTTTCTTTCAATAAATCAAGGGCAGGTACCACACCTGAGGTGCTTAATGTAACGCGGCGTTTAGATAAACCAAAGCCCCAGTCGTCCATCATTAGTTCCATTGCCGGTACCACGTTTTTAACGTTAAGTAACGGCTCGCCCATACCCATCATCACTACGTTAGTGACAGGGCGCTTTTCGCTGTTGCCATCAAGGCCAATGTCTTTTGCTACACGCCATACTTGGCCGATAATTTCAGACACTTTTAAGTTACGGTTAAAGCCTTGTTGTGCCGTCGAGCAAAAAGTACATTCTAGTGCACAGCCCACTTGAGACGATACACATAGCGTGGCGCGATCTTTTTCTGGGATCCACACGGCTTCAACTTCTTGACCGCCTTCTAATACGAGTGCGTATTTAATGGTACCGTCGCTGGCTTGTTGGCGAACTGATATTTCTGGCGCTACAATTTCGCATTCATTTTTAAGCTTTTCTTTTAGCTTTTTGTTTACGTTACTCATTTCGTCGAAATTATCTACGCCAAAATGATAAATCCATTTCATCACCTGATCGCCACGAAATGGCTTTTCACCGAATGATACGAATAGCTCTCGCATTGCATCTCGGTTTAAATCTAATAAGTTAATCTTTTTTTGCTCGGTCATGTAACAACCTCAATCGGTGACGGTGGAGATAAAAATATACGAGAGCGAATTGTACACAATTCACCCAGTTTAATCATTAAGTAAAACATCAAAAGTGTGCTTACGAATACTTTACGTAATGACTAAAAAAGGGCTCGAAAGCCCTTTTCATACTTTGCATCACAGGGTTAGCTGTGAACTCGAATTAACGAGTACGTGGGCAAAGCTCTTCGTCAGCGAAGAAGTACGCGATTTCGCGAGCAGCAGATTCAACAGCATCAGAACCGTGAACCGCATTTTCGTCGATGCTATCAGCGTAGTCTGCACGTAAAGTACCAGCTAGTGCTTCAGCAGGGTTAGTAGCACCCATGATTTCACGGTTTTTAAGAACAGCGTTTTCGCCTTCAAGAACGGTAACCATTACTGGGCCAGAAGTCATGAAAGATACTAAAGCGCCAAAGAAAGGACGTTCGCTGTGTTCAGCGTAGAAACCTTCAGCTTTCTCTTGTGAAAGGTGAACCATTTTGGCTGCAACGATTTTAAGACCCGCAGTTTCGAAACGGTTGTAGATTGCGCCGATGTGGTTTTTAGCAACTGCATCAGGTTTTACGATTGAAAAAGTACGCTCTAAAGCCATCTTTGTGCTCCAATAATTTAAATAAAAGGTTGAATATTAACGGGCGCGAATTATACGCGTTTTAGTTAAAAAAACCTAATTTATTCTACTTTTCCAACTTTTTAAATTTGCTAACTGGTATTTATGAACTAAAAACAATGTTTTCACATTTATTATATGTTCATAAACATGAACTATACTTTTTTATCTAAATGGTGTGACTTTTGTTGAATATACACTTTTATATGGATCCAAATGCAGGTCGAGTACATGCAAAAATTAAGGTAAATATATGTTTTTTAACCAATCTTTAAAAAATCAAATTGCTGATTTACAAAGTAAGCTTTCTATAGGAGAGCAGGTTAAGCAAAGTTTAGATAGTGAGATGTTGGTATTGGAGCTTGATAAGCAAGGTGCAATATTAAGACAAAATAAAAACTTTGAACGGGAATTTAATTACTCAAGTAGCCAAATACTCAATAAAAATATTTTAGATTTTATTCCAGAAAATGCTAGAAATAACGCGGATTTCTATGCCTTTAAAAAAGCAATAAGTAAAGCAGAACATTTTGCTGGCGCTATTCAAGTATCCCATCAAAACGGACAACGAGATTGGTTACGCTGCATTTTACACCCGATAAAAAATGAACAAGGTCAGCTTGAGTATTTAACCCTGCATTGCACTGTGCTTACAAAAATAATTGAAAGCTCAAGAGAAAATGAAGATTTAATTAAAGCATTACACCGCTCTACAGCAGTGATTGAGTTTGATACCAAAGGTATAGTTCTGCGTGTTAATGACAACTTTTTAAAAGGGATGGGTTATTCAAAGCAAGAGGTTTTAGGTAAACACCATGGTATGTTTTGTACTGAACAAGAGGCAAGTAGTAAAGAGTACCAAGCCTTTTGGCAACGCCTGCGAAGTGGTGAGTTTATTGCCGGCAGGTTTAAACGTATTGATAAGCACGGTAATGAAGTGTGGTTAGAAGCGTCGTATAATCCGATTTTTAATGAAGCAAATGAGCTTTATAAAGTAGTTAAATTTGCTACTGTGATCACAGACCAAGTAGAAAAAGAACTGGCCACAGAACAAGCGGCGAATATTGCGCATGGCACTTCAATTGAAACTGATAATAACGCGGATAAAGGCGCAGAAGTGGTACAAAAAACCGCACAGGTTATGAACGAACTGTCGGTGCAAATGGAGCAAACAGCTCAAGAAATTTCAGCGTTAGATAAACAATCGCAACTGATAGCGAGCATAGTGCAAAGCATTAGCAGTATTGCTGACCAAACCAACTTGCTAGCACTTAATGCAGCTATTGAGGCTGCAAGAGCTGGTGAGCAAGGCCGCGGTTTCGCTGTAGTAGCAGATGAAGTCCGTTTGCTTGCTTCAAGAACCAGTAAAGCTACCGAAGAAATTGTGGATGTTGTACAGCAAAATCAAAACTTAACTCAAGCCACTGTTGCTGTAATAGAGCAAGGTAGAAATAAAGCGCAACAAGGACTCGAACTCTCGAAAGAATCTGGTGTTGTAATGAGTGACATTAAAAAAGGGGCACAACAAGTTGTTGATGCCGTTAGCCAGTTTTCTAATCAATTAAGTAGTAAAAAATAACTTAAATTTGCTGCTCTTCATTTTTAGCACAGAAGAGAAATTTTGATGATCTCGATCAAAGTTTCTCTTTTGCCACCTCATTATACTTGCGCGGTTTATTTTCCTTAATACCAATTCGCTTAATTAAGTGGTCTATTTTGAGGCTGGAAAACGTGTTGATAGCTAGGCAAAAAACTTGCTATTTAGTTGCTCTAAATGAGAATTTTTTAACGCAGGTAGCGACATGTTTAGCCCCGTAAAATGATTAAGTATTATTGCGAGTTGGTATAATTATTCATGCAACCGGCTTGACCCCGGTTCGATGTATGGAGCGCACATGTCAGCTGTTACTTCCTCAACCCCGTTTATTCCTGAGCTACTTTGTCCTGCTGGTAGCTTAAAAAATATGCGTTATGCCTTTGCCTATGGGGCCGACGCTGTGTATGCCGGCCAACCTCGTTACAGTTTAAGGGTTCGCAACAACGAGTTTGATTTAGATACATTACAAACAGGGATTAACGAAGCGCATGCGCTGAATAAAAAGTTTTATGTAGTGTCGAATATTGCACCCCATAACGCAAAAGTTAAGTCGTATTTACGTGATATAGAGCCGGTAATTGCTATGAAACCGGATGCGTTGATCATGTCCGACCCAGGTTTAATAATGCTAGTACGTGAAAAGTGGCCCGATATGCCCATTCACCTTTCAGTGCAAGCAAATGCGGTAAACTATGCCAGCGTATTGTTTTGGGCAAAGCAGGGGATTGAGCGGGTAATTTTGTCTCGCGAGTTATCGCTTGAAGAAATAAGTGAAATACGCACACTGTGCCCTGAAACCGAGCTAGAAGTATTTGTTCATGGTGCACTATGTATGGCCTATTCAGGGCGCTGTTTACTCTCAGGCTATATTAATAAACGCGATCCTAACCAAGGCACGTGCACTAATGCGTGTCGTTGGGAGTACGATGTTAAACCCGGTACTGAGAACGAAACCGGTGAAATGGTGCATAAAATTGACCCTAAAGCAGTTATACCTACGTTAGGTGAAGGCGCACCAAGCGACGATGTATTTATGCTAGAAGAGCAAGGCCGCCCGGGTGAATATATGCCCGCATTTGAAGACGAGCATGGTACTTATATCATGAACTCAAAAGACTTACGCGCCGTGCAATATGTAGAGCAGCTAACAAAAATGGGGGTGCACAGTCTTAAAATAGAAGGGCGTACTAAGTCATTTTATTATGTAGCCCGTACCGCACAGGTATACCGTAAAGCGATTGACGATGCCGTTGCAGGTAAACCATTTGATGCAGACTTATTTAAAACCCTTGAGAACCTAGCACATCGTGGTTATACCGAAGGGTTTTTAAAGCGCCATGCTCATCAAGATTATCAAAATTACGAATATGGTCACTCTGTATCAACTCAACAGCAATTTGTAGGTGAGATATTAGGGCGAAATGCTAATGGTTTGGTTGAAATAGATGTAAAAAATAAGTTTTGTGTTGGCCATTCATTAGAGCTAATGACGCCGAACGGTAATGTTAGCTTTACCCTTGAAAGTATGGAAAACAAAAAAGGCGAAAGCATTACCGATGCCAAAGGTTCAGGCCACATTGTAAAAATTCCCGTACCTGAGCGCATCGATTTAGAGCACGCCATACTGATGCGCAATTTGGATGAAAACCAAGATACCCGCAATCCTTTCAAACAAGCTGTTTCATAATAGAGAGTTTAATCATGGCTTTACTCATAAACAGCAAATGCATTAACTGTGATATGTGTGACCCAGAGTGCCCAAATGAAGCAATTTATATGGGCGCTAAAATTTACCAAATAGACCCTGAAAAATGCACTGAATGTGTGGGCCACTACGACAAGCCAACGTGCGTCAGTGTATGCCCCATTGATTGCATAAAGCCCGACCCTAATCATCACGAAAGTATAGATGAGCTGGCAGAGAAGTATGTGAGATTGACGGGGTAGTTGTTTTAAAAAAGTTTATCTATTTGTTTTTATTAGAAAGTTAAGTGCATTACAACTTATTAGTTGTTGCTGATTGGTGCCATAGTTCCTAACATACCAATAATCAATGAAGGATTCGGAGTGCACTTGAGCGGGACTAAAAATATAAAGAGCTTTTTTGTACCCTAACTTATTTTCAGCTAATCGTAGTCTAAATAATTTAATAGCAAAAGAGTAAAAGTCTCAAATTTACAATGTTATAAAGTATTATAGGTTTATTGAATATAAGAGGTGGCTTTATGAATACGTTATACATTACTGGGGCTGGTGTGAGTGCTGCTAGTGGTATTCCAACTTTTCGTGGTGAAGATGGTTTTTGGACCATTGGTAGTAAAAATTATACGCCTATGGAAATGGCCACTCGCGCAATGTATGAAAATAACCCGAGTGAGTTTTTAGCTTGGTATTATCATCGCTTTGCAACTTATCGTCATCATGGCCCTAACGAGGTGCATCATTGGCTTAGCGACAAAAACCTAATAACTCAAAATATTGATGGGTTAGATGGTAAGGCGGGTAATAAAAATTTTATTGCGATTCATGGTCGGCTTGATCAAATGACTGTATTTCATCATCAGGGCGACTTTGGGATAACGTAGACGAAAGCAGTTTACATGCTTCACTACTGGCGTTGTTTAAAATTGAAAATCAGCAGCCTATGCTTAATCAATCGTTAAAACCTTATGTGTTGTTATTTGATGAATACTACACTGAGCTTTATCGTATTAGTGAAGCACAATCGCGGATGCTTGCTGCTGATAAAATGGTATTTATGGGGACCTCTTTTAGTGTAAACATTACCCAAATGGCATTAGATATTGCACGTAATTATGCTATTCCCATTGAAGTTGTTGACCCTGAGCCTACTCATGTACTGCACTCAAATGTAAGTTATAAAAAAATGACTGCATTGGAGTACATACAGCAACAAGGTTAAAGGTACTCATGTACTACATAATCCGTTTTATTAATAATCAGTACAGCTGAGGTGATGTTATTGTTGGCATTTAATTCGCGCTATGTGCTGGTTATTTAATGTGAGTCGCGAATCCGGTGCTGCAGGCCTTCCAACCACCTTGTTTTATAATAGCCAAGGAGAGTTAGTTACCAGCCATATGGGTGAGCTTTCTCATGCGAGTTTAGGCTATTATATTCAGGCGATTAGCGCTAAAAAATAACGGCGTATTGCTGTTTAATCGCGTCATTCTTTTTTTATGTCCCTTTATAAGCAGCTAAATAGCCATTTTGCGGCTTAAATTCCTGCCTTTATTTGAATTGACTATTTATTGATAAAATATTCAGTTACTTATCAGTTTGCATTAACAAACTATTAAGTTTGGTTGTGTAGAATACAGCTACTTTTTTCGTATCAGCTTTCCTTGGTACGCTCATCTTTAAGTATTAACTGTATTTTAAATGGAACTGTTAAAACTATGACCGCTCATCGGATAACTCAAACCTCTGCTCACTCACTTCCTCGTTTTGTTAAATCAACGCTGTGCATCTCAATTTTATCTGTGTTTAATCACGCATATGCAGATGAAGCAGAAAATAAAGCACTAAAAAGCAAAGATATGGAAGTAATAGAGGTGCGTGGTATTCGTTCCAGTATGGCGGCTAATTTAGATATAAAGCGGTTGTCGAGCTCTGTGGTTGATGCGATTACAGCTGAAGATATTGGTAAGTTTCCTGATAAGAACGTCGCTGACTCATTACAACGTGTACCCGGAGTGGTCATCGATCGTGACGGAGGCGAGGGCTCATCAGTTAGTATTAGGGGGCTATCATCTGAGCTTACCTTTTCTCAGCTAAATGGTAATTTTATTGCGTCATCACCTGGCGAGCCATCTCGTTCGTTTGATTATGCATTACTCCCTTCAGCCATGATTGAAAGCGTGGAAGTGTATAAATCACCAGAAGCACGTTTAGATGAAGGTGGTGTGGGCGGCACGGTACTAATGCATAGTCGCAAACCGCTGAGTATGGATGCAAACTCAGGAGTGATTAATATTGAAAGCACCTATGCTGATGTAACTGAAGAGTCTGAGCCGCAAGTAACCGCACTTTATTCTTGGAAGAACGATGCTGATACTTTTGGTGTATTGTTTGGTTACACCTCACAAAAACGCACTAACCGAACTCTTTCGGGTGGCACCGATGCAAATGTGTGGCGTTTTATTGGTGAAAAACCGATAGATGCCAATGGTGCACCGGTTGAAAACAATAATCAGTGGGGGTCAATAAGCGATGCTCAGGGCAATAATTATAACACTGTTTGGTTCCCGCAAGTGGTTCGCGGTTCAATTGTAAACGAATTACGTGAGCGAGAAGGAGTACAATTTAGTACGCAGTGGCGCCCAACTAGTCGAGTAGAAATAGGTTTTAACTACTTTGGATTTTCACTTGATAAAAATAGAACTGAGTCGGTGATTGATATACCTGAGTGGTCTTTAAATCCTGACTTTTTAACCGATGTAAGTTTGGATGAGTCGGGCACGATAGTTAATGTAATGCAATTTGATGCAGCTGCAAGTGGCATAGAAAATGACATGCAATTGCCTTGGATGCGAGGTAGCTATGTGCGTGAAAAGTCAACCTCTGACACTTTTGATCTCAATTTAACCTACGAGGGCAATTATTTTAAAGCCCGTTTTGTAGCAGGTAATACGCGTTCCGAAGGTGGCCCGAAAGAGAGCTGGGAAGCGGCCTATAAAAGCTCAAACGCGGGTGAAAATGAAAACCGCATAGAAAATGCATCGCAAACAGCGGGTTGGAAAATTAATGAAAACGATATTAGTTTAAATATAGATTCAAATACGTTAGCTAACTTACTCAATGGTGTGGGAGGCGGTCGCGATCCGGGCTCGTCAAATTCAAGTTTTGTGCGTAGTGAACTTGAAGAAGATTACTACCAAGCTGACTTTGATATTTATACCGATTGGGGCATTTTAAGAACAATTAAAACTGGGGTTAAGTATCGAGAGGCTAGGCTTCACCGTGAAACCGGCAATACATTCTTTTTGGATCCTAATTTTGATATTGCCGCAGCAGAAGCCAGTGAGGGTGGGATCACTCGTTTTGACAGTTATCAGTGGAACAACGGCATGCCACTAGCACAAGATGTATTTATCAACGAAGCTAATATTGCTGGTGGTTTTAATATAAACCAAATGCCAGGTATTGATTGGGATAAATACCGCGATATTGTGACCAGTAATTATGTGCCGTATACGCGTAAAGAAGATAACTTCATTTATGATATAGAAGAACAAATAGCGGCATTTTATTTACAAGGTGATTTTGAATTTGATAGCGTGCGCGGTAATTTAGGCGTACGGGTTGTGCGCACAAAAACCATGACATCATCAACCGATCTATATACTTATTTATTGGATCATACCAATGATGACACCGGCGAGCCGGTAACGGGAGATGATAGATTTGTTGAAGACTATCAACTCATTACTCAAGAGAATACCGATACCCAAATTTTACCTAGCTTTAATATTGCATGGGATGCCAGCGACGATATTGTTGTGCGCGGCGCGATTGCAAAAGTAATGTCTCGCCCTGATTATGCCGATTTAGGTGCGCAACAACGCATTACTTTTGTCTCAGATGAGTGGGCCGACGACAGAGCTGAATTTAATGAAATTCCGGGTTTTAGTGGCAGTGGCGGTAATAAAAACTTAAAACCTTTTGAGTCGGTGCAAGGGGATTTATCTATTGAATATTATTACAGCGAAGGCTCTGCCATTGGTTTAGCGCTGTTTCATAAAACGGTTGATAATTTTGTTGTTCCCTTAATTATTGACGTACAGCAAGATTTTGCAGGTAAAGAGGGCATAGTTGATTCGGGAAATATTACTGTGTCGCCATATAACACCGTAGGCAATGGCACCGATGCTGTATCTAAAGGGGCTGAAGTATTTATACAGCATGCCTTTGATAGTGGTTTTGGTTTTTACGCAAACTATACTTATAACAAAACCAATAAGGCCGATGTAGAAGTAGATGGTAAAGAGTTTGGTAAATCACCGTTAATTGGCAGTGCTAAATATCAATACAATACCTCGATATATTATGAGGGAGATGCTTTTAATATTCGTGCTTCTTATAACAAACGCGGTGAAACCGTGTTGGGTTTAAATAGTGGTTTAAACGTGTATCAAGACCCATATGAGCAAGTTGATGTAAATGCATCAATTACTTTATTAGAGGGCTTAAGCTTGACAGCCGCGGTGATTAATTTAACTAAATCTGAGTCGGTAAAGCGCCTAGGTAACGATACAGAGTCTCGGTTATTAAACTCAAGCTATTCGGGAAGACGTTATTATGCGGGCATAAACTACCGTTTTTAAGAGTAGATTAGGGTAAACATGCCCTGTTGTTGCGGTTTTAGCTTTTTCTTGTAAGTTATTACTTTATAATGAGCATTATAAAAATTATTTAATTAATATTAACAGGATTGAAATGAGTGATTTAACGGCAATAGCTAACTTATCTATTTTATTAGTTGAGCCTTCTGAAGTGCAGCAAAAGCTAATAAAAAAATCACTGGCTCAGTGTGGAGTGACACAAATTGAAACGGCCAGCACTCAAGAGAATGCGCTGGCCGCTTTATCAAAGTACCACCCTGACTTAGTGATCAGCAGTATGTATTTTAGCGACGGTACTGCAGACTCTTTATTACAGGCAATACGCAGTAACAGTAATACTGAGCAACAGGCGTTTATGCTAGTGTCGAGCGAGCGTAATAAGCGCCATCTAGAGCAACTTAGGCAATCGGGCGTATTAGCTATTCTACCTAAACCGTTTAATGCCGACGAAATTACCCGTGCGCTTAAAGCGACTCTGGATATAATTAGCGAGCAAGAGGTGGAGCTAGAGCACTTTGATGTCACTTTACTTCGCGTATTGGTGGTTGATGACAGTCGTTTTGCGCGAAAACATATTATACGTGTGCTCGCGGGGATGGGTATTCCTGAACCTGTAGAGGCAGAAGACGGTAAACAAGCGATTGAAATGCTTAATAATCAATCTTTTGATTTAATTGTTACAGATTACAATATGCCAGAAATGGATGGTAAAGAATTAACTGAAACCGTTCGAAAGTCTAATACGTACTCACATATTCCAGTTCTGATGGTGAGCTCAGAGGCCAACGATACTCATTTGGCTAATATTGCTCAAGCTGGTGTGGATGCCATTTGTGACAAACCATTTGAACCTGCAACTGTACGCGATCTACTTTTTAAAATTATGAGCTAACTCGCAACTGTAAAAGCACTTTTTAACTAAAGTGCTTTTAAGTCGCTTTGCAGTAACGCGATGAAAAATTGAGTAGCTTGGCGCCGGGCAAGGGCTTACTTAAATAAAATCCTTGAGCAATATCGCAGTTTAGCTCGTTAAGTAAATCTAGCTGTTCTTTGGTTTCTACCCCCTCCGCAACTACCTTTATTTCTAGGCTGTGTGACATAGCGATGGCTGCTTTTACCAAATTACAGTCTGCTTTATTATGTGTTATCCCAGTGATAAAGCTTCGGTCAATTTTTAGCACATCAAAGGGGTACTCTCTTAAGTAACTTAATGATGAATACCCTGTGCCAAAGTCGTCCATTGACAGTTTAATGCCCAGTTCATCAATTTGTAATAAGGCGTCACGAATTGAGGTTTGACTATTCATCAGTACTCCTTCAGTAATTTCCAGCTCTAAGCAAGCATTGCTAATACTGTTTTTATGCAGAGTACGCTTTATTATATTTACTAATTCTGGGTCTCTGAATTGCCGCGGTGATAAATTAATCGCCATGGTATAGTTTTGCTTATTAATTGATTGCCATTCATTTAAAAAGCGTAGGGCTTGTTGCAGTACAAATACACCAATAGGCGCAATCAAGCCTGTTTGCTCTGCAATGGGAATAAACTCATCAGGGGTAATTTCCCCTAACACAATATTATGCCAACGTAGCAAAGCTTCAGCGCCAATGATGGTGTTTGTTTTTACATCTATTTGCGGTTGGTAATAAAGCTCAAATTCGTTTCGCTCCAGTGCTCCATGCATTTGCTCTTCTATTTCAAAACGCCGGCGCATTGCAACATTCATTTGCGGGGTGAAAAAAGAGGAGGTATTGCGGCCCATCGCTTTTGCTTGGTACATAGCGGTGTCGGCATTACGTAACAATACCGAAGAACATGTGCCATCTTTAGGGGAAATAGCAATACCAATACTTAATGTTAATATTAAGTCTCTGCCTGCCAATTTAAAGGGCTTTCTAAATGCTTGAAGTAATCGCTCAGCAATCGCTAAAGCGTCGTTTTCATCGTTTAAACTAGATATTAAAACAATAAATTCATCGCCGCCTAGTCGACCAACGGTGTCATTTTGTTTCAGTGTTTGCTGTAATCTATGTGCGGCTTCGATTAATAATTTATCTCCGATTTCGTGACCCAAAGAGTCATTTACCTTTTTAAAATCATCAAGGTCCAAGAAAAATACCGCGGCTTTTTCATGATTTTTTTGTACTTCTATTAATATTTGTGACAAACGATCTAAAGATAAAAAGCGATTAGGCAAATCGGTTAAGCTATCAAAGTGAGCCTGATGGCGGATCAATTCTGCTGAGCGGTGTGGTTCGCTAATATCACGGATAATCACCATGATTTGATTTTTTCTGGGCAGTAAGCGCAACCTTGCCTCATAATAAATTACGCCTTCAGGCATGCTTAATTCGTATTCAAAGCTAACAATATTGTCTTGTGCTATTGTTTTTTCAATATGAATCTGAAACTTTTTCGCTACCTTTTTGGGCAGTACATCAATCATTTTTTTACCAATAAACTGCTGGGGTGGAATATAAAGATCGTTGTTATTGCCTGCGTGATAGTCTGTAATAGTGCCATTTTGTTCTAGTACAAAAAATAAGTCGGGAATGGCTTCAAAGATAGTCTTCAACATATTGGCATTAAATGTGGCTTCTGCTTGTGCCTTGTGGACTTCTGAAAGGTCAATATCAATACAATACATTTGTTTGGTATTATATTGATTAGTAAACATGACATGGCTTGAAAATACAGCCACATCATTACCCTTTTTATGTTTGAGGGTTAGTTCTGAGGCAGGAATTTCAATATCATGCTTAATCCAATTACTATGTGCTTCAATAACAGGCTCTCGCATTGGTGCGGGTATAATTAAATCTTCAAGCTTTTTGCCAATGGCTTCTTGCTGTGAATACCCATAAAGCAATTCACTGCCTTTATTCCAATAAATTACACGTCGTTGCTCATCATAACCTTGTACTGATACAGAATCGACTGCATCGAATAGTTGGTGCAACGGATCATTAGTAACATATTGATGGGATGGCATATTATTAGCTTTATGAGGAGCCATTAAATGGGTTCCGATTATTGAATTACTTTATTTATATAATAGACATAAAGTTGAGATTTAGCATGGTAAGGGAGGTTTCAATACGTGACTTTTCATTGATTTAGTTAACAGCGATTCTCAAAAGCAAAATTAAGCACTTTTAGAGAAAAGGCCAATAAGTATTGGCCTTTTGGATTAACTTATTAGTTGGTGGGCATTAAATAGATTTCGCGTACGCTATTACGCTGATTAGCTTCAATAGCAAATAATACCGCATCGGCCACATCTTGTGGGTCGAGCTTATCGGGTTTTGCTTCATCAAAAAAAGGCGTATTCACCATGCCTGGAGCAATAGTGGTACAGCGACCATGCCATGGTTTCATTTCCTCTGCGAGGTTTTGACCAAAGCCATGAGCAAACCATTTAGTGGCACCATATATAGAGCCATCAATGGGTCTTCTTCCTGCTGCAGAGCTTGTTAAAATAAAATGCCCTTGGTTTTCACGTAAATGAGGCAAAGTGAGTTTTGCGGTCCACAACAACGCTTTAATGTTAAGGTCAACCATGGCTGACCACTGTTCAGGGTCGCCGTTTTCTGTGCCAGCTGATGACACACCCATGCCTGCGTTAGCAAATGCCGCGTCTAATCGGCCAAATTTTTCAACGCCTTTACTCACCACATTTTCAAGTTCATTAAATTCAGTGGCATCGGCTGAAACGCTAAATGCGTTTTCATGGCCTAACTCGTCAACTAGTTTATTGAGTTTATCTTCACTGCGCGCAGTTAATATCACTTTGTGACCATTATTAACTAATGTTTTGGCGGTCGCCTCGCCAATGCCGCTTGATGCGCCGGTAATTAAAATAACTTTATGTGTTGTCATGGTTTGTCTCCTTATATGGAATTCTGCCAAGCTTGATTGTAAAGACCCATTCTAGTAAGTGTTTTAGGATTAGATATCGCTTAAACGCACTGTCAGGATCTAGCAAATAGAGTTATATGTATTTGAATAATTGAGTATAGGTACAAGTATAAGGTGAAAAACTTAACCTTAATTGAATTTAAGAAAATTAGGTCAAGAGTTTGAGCGTGCGCTCAAACCCTTAAAGAATAAACCACTTAAGCTTCTAATTGGAATGGGTATACAGATCCTAAACTAAGTAATTGGGTTAACTCATCAAGCGCTTGATAGCTTTCGGTTAGTAAAGCTGGGTCTGCAAAGTCGTTAGCGCCGAGTTTATCGCGGTAATGGCGAGTAGCCCAGTCACATAATTGAGTATATTTTTCGTCATTTAAAATAACATCAGGGTTTACTGCCGCTAATTCATGGCTATTAAGCGCCACGCGTAGACGTAAACAAGCGGGCCCACCACCATTTTGCATACTTTGGCGTAAATCAAAAAACTGCACTTGGTTTATGGGGTTATCGGCAATAATAAGCTCTTCAATGTAGGCTTTTACAGCAGGATTACGCTGACACTCTTGTGGGGCAACGAGCAGCATTGCATCGTCATTCATGCTAACCAGTTGGCTATTAAATAAATAACTACTAACAGCATCTTGAATACTCACTTTGCTAGTTGGCACTTCAATAATATACAGCTGTTTGTTACCTACGTAGGCTTCGCGAATATCGTCTAGTGCTTGCGTTTGATTTAAAAACGCCTGCTGGTGGCAAAGTAAAACATTGGCGTTACCTACAGCAATTACATCATTATGGAACACCCCTTGGTCAATCACATCAGGGTTTTGTTGCAATAATATTTGACTGGTATCTTTTATATTATGCAATCGACAAATAGCCTCAGACGCCTCCAATGTTTGCCTTGCTGGGAATTTAGCTGGCTTAACAAGTTGACTGTTAAAGGCACTTGCACCAAACACAAATAGTTCTAAACCTGTTTCACCGTGACTGTCGCATAAACGAGTATGGTTTGCAGCACCTTCATCACCAAAAAAACCTTGCTCAGGTAAGTGTGTATGATGTGCAAAGTATTGTTCGTTACTGAACATTGCTTTAAGCAAACGTGTTGTCGTATTTGGCTCTAATGAACGATGAAATTTATTATTAAGATTTGCCGCAGTAAAATGTACTTTGCCATCGTTGGTATCAGGTGATGGTGATACTGTGGCAGCATTAGCTGTCCACATGGCAGAGGCAGAGTAACAGGCGCGTAACAAAATAGGGTCGGCTTTAAAGGCTTTATTGATCACTTGCGCATCGTTGCCGGTAAACCCTAAGCGGCGTAATACATTTAAATCAGGGCGTGCATGGGGAGCAAATACCCCTTGGGTTAAGCCTTTATCGTGCATGGCTTTCATTTTAGCTAGGCCTTGCAACACAGCTTCTTGCGGATTTGAAAAACTCGCCGCGTTATTTAACGAGGCAACATTGCCATACGACAAACCTGCGTAGTTGTGAGTAGGGCCGACTAAGCCGTCAAAATTAACTTCTAAAGCATGCATACACGTTCCACTAACCAATTAAATAGTCTTTTACAATACAACGCTATGAGGTAGCTTGCAAAGTCTGTTCAAAAATAGTTTAACGCGAGTAGATACGCTCTTTTTCGCTGGTGGTATGCGTATTTGTAGGCTCATTTACTTGCCATACACTTATATCTAAGCGCCATAAAAAATAAAGAGTATTGTATAAATTAGACATGATTTTTTCCTTGATGTTACTAACGTCAATAAGAGAGAAGGAAGAAGTATGCCAATTGTTATTTGAATATTTTATGAATGATAATCAATAGGTTAGTTTTTTATAACAAAACTATAAAAAAGCGTAAGCACCAAATTGGATATATTTACGCTAGGTTTGCACTAACTTGGGATGGCCTTTAGCTATCGAAATTTTCATCTTCAGTCTGAGTGTTTAAGTCGCTAACGATTAAATCGAGTAACTGCATTAATTGCTGTGCTTGGTTAGTGTCGATGCTGTCAAATTTACAAAAAATTGTTTTTGGAATATCGGCAGCTTTAAGTTTTAAAGATTGACCCGTATGAGTCAATTTCACCAATCGCTTGCGCTTATCGAGCTCGTCTTTTATTACATTCAGCAGTGACTTGCCGGTCATTTTTTTTAATATTTGAGTAAGCGCGCTACCATCAATTGCGGTTTTATCTATTAACTCGGCGATGGTTATTTCATCTTGCTCCCACAGCGCCATCATTACAACATACTGAGGATAAGTAAGATTAAGCTCTGCTAGAGGCTCTCGATAGGCACGGGCTATGCTGTTAGATGCCATATATAACCGATGGCATAACTGATTTTTTAATTTTAACTGTTCAAATGACATCTCATTACCTTTCATTCCAAGATATTTTATTTTAATTTGCATACAAAGTATTTGCAATCAGAATTTAGCTGTCTTATTATTTTGCATGCAAAATAATTAATGTAAAAATTTTAAAGTTAGGAGTTCACTATGAATGTATTACAAAATGTAGCCTATACAGCAAAAGCAACGGCCACAGGCGGACGTGAAGGCGTTGCTAAATCGGATGATGGTCGTTTAGATGTTAACTTATCAACGCCTAAAGGGTTAGGTGGTGACGATGGGCAAGGCACTAATCCAGAGCAATTATTTGCAGCAGGGTATGCAGCGTGTTTTATTGGCGCACTTAAATTTGTAGCCGGTAGCGAAAAAATCGCATTACCAAGCGATACATACATTAACTCAGAGGTATCTATTGGTGCCATTGACGGCGGTTTTGGAATTGCGGTAAAACTGGCCGTGTCATTAGGTAGTATGGATAAAACAGCCGCCCAAGAGCTGGTAAATAAAGCACATCAAGTATGTCCATATTCAAATGCAACACGCGGCAATATTGAGGTAGAACTTTCAGTTATTTAATCTATCCCTTTATATGGTTTATAAAAACACGTCATGAGTGATCATCGCGTGTTTTTTATTTGCTACTATATCGATAAAGCTCAACATGAATTGAAAAAATAGATAATTCCACTTTACAACAGTGAGTACTGTACTCGATTAACCTAAAATTGAATTTATTAAAATAACGACGTTACCAGCGGTGCTAAAAACACATCCACACTTATTGTAATTTGGCTCTCGGCCTAGAAGTTTAGTAACTGTAGTGAAAGTGTTGCAGGAAAAGGCTGCTATTGAGTGCGACTCAATGCTTAACATTCTACTAATACCCAAATGACTGAAAATTAAACCCTGAAAGGTTAACAGGCCCTAGTCATGAAATTTACCATTGCTATCATGAGTGTATAAGCGGTGTTATGGCTCGCTCAGGAATAGCTTGTTGATTCATACACAAAAAACCCTAAAGTAACAAGAAAGTCGGCCGATAGATTAGCTGTTATCGCAGAGTTTACTGATTTTTGTGACATTGGTAATCAATATCTCTTTGGATAGCTATCTTAATTGATAAATCTGTAAAAGTGATACAGTAACATTTTATATTATATAGATGATGTAACTGGCCGACAGGTTGGAACAGTATTCTCATGATTAGTGTATAAACTATATGGACTAAAGCCTTGCCTGTGGATAGGTGTTTGCTTGTTGTTGTGCTAATAACCCAGCGGCGAAATGAGCAAAGTTAAATGGTAGTTGGTAATGAGGTTACGTTATTCAGGCTAATTTAAAACATTTAATAAAATGTTATTTAAATTGGTCTAAACTAAAAAATAAATAAGTAAAGCAAGGTAGTTATAAATGCGGGAAATAGCGTTAGCAAAAAAGTTATTGTGGATAAGCGTCGGAAGTATACTTTTAACGGTGGTACTATTTTCAGGCATACTCTGGTCTAAACTCTCATCGAGTAATGCCAATACTTCTGCTGAGGCCGAAACTTTAATTGTAAATGAGGTGGATGGTCGATTAACAGCAAATGCAGCCGCCTATGGTGAGAAAATCGCTGCCTTTATTAATGAAGCTTACCGAATACCCTTTTCGCTTGGTAGCATTTTAGAAGATGCCGACAAAGCCTCAATAGAACGTGACTCAGTTGTTTCTTTAAATCGCTCGTTATTAGAAAGTAACGATGTTATTTCTTCTATATATTCTCAGTTTGAAAAAAACGGCTTTGATGGTAAAGATAGCGAATTTACTCAAGGCTATGATCACTCTGTTGCCGGTGCTGGAACATTAGAAATTTATTTCACTAAAAGCAGTAATGGCTTGGTTGAACAACAGGTCGTTGAAGACGCGGCAGAAAAATACGCGGATAAAATAAATGAATTTGGTTTACGTGAGGCAGAGTGGTACTTGTGTGCTAAAGACAAGTTAAAACCATGCATTATGGAACCCTACTTATATGAGATAACACCGGGTTACTCAGAAATGATGACTTCACTTGTTGTACCCGTTATTAAATCAGGCAAGTTTGTTGGTGTAACTGGGGCTGATATTACCTTACCTGTATTTCAAAAGTTAACAGAAGAGCTTTCAAATGCGCTTTACGATGGCAAAGCAAAAGTAACGTTACTTAGCCATTTGGGCTTAATTGTTGGTACCAGTCATTATAAAGAAAAATTAGGGCGCCCACTGAAAGAAGCTGTTAGCGCTAAAAGTTATGAAAGTTACAAAGTACTAAAAGGCACTAAAGGAATTAACAAGCAAGCCGCAGAAATAATGGTGTCTTACCCAATTGAAATTAAGCTTGCCGATGTGAAATGGATGCTGCTAATTGAAGTACCCGCGGAGCTTGCTTTTGAGGGGCCAATTCAATTAACTGCAGGCATGTCTGAGGCAGCAAAAGAGCTGGGTGTGATTATTTTGATCACCGGTACTGTGATTGCGGTATTGGCATTTATAGTAATGAAGCTCGTTGTAGGTAGTGTTGTAGCGCCACTGCAGCAAATTCAGGAACGCGTTGACAACTTAGCAAGCTCTGAAGGCGATTTAACTCAAACTCTTCATGTAGATACTCACGCTGAATTGATTGCACTAGCGGGAGGGTTTAATAAGTTTTTATCAAAACTTCGTGAATTGATCAGTGAGCTAAAAGCGGTCTCAGATCAAACCAAACACCAAGGTGAGGTTACTTCGAACATTGCGGTAGAAACCAAGCACAATGTGCAAGCACAGTTTAAAGAAATTGAAAGTGTGGTTACTGCAATGAACGAAATGAGCGCGACAGCACTTGAAGTGGCAAAAGCTTCAGAGCAATCGGCGCAACAAGCAGATGAAATTAATACCCTAGTGGTAAGTAGCGAATCGAGCTTATCATCAGCTATGACGCAAGTTAAAACTATGTCAGAGGAAATTAAAGAAGCTAACCAGGCGGTAGAGAAAGTAGCATCGCGTAGTAATGATATTACCCAAATACTTGATGTGATCCGAACTATCTCTGAACAAACTAACTTACTAGCGCTAAACGCAGCTATTGAGGCTGCGCGAGCAGGGGAGCACGGACGTGGTTTTGCCGTTGTTGCTGATGAGGTTAGAGCTTTAGCATCTAAAACACGTTCATCAACCGATGACATTAGTAGTTTAATCGACAGCTTACTTTCAGAAGTAGGTAATGCATCAACTGTTATTGAAAAAGGTGTAGTACGCGCCGAAACTGCAGTAGATGAAACCTCAACGGCTTTTGATGCACTGCACAGTGTGGTTGTGAAAGTAGATGAAATAACCAATCAAATTACCCATATTGCAACGGCTGCAGAAGAACAAAGCCTAGTCACCGAAGAAATAAATCGCAATTTGACAATAATTTCTGATGCCGCCTCACAGCTTTCAGATTTATCTGCTCAGGCAGGCGACAGCAGTGAAGAACTGAATAAACTGGTTGCGCAGCAAGACTCTGAGCTTAATAAATTAAAAACCTAATCGTGGAACTTTGTTTTTAAATTAAAAAGGCAGCTAATTTAGATTAGCTGCTTTTTTATTTTCGGCTAAAGACTCTTCATGAGTGAAAACATGTTTTCGATCATTGGTTCGGCTAAATGCTCTACATTTGGTCGATTAAAATAATTACGTAAGCCAGTAAATTGTATTTGGAAAAAACGAGCATAATCTATAGCGGCAATTTTTCCGCTTAGCTCTTTAGCAGCTATGGCGAGTGTAAATAGTTCAGTAAGGTAATGTTCAAAGTCTATCATTAGCTCTACACTGATTTGGTAAAGATAACTGTCTTTCTCAATAAACTCATTATTAGCTTTTACTAACATGCAGATAGCACTTGGAGTATTACTTTTTGAGGAAATAACAACATACTCTACAAAATCTTGAAGTGCGTCAAGAATACTGCTGCATGATACTAAACGCTCATTTATTAAGCTTTGCATTTGCTTGGCATAGTTTTTTATCGCTTCACAATATAAACCTTCTTTAGAGCCAAATGCTGCATAAATGCTGCCAGGACGCATGTTAATTGCATCTTGTAAATCGCGAGTGGATGTAGCATGAAAGCCCTTCTCCCAGAATAATTGACTAGCGGCACGAACAACTTGCTCGCGTTCAAATTTAACTTTATTGGCCATAATAGTTTCTATTAAATTGAGCGACTGTTCAATTTTAACTTGAGCAGTCGCTCAAAATCAAATAGTATGTGTTTCGAAGTTAGTTAATTACATTAATTTATTGGAGCAGAACATGGCAGAATTTACGTTATATACTCAAGACAACGCACCTGAAGAATCAAAATCGCTTATGGCTGATTCAGTAGCAGCATTTGGTATGGTGCCAAACCTTCATGCAGTAATGGCAGAAGCACCTACGCTACTTAAAGGCTACCAAGTACTGCACGACTTATTTCAAAAAACATCGTTTAACGCAGAAGAGCTAACAGTGGTATGGCAGTCAATTAATGTTGAGCACGAATGCCATTACTGTGTACCAGCACACAGCGCAATTGCCGCTTCAATGAAAGTTGATCAAGGTATTGTTGATGCACTGGTTAATGAAACACCACTTGCAGATGCAAAACTTGAAACGCTGCGTGAAACAACGCTTGCAATGACACGCAATCGTGGCGTAATTAGCAATGAGCAAATTGAGAAATTTTTTGCAGTAGGTTACGGTAAACAGCAACTGCTAGAAATAATTGTTGGTTTATCGCAAAAAGTAATGAGCAATTACACCAATCACCTAGCTGATACACCAGTTGACGAACCATTTAAAAAATTCGCAAAATAATATCGGTTTTATAAATAATAAAGGCAGCCTAGGCTGTCTTTTGAGCTTTAAGTCCAAAGTTACTTAAATTTAACGGTTTTTGTACTGCGAGTATAAATACGCTGTTCCGGTTTAGTCCACTCTCCTTTTTTTAAATAAGAGGTAGAAACAACAAACTGTTGATCTTTAAATTCACTGGTTGATTTAACTTTAGTGATCCCTTCTTTGCTACCAGTAACATCTTCATAAGCCACAAATTGCGTTGGGCTCAGCACTTTCATGACGCCTTTAGTATAAAAACCAGCTGTTGTGAAGTAATAGAAAACCAGTGATTGTTTTTTACGATCATAGAAAATCATTGACTCCCCTCCATACTCACCCTCATTAATCGAGTGTGAAGTACGAATGGCTTTACCATTAAGTGCGCGCTGCCAATTACTGACATCTTGAATGCTTGGCTGACCTGTTTCGGTATTGAAATCCGCTTGCCATGTGCCTAAGTAAGGCGTAAATATCGCAAGTTCTGGCGCTAGTAAGTCTGCTTCATTATTTGCTTGAATACTAAATATAGATAGAGATAACAGCAGCATCGCGGCCTTAAAATATGTCATAATTTAACCTAAGTGTTTTTTTATTATTTTCATTATAGGCGATTATTTTTGATAAAAAGTACCTTAATTATATTTTCGAGTATGTTTATAGCTGCAATATGGCTTGCTTATTTAAATCATAAAATTGAGATGTTCATACCGATATATATTTCATTACTCAGTGGTATTACTTTTTTATATTATGCCTGGGATAAACGAAAAGCAGTGCAGTCGAATCGTAAACAAGTAAGTCGTATACCTGAGCGACATTTACATCTCTGTGCTTTATTAGGAGGATGGCCAGGCGCACTTATCGCGCAGCAAACTTTACGGCATAAGTCAAAAAAGCGCGTATTTATAGTGGTATTGTGGTTGTGTATAGCGGTGAATTTAAGCTTGGGCGGTTATATTTGGTATGTTTATTATTAATGTTAAAATGCCTTTATTTAAAAAGGCATTTTACTGCATTAAACAGTCTATTGCGCAGATTGACTTGATTGTTTTTCATCGAGCTCTATGGTTAAGATAGTTTTTTTATCAACCGTTATCCATTTTCTATAAGTAATATAACCTGCCTTGCTTACTTCAATATCATATTTACCTGCATCTAGTTCAATAGCATCTTGATACACAGGCACTATATTCATTATACGAACTCTAGAGTCGGCTGGGTTAGTGATAACCGTAAGTGATATTGGTGCATTTTCTTCGCTCATTTGAGGAGTTGGCTCAATAACAACATCTTCAGTTTTGTTTGTTTTAGATGTTGCTGAACAGCCAGTGAGTATGAGTGCTGCAGCTAGCAAGCTTAAATTTTTCATAGGTACTCCATAAATTATAAAAAGTCTAAATATGTAAAATCTTGGCGGAGTGTATGATGATATGAATGCACTCGTCGTCCTTGACTTTGTTGTCTGTATTTTGATTTTAGTCTAATAGCTATGCAATCGTTATTCAATCACCGCTGTGTTATTTTTGAACAATAAACAAACGCATTTTTAGAGAATCTTGTCTAACGACTGAGTAATCGCTTCACTTTTTTCAACTAAACGTTCAGCGGCTTTATACATTCTTTTTTTCATTAAATCGTTTGCTGTACTGATGTAACGTCTCGACAATTCTTTTCTCAACGAAATTAAAAGTGAGAAGTCATCCGGTAATGCTGTTGATTCAGATTTAATAAATTCTTCGAATTCCATTAACGCTTTATGATCTTCTATTGTTTCTAACTGAGCAGAGAATCGTTGAAACTTAGGACCATAAAACACCACGGCATCGGCACGAGGAAAGTCTGCCTGTTCGCCTAAATTAATCTTTTGCTGATACGCAGTTAATGCATTAATAGCAGACTCTCGCTGCATTAAATTTGCTAGTAACTCATCCGCTTTTTTGTTGTTTGTAAAAACGATTTTACCTACATTTAAAAGGACTTTTTGGGTGATCACATCGTCACTTTCTATCGCGGTATTTAACGCAACTGTAAAATTATCAAGGTGAAGATCTGTAGGCTGATAACGGTAAGTTTTATCAACTTCTTTTAAGTCAAAAATCAAGTGGGCAATACTATTTGGCTGCTCTTCGTTATAACGTGACTGTTCGAGTAATAAATCGATTCTGGCTGTAATATCAAAAATAATTGATTGGCGTTCCCTAAGCACACTTTCTAATTGCATTGATAGTTTTTCTGAATCAGGGTAATAATTTAATGCATCAGAGTAAACGGCTATAATTTTATCGAAATCTTTAAATTTACGACCAGCGATATTATTAAACTGATTAGCTTCATCGTTAAAGCTCTCTAATATGCTTTGCTGGTTTGATCTTAGTAACCCTTGTTTAAGCACTTCATATTGTGGCGGGATTTGTTCAAGTTTGTTTAAAATTGTTGGCCCTTGCCAAGACATCCACGCTTCTACTTGCTGATTAATTGCTTTGGCATTATCAAGTTGTGCCTGTAATTGTTTGGTATTATCTGAATTTGAGTAATAGTTTTGCGTAATCAAAGCAATAATGGCTATGCTCGCTGCTGTAGCAAAAATAGCGGGGTTTAAGTTTGTTGTAAGTGTTTTTGATATTGGCTCTAATGATTCAAGTCTTTGACTAGAGCTCAAAGATAACGCCTTATTCAAATTGTTCCACAAAAGAAGAGGGCAATTGCTTGGTTTTTTGATTGTTGTATTTTTAGGAACTTTATCTGCAGCAATACGGTTAAATGGGTGTTTACTGCTGAGAAGTTCATAAGCAATGCATGCAAATGAAAATACATCATCTTTAACGGCAGCTTCACCACCCTTTAATTGCTCCGGGCTTGCATATGTTGGTGTATAGCCCCCAATTGTCGCCAGCTCACTGTCATTTCTTACAGCGTATTGATCGTCTAAGCTTTTATGTTTGGCAATACCAAAGTCAAGTACCTTAAGGTTACCGTTAGAATCAAAAATAATATTTGAAGGCTTGAGGTCGTTATGAATGACGCCACGCGAGTGGGCATATACAAGAGCGTCAGTTAATTGCTTTAAAATAGTTTTTGCTTTTTTAAACGCTAAGCCAGAGGGTTTGTTTCGTTTAATAATTTGTTCTAGTGTTTCCCCTTCAATTAACTCCATAGTGACATAATATAGATCGCCGTCAGAGTCCGCTGAGTACACTTTGACAATACTTGGGTGGGAAAGCTGTTGCGTTTTTGCTGTTTCATCTTTTAGTAGTGAGATAGCTTCTTCAGAGCTTGAGAATTCTTCTTGAAGTACTTTAATTGCTACCGATGCTTCTGAGCGATTACCGTTTTCTAAAAAAGTATCGCGCGCCCGATAGATATAACACATACCGCCTTGGCCAATCAGCTCTTCAATTAAATAGCGGCCAGATATTTTTTTGCCAAGTAGATTTTGCTTGCGAATGTTTGACGTTTTTTTTGTGTTTGAGTCTAGGGAAGCAATCTGAGTTTTATCGTTGTGATCATTAGTACTGCTCATAAAAAATCCTTTTATTGTGTTAAGTTAAATAATTACAAAGGTAAATATTCTCTGCTTATCTATCAATTTTCCCTCTGATATGAGCATGTATTTTACAAAAATATACAATTATAGCAATGCCTGAATGACATATTATCGTTGGTAAATTTCCCTTACTGTAAATTGAAAAAGTCGGTTTAAAGCTAGAAGGAGTCTCTAAGAAGGCTATTTTCGGTCTAGTTATAAAGCATTACGGTAAAATATTTCATCGCTGTATAATTTGTTTATCAAACGTCTTGTTTTAGAGACAAAATCAATAGCGCAATATTTTCTTGTGTTAATTTCAATGTTGACAATAGTTTCGCTTCTACTTTATCCTGTTCACAATAATGATATAAGGGACTGACTTATCAAATGGAACTGATACTAAACATCACTAGTTATCACAGACTTTCACCTGAAATAGAAGCCACTAAAACTGTAACAGATTCATTAACTTTTGGTCGCTCTGAAGCGTGCGATTGGCACTTACCTGATCCCGAAAAAATAATCTCAAGTAAACACGGCATAATAGAAAAAGAAGGTGACTCTTTTTACGTATACGATAATTCAACCAATGGATTATTTATCAATTTTGCCGTAGCGCCGCTTGGTCAAGGCAACAAACAACGTTTATCAGACAGTGACGTGTTAACCATTGGCGATTTTCAAGTCAATGTGGTGCTAACATCAGCTCAACAAGCCGATGTGAGTAATTCTGCTCCAAGTCATTTTCAATCAGTAGATACTTTCGCTGCGCAAAATTCTCAACCGGCTGAGCAGTCTATACCTTCATTCGATGACTCGATTATGAATGAGTCGATGCCTGAGATATCAGTGACTGCGCAGCAACAAACTGATAATCATATTCCTGAAGACTGGGATGAATTAACGCGACTTATGAATACCGATGATTTTGACATTGGCAATAATGTTAGCAATTCATCAGCACCTGTTGATACTCCTGCGCCTATTCAAGAACCCCCCGTTCAAATAGCCACGCTAATGAGCACAAGCCTGAGATACAGTCTGCACCAGTAAAAAACGTGGTTCAAAGTGACAAGGCGTTATCAGATGCGTTTTTAAAAGGGTTGGGAATTAAAGAGGAACTTAAAAATTCGTTAGATAATGAAAAGCTGTGGTTTGAAATGGGCCAAGGGCTTAATTTATTGCTCACTGAGCTTATGGAATCTTTACGTCAACGCGCGATTGTAAAAAACAAATTAAGATTGAATCATACGATGTTTCAGGCTGAGCAAAACAATCCATTAAAATTTTCTGCCAACATTGATGACGTTATTCAGAACTTGTTCATAAAAAATAGTGCAAGCTTTCTGTCTTCGAATGAATCTATTAAAGAAAGTTTTATAGACACACGTAAGCATGAGCATGCATTACTCGCTGGTGCAGATGGCGTGTTAAAAGGGATGTTGTCGCAGGTTTCTCCCATGCAAATTAATCAACAGGCAAACGATAATTCTAACGTGTTAAAAATTATCCCTGGTCAAATAGAGTCTAAATGCTGGAAATTATATCAAAGTTTATATGATGATATTTCTCAGGAAGTGAACACTAAAGGCGCCATGGCAATGTCAGATGATTTCTTAAAGGCATACAACGATCGAATCAAAGAAACGCACTAGAAAGGAAAGTAAATAATGTACAAAGTTAAGCTCTACTTATTGAGTTTTAGTTTACTATTTTTGGTAATGGGATGTTCTACGATGAATAAAATCGTACCCCCTTCTACCGATCTGATCATTAATGTATCTAAAAATGTTAATCCAGATACATCAGAACGTCCTTCTCCAGTGGTAATGAAAATTTTTGAGCTCAGCTCAAGAACTATTTTTGACACGCAGGACTTTTTTAGCTTGTACGACACACCAGAAAAGATCCTCGGACCTGACTTATTAAAAAAAGATGAATTAGAACTTCAGCCTGATTCTGTGCAGCAATATAAAATGAGCCTTAATCGTAATACTCGTTACGTTGGGGTTGTTGTTGCTTATAGAAATATAGACCAAGCAAGGTGGAGAGCGGTTATAGAAGTTGACCCTACCGGCTATGACGATATCAATATTAATGTAGAAGCAATTGCGACATACATGAGAGAGCAATAAAAAAGGATTTTTAAAATGGGTGATAACACTCGTGTTGCTTGGACTGAAGGAATGTTTTTAAGACCTCAGCACTTCCAACAAGCAGACAAATATATTTCCAATGTTATCAAGCAAGTTTGCAGTGGCAACCTTGCTGATCCATGGGGGATAATTGATATAAGTATTGATAATGAATTACTTAACAGCGGGCAGTTTGCCGTGGACGCATTATCAGCAATCACTCCAGACTTATTACCAATAGATATGCCTCAATCAACGTCGCTACCTGAACCGTTGGTGGTTAATAAAGATGTTTTTGATGAAGTTGTTTATCTTGCCATCCCTGCGCTAAAAAATAGCGGGATTAATATATCTTCAGCCGACGATAATACAGTGACTCGTTATAAACTCAATGACCTGTCTGTGAGCGATGATTTATTAGGAGCGCAATCTCAAGAAATTATTCAAGTTGCGAAAGTGTATAGCAAATTGATGCTGTCGTCTGATGATCACTCAGGCTATATCGTATTACCTTTAGCTAGAATTATAGATGTAAGTAGTGAAGGGCAAATAAAGTTAGATGCAAAGTATATTCCTCCATCTTTAAAAGTAGGGCAATGTAAACCTTTATCAGGGCTAGTTAGAGAAATAGGCTCAATGATAAAGCAACGCGCTGAAAGCATCGCCGCAAGGCTCAGTCAGGGCTATGCAGGAAGTTCTTCAGTTGCAGATTTTATCATGCTACAAACATTAAATAAGTATGATGCGATATTTAATAACTTACTTAGTGTCAATAGTTTACACCCTAATGTATTTTACAGTCGTTTAATTGAGCTTGCGGGCGAGTTATCAACCTTCAGCACTGCTAATAAGAGAGTGCCTAAATTACCCAATTATGACCATACTAATTTAGGGCAGGTATTTAATGAAGTGGTTAACTTTTTATACCAGTCGTTGAGCCATGTTATTGAGCAAACAGCAACTGAAATTAAACTTGAGCAAAGTAAATTTGGTATTTCTTTTGGTGCGTTAAAAGATAAGTCTATTCTCAATTCAGCTCAATTTGTATTAGCAATTAAAGCAAGTGTGCCCCATGAAGAATTAAGAAAAATTCTACCTTCGCAAATTAAAATTGGCAGTGTAGAAACTATTCGAGATCTGGTAAATAACCAAATTCCAGGTATTACGATTAGTAATTTACCAACAGCACCAAGACAAATTCCTTATCATGCTGGCTTTCATTATTTTGAATTAAATAGGCATGGTGAACATTGGGATAAATTACGTTCTAGTGGGGGAATTGCTATTCACCTCTCAGGAAACTACCCAGAGCTACAATTAAGCCTTTGGGCGATAAGAACTTAACTTTTTAAAAGGAAGAGTTTCAATGGACGAAACCATTATCAAACCTCGCCCAGGTCGATTAGGGCGAAATACGCCAAGTAGCAACCCGGCACAAAATGATGCTGATAAAACAGTGATGTCGGTCGAGCCGCCTTCTGCAAAATCATTAGGTAGTAACAAAGTATCGATATTTAAAAACCCTTTGTTAGAAGCGGCAACCGATTGTTTTTCTCTTGTAATTTCAATCAATCAATCGCTTGAAATGAGCAACCTTGCAGCGCTTAAACATCGTTGTGTTGAGGCTATCAAGCGATTTGAAGTAGAAGTTCGCAATCAGCACTTATCAAAAGAAGTGATCAATAATTCGCGCTATTGTTTGTGCGCCATTCTTGATGAGTCTGTATTGAACTCAAAATGGAGTTCAATGGAGTGGGCGGATGAAAGCCTACTTTCTACCTTTCATAAAGAAACCTTTGGCGGTGAATATTTTTACACGCTACTTGATTCAGGCTTAGCTCAACCAGAGAGAAATCAACAATTTTTAGAGTTGCAATATCACTGCTTGAATTTAGGTTTTAAAGGTAAATATCGCCTAGGTGCTGGTGGTGATACAAAAATCGAAGAATACCGTTCACAACTCTATCATTTATTAAACCAACTTAATGGGCCAATTAACAATAAGCTGTCTCCAAACTGGAAGCAAAGAGTAGCAGCGGGTGTTGAACTGAGAAATCAAGTTCCACTTTGGGTCATATTTTCGGTATTGGGGCTCATATTATTGATGATCTATTTATCAATAAATATGAAGCTGAATAACGATGTTGTAGCTATTAATGAAAAGCTAGCAGGTATTCACCCCTTAGCAGTTAACCAAACTGTTGATAAAAAAGATCAGCAATTACGAGTACTTGAACAGTTGTTGCAAACAGAGATTAAAATGGGGATTGTCGCCGTTGCTAAAACCTCCGATGGGATCCGCATTACAATTAATAGTGAAAACTTGTTTAAGCAAGGAGACGCACAACTTCTCCCTTCATTCCAGCCTATTTTAGAAAAGTTAGCGTTAAGCCTAGAAGGAACTAAAGGGCGAGTCCTCATAACAGGTCATACAGATGACTTACCAATTAGTACTGATAAGTACCCTTCTAATTGGCATCTATCTTTAGCTAGAGCAACACAAGTTGCTAATTTAATGGCTAAAAGCACCAATTTGAGCGGTCGTCTATGGCCAGAAGGAAAGGGCGCAGCAGAGCCTATCGCCAGCAATTCAGATTCAGCTTCTCGGTCGTTAAACCGCAGAATTGAAATCGATCTATTATTTTAATGAGGCTGTAATGAGTTTCTCACAAAAATTTAAAAAAATAACCTACGCACTAACGTCTCGAACCGCTATTTTAATTATCGGTTTTTTAGCCTTATCATTATTAATTTGGTTCGGTGGTCCCCTAATTGCGATTGCAGATTATGTACCGCTAGCCGGTGTTGCAGCAAGACTACTAACTATTTTATTGATACTACTTGTTTTTTCTGTGACTAAAATTTATCGCCTTATGCAGCAAAGCAAACGTGATGAAAAAATGGCAGATGAGTTAATAGATAACAACGATGCAAATAGTAGTGAAGTTAACGAAGAAATAACCACCTTAAAAACCAGAATGAATGAAGCCATAGATTTACTCAAAGACGTAAAACTATTTAAAGGTAAAAATATATACCAATTACCTTGGTATATCATGATTGGTCCACCTGGCGCAGGTAAAACAACGGTTATTCATAATTCAGGCCTAGATTACCCATTAAAGGATAAGCTTGGAGTTGATTTAGTGCATGGTGTTGGTGGTACGCGCAATTGTGATTGGTGGTTTACCAATAAAGCGGTATTAATCGATACAGCTGGTCGTTACACAACGCAAAGTAGCCACGCTAAACACGACTCTAGAGCATGGGAAGGCTTTCTCGGGTTACTAAGAAAACATCGCCCATTACGCCCTATAAATGGGGTAATGATCAGTATGGGTATTTCTGAACTTATGAGTCAGACCAAAACTGAGCGAAACCTTCATGCACGAGCTATAAAACAACGCCTTCAAGAACTACAAAACCAGCTTGGTATGACATTTCCTGTCTATGTTATTTTTTCTAAAGTAGATTTAATTGAAGGATTCAGGGAGTTCTTTGGCGAACTTACAGAGGAAGAATGTGAACAAGTCTGGGGGATCACCTTTGAGCTTGATTTAGATAAAGATACTCAAGTCGATGCATTCAACAAAGAATTCCATGCTTTAATTTCTAAACTTACAGAGATGTTGAACCGCCGACTGATCAACGAGCGCAATGAAGCTATTCGAGCTAAAATCTTTGAATTCCCCAGACAGCTACGTGTGCTACAAGGGGTAGCTGATGACTTCTTAAAAGAGATTTTTACTCCTAACGCTTATGAAGAGTTACCTATGTTCAGAGGCGTGTATTTAACCAGCGCCACTCAAGAGGGTACCCCTTCAAGCTTTTTAAATGATGCTAGTGCAGGTAAAACCGATTATATAAACCAATCTAAAAGTTTTTTTATTAAAAATGTTTTAGAGAGCGTTATTTTTCCTGAGCAAAACTTAGCAAGTACTAACAAACACCATGACAAACAAAATAAGTGGCTTCGAGTTGCTAGTGTGTCACTTGCGTGTATTGCTTTGTTCGGTTTTTCAATTTCTTGGTATTTTAGCTTTGCTTGGAATAGCAACTTAATTGATGCCACAGATGAAGCAATTACCACCTACCAAGAATTAGATGCATCCTCTTTTGATAGAAATAATCTACTGGTACTAAATGACCGATTAAATGCATTGAGAAACTTGCCAGCAACCAATGCTCAGTTAATTGATCCTGAAGATGCATCTTCAGTTGGCTTTAATAAGCTTACTGAAATTAAAGAATCTTCTACTAATGCTTATAAACGTTCCTTACAAACCTATTTAGAGCCCTTCATTGCAAACACGTTAATAAAGGAAATGGAGGCTCATTCAGAACATCTGAGCTATCTATATGAAACGCTCAGATGCTACTTAATGTTATTTAAACCTGAATATTTTGAAAGTGAAGATATTTACGTTTGGTTTAGTGCATATTTAGATAGAAATTTGCCTGGTGATTTGAACATGCAGACGCGTAATGAGCTGATGAACCATATTGCTGCGTTGTTAAAAGAGGGCGTAACACAAACTGAAATAGATAATCAGGCGGTTCGAGTAGCTCGTGCAGAACTTACGAAACTACCGATTGCAGAAAGAGCATACCAACGACTTCAAGCTGATTTTCTTGATAGCAGTATTCCGCCTTTTAGATTAACCGATATTATTAGCTTTGAAAGTGCGCAAAAGTTTACGTTTCGTAATAATGGTGATCTAACGCGCAGTATTCCAGGTTTATACACTTTTAACGGTTTCCATGGCATTTTTAATATTGAAAAAGGGAAAATGCTTGGCAACTTAATGGCCAGTAGCTGGGTGTATGGCCAAGAAGCCTCAGGCACGTATGATATTTCTAAAGCAGAGATAGAAAAGAAGCTAGAGCAACGTTATTTTCAAGATTATATTTATTATTGGCAGTCGTTTTTAGATGACTTGAGTCTTAATCAGTACAGCTCACCTGCTGAGGGTGTGAACATTACTGATGTTTTAGCAGGCTCAGAAGCGCCAATAAAAAATATCATCAATGCAGTTAAAAAGAATGTTCAATTAACTAAGCTACCTATCTCTGAAAACCAAAAGGTCGCAGGGGATATTGCCGCGAATGCAGCTAAGGTTGCGATGCAAACGAAAGCAAATCGAATTAAACGCTTTTTACCTGACGAGGCGCCTAAGTTTGAGGTAGAGCTACCGGGCTATCAAGTCGAAGAGGCGTTTGAAGACATTATCGATATAGACATTCAGCAGCTTGATAATATTCAGAAAAACTTAAGAGAGTTGAATATTTATCTAACTAAACTTGATAGAGGCGACCAGCTTAAATACTCAATTAAAGATCAAATAAGTGGTAAGAGTAAACCGAGTTTTATTCGTCAATTAGAGTACCAAAGTAGTGATTTGCCATATCCGTTCAATAGTTGGTTACTTGATATAAGTAGAGATACTAGCAACATCACCAAAAATAGTGCCAACAGACATTTAAATGAAATTTGGAAAAGCAAAGTGTTGCGCGAGTATAACGCGGCAATTGTGGGGCGTTACCCATTTGCTCCGCAGGCTGAAAAAGAGGTAAGCATTAAAGACTTTACTCGCTTCTTTGGCCCTAATGGCACCATAGATAACTTTTTTAATAGCTATGTAGCTCCGAGTGTGGATATGAGCTCTAGCCCGTGGAAATTTGAAAAAGATATTGGTATTAGCAATAACACCTTAAAAATGTTTGAGCATGCTTTCAAAATTCAAACCGCATTTTTTGAACGTGGTAGTGATACCCCTCGAATTGAGTTTGGCTTACGTACTTTTAATTTAGATAAAACGGTATCTAGTTTAATGATTGAAATTGATGGCCAGTCAATGATTTATCGCCATGGTCCCCTTAAGGTTACAAATTTTGTATGGCCTGGCGCTAGTGGTCAAAGTAAAACCCGCGTTGTGTTTACACCACCAAACGGTGGACGTTCAATTAATACAACTTATCAAGGTGAGTGGTCACTTTATCGAATGCTAGATGAGCTAAGCGAAAAGCGCAGCAAAACACGTCAAGATCTAGAGTTACATTTCTCCTTGATGGGTAACAACGCAAAAGTAGAATTACTGCCTAGCTCAATCAGGCATCCGTTTTGGAACAGCAGTGTAGAGAAGTTTTCATGTCCGACCCGATTGTAGATATTGGTTATCTTGGCAAGGTTCCTTGTTTAGGCGACTTTGTTCAAGATAATGTAACTAAAGAGTTCTCAGAGCATTGGGAGCAATGGCTGCAAGCTGCCATCGCTGTGAGTAAAGAGCAACTTGGTGATGTTTGGCAAGAAAGCTACCTTACTGGCCCGGTTTGGCACTTTGCATTGAGCCCAAACATTGTTGGTGATACTGGCATTATGGGTACGTTATTACCCAGTATGGATGCAGTAGGAAGGCACTATCCACTCACTGTTACTCGTGCAACTCATATTGCTCCGGTTGATGTGCTTCATTCTGGTGTTTTTTCTCTAGAATACGAAGATGCTGTTCTTAAAGTACTTGATGGCTCCGTGGATTTGTTTTCTTGGCGAAAAGAACTGGCTAGTACACTAAGTGACGTTGCTGCAAATAAAAAGCAAGTAAGTTATGCCAATTCAAAAGATAAAAACAAACAAGCAATCGCTCTAGAGTTTTCAGGCACTGAGTTAAGCGACCATATTTTACAAGATGCCATGCATGCGATTTTACATAAAAAGTATGGTGATTACAGTGTTTGGTGGACTCATGGTTCTTGCAATATTAAGCCTATGGTACTGATCACGTCAGCTTTGCCGCCGGTTAATCAAGTAGCCGCTATGCTGGATGGACGTTGGAAGCATTGGGAATGGAATTACACACAGGTAAAGAATAGTGATTAGTAATTTAAGTACAAGTTATGCCATTACTCATAGAGGTGCAGTGAGGCAGCTTAATGAAGATGCGCACGTGGAAATTAACAGCCATAACTTATGGGTCGTGGCTGACGGAATGGGTGGGCATGAAGCGGGTGAAGTTGCTAGTCAATTAGTGGTTGATGTGATTAGAACTACCGTTGAAAAGCTAAGGCTAGAAGACTTGACCGTAAACCACATTATTAGCGCCATAGAAGATGCAAATAAGCAACTAACTCAATATAGCGCTGAATACTTAAGCAATAAAACAGCAGGCAGTACGGTAACCGCTTTGTTTGTTAAGAATGAGCGCTATTACATATTATGGGCTGGTGACAGCAGAGCTTACTTATTACGCAATGGTAAACTAACGCAAGTTTCTCGAGATCATAGTCAAGTTAATGACTTAATCGACGAGGGAATGATTTCTGTTGAAGAAGCTAAAAACCACCCATTATCTAACGTTATTACTCGTGCTGTTGGCGTAATGGATGAAGTGAAGGTGGATGTAATTGAGGGTGATATAAACAAGGGCGATATCTTTTTATTATGTTCAGATGGTCTTACCGGTGAATTATCAGATGAAGACATATGTTTGTCATTAGAGCCAAGTAGCATAATTGATTCAGGAATGGCTTTAATGCACTCCTCGTTAGTCAGAGGTGCTAAAGATAACGTAACTTGTATATTAGTAAAATATGATGATGTAGATGCCAATCAATCGATACAATCTTGTAATTTACAAGACGAGGCAACGATTCCATTGTTCACTAAGTAGCTGATTAAGCCTGTTTTAGTATATTTGAGAAAAAAGTTGTAAATATATCAGGAACAAAAAACTGTTATTTCAATTATTTACAAAATAACATTAGCCAGCTTATCGGCACAATGGTGCTGAAGCTTGTAATTTAATTTAAAGAATGTAATATTATCTCCGCTCTAAGCTTTAGAGAATATGGATAATATTTAGGACAATGGAATGTTTTTATTTGAAGAGTATATTTCCCCTATTTCAGATACTGAGTTTGCAGGTATTGATCCGCGCTCAGATGTCTCTCCAACGTCTACTTACTACGCCTTAAAAGATTTAAGAAACCAACTTCGTGCGGCTGAAAGAAATGCGCTAGTCGATGAAGAAGGAATTGCTTCGCTTTCTCGAGATTGGATTCCGCTACTTGAGCAATGTAGTGAGGCAATTAAAACCGAAAGTAAAGATATAGAATACCTAGCTTGGCTAATTGAAGGCTTATGCCGCGTTCATGGCTTTAAAGGCATTGCGTTTGGTTTTAGTGTTGCTAAGCACCTTTTGGAACATCATTTTGAGTCACTTTATCCAACACTTGATGACGGTGATGAAATTTCAGACAAAGTATCTGCATTAGTTGGCTTAAATGGCAGTGCTGGTGAAGGTACGTTAATTATTCCAATTAAAAGTATATACATGACAGACAGTGTCAGTATGGATCCTTTTTCTTTTTGGGAATATCAGCAAGGTTATGACATTTCACGTTTAAGTGATGAAAAACGCGAAAAGAAGATAACCCAAGGTGCCGTTGATTTTGAACAGCTTGAAAAAAGTGCAGCCGAAACCAGTACCGAGTTTTTTGTATCTTTAAAAAATGATATTGAAGATGCGATAGAAAAGTTTGCCGCTTTGAGTGAGGTTATGGATAAGGTGACGGGTGAGCCACAACCTACATCTAATATTAAACAAGCATTAGAAGTGAGCTTAGCTGCGGTAAATCATGTTGCAGCAGATAAACTTGAAGCAGCACAAATTGCATTAGATAAGGCAAATGCTGAGCCTGAAGAAGAAGTGGTTGAGGATGAGATAGAAGTAGACTCAGCGCAACCTAAAAAGCGTGTCAGTGATGAGATTGATTCGAGAGAAAACGCAATAAAAAAACTTCAAGAAATTGCGACATTTTTCAGAAAGACTGAACCTCATTCACCAATGTCTTACACGATAGAACAAGTTATTCGATGGAGCGAATTATCGCTACCTGAGTTATTAAATGAGTTAATTACAGATAGTGATGCTAGGACTGGATACTTTAAGTTGTCTGGCATTAAGATCAGCGAAACTGAAACATAGTAAAAGGAGTTCTCAATGAGTATCCATGATAAGTTAAAACGAGTTCGTAAACCAAGAGTACATATCACTTATGATGTGGAAACTGAGGGCGCGGCAGTAAAAAAAGAATTACCCTTTGTAGTAGGTGTAATGGGTGATTTTTCTGGTGATAACACAGAAGCACTTAAACCACTAAAAGATAGACGTTTTATTCAAATTGATCGTGATAACTTTAATGATGTTTTAAAACGTATGAGTCCTTCTCTGCGTTTAAAAGTAGACAATACATTAACGGATGATGGTTCTCAGTTTGAAGTTAACTTGAACTTTAAGTCGATTGACGATTTCGAGCCTGCTGCGGTTGTAAATCAAGTAGAGCCTTTACGCAAATTGATGGAAACGCGCAACAAGCTGCGTGACTTGATGACCAAGATTGACCGCTCAGAAGAGCTTGAAAATGTACTCGAAGAAGTATTAAGTAATACAGCAAGCTTAGACTCGATGGCTAAAGAACTTAACTTAGAGGAGACTGATAAATGAGCACTGAACAATTAGCAACAGAATCAGAATCGGTATCAGAAGTAAGTTCTTCACTATTAGAGCAAGCAATTGGCGCGACTAAACAAACAGAGTCGAGCCGTGCTGAAGAATTACTAAAAACATTAACAGAAGAAGCGTTAAAAGGCACAGTTCAATGGAATAAAAACATGACTGTGACGTTTAATGAAGCTATTCAGTTAATCGATCAAAAAATTTCAAAACAGCTAAGTGTGGTAATGCACTCGGATGAGTTTCAAAAGCTTGAAGGCTCATGGCGCGGTTTGCATCACTTAGTGATGAACTCTGAAACAAGTTCTACATTAAAAATTCGTGTTTTAAACATGAAGAAAAAAGAGCTTCATAAAGATTTAAGTAAAGCCGTTGAGTTTGATCAAAGCCAAACCTTCAAGAAAATTTACGAGTCTGAATTTGGTACCCCAGGTGGTGAACCATATGGCACTATCGTAGGTGACTTTGAATTTACTAATCACCCTGAAGATGTTGAAACATTGAGCTTAATGTCTAATGTGGCTGCAGCTGGATTCTGTCCATTTATTGCTGCCTCTTCACCGTCTTTATTCGGTTTTGATAATTGGGAAGAGCTTACTAAGCCACGCGATTTAGAAAAAGTATTTGAATCATTAGAATACACTAAATGGCGCTCATTTAGAGACAGCGATGATTCACGCTTTGTATCACTTACTATGCCGCGTTTCCTTTCGCGTTTACCTTATGGTGCTGCTTCTAAACCTGTTGAAGAGTTCAACTACGAAGAGTTTGAAGTTGAGCCAAAAGACGGTCGTTCAGTGAGCACTGATAATGGTGATTACTGTTGGAGTAATGCAGCATACGCTATGGCAACTAACATGACCGCTGCGTTTTCTCAATACGGTTTCTGTACTGCTATTCGTGGTGCAGAGGGTGGCGGTAAAGTGGAAGGCTTACCGACTCACATATTCACTAGTGATGATGGTGATCCAGATCTTAAGTGTCCAACAGAAATTGGCATTACAGATCGTCGTGAGGCAGAGTTAAGTCAGTTAGGCTTCTTACCTCTATGTCACTATAAAAATACTGATTATGCTGTTTTCTTTGGCGGTCAAAGCTGTCAAAAACCAAAAATTTACTCAACACCTGATGCTACGGCTAACGCTGCTATTTCAGCTCGTTTACCATACTTAATGGCAACTTCTCGCTTTGCGCATTACTTAAAAGTAATGGCACGCGATAAGATTGGTAGCTTTATGGAAGCTGAAGACGTTGAATCATGGTTAAACCGTTGGATTCTGTCATATGTAAATGCGACAGAGGGCGGTGGTCAAGACATCAGAGCACGTTACCCTCTTGCAGATGCAAAAGTATCTGTAAAAGAGATCCCAGGTCAACCTGGTGCCTACAACGCTGTTGCTTGGTTGAAACCTTGGTTACAAATGGAAGAATTAACGTCTTCTTTACGTCTTGTAGCTAAAATCCCAGAGATCGGTTAATAATACCGCTATCTCGCATTAAGGATGATGCAATAGAATGAATCACGAAGAGTTTTCATTTATAAATCAAGACTTCACTTTTCAACAAAAGTCACAGTCTCGAATTAGTGATAATGACGCTTTGCTCGATAGGTTTTTAAATGAAAAAAACCTAGATAAAGCGTTATTGTTATGGCTTGAAGGCTCTTCTGATTCTCCCCTTTCTTGGAATAAGGAGTCTTTAAGTCCTTATTTACAACGTGTAATTATTGAACTCGATCAGCTTATTTCATCGCAACTTAATCATATAATTCATGCAGATAGCTTTCAACGCTTAGAAGCTAGCTGGCGTAATCTATGGTGGTTATTGTTACAAACAGAGCAACAAGACAAAGAAAAAAAGTAAAAGTTAAATTGCTCAATTGTGATTGGTCAACGCTCTCTAAAGATGTGAATAAAGCGATTGATTTTGATCAAAGTATGTTTTTTCAGTTACTTTATCAAAACGAGTTTGACAGTGCCGGAGGCGAGCCTTTTGGTATTGTAATTGGTGATTACGAAATTAGTAATGGTTGCTCAGCAGGCACTATTTACAATGATATTGATACCATAAAAGAAGTATCAAGAACGGCAGCGGCAGCATTTTCTCCTTTTATATGTTCGGCATCGGCTAATTTATTTGGTGCTGATAGTTTTTCAGATTTAGGTTATTACTCTGATTTATTTAATCAGTTTGAACAACCTGAATATATAAAATGGCAAAGTTTTAGAAAAATGGAAGAAGCGCGCTTCATGGGGTTTACGTTGCCTCATGTGTTAGTTAGGCCGCCTTATGTTAATGATGGCAAGCGCCATCAAGATTTTTACTTCAAAGAACAAATAAAAAATCCAGAAACAGACATGTTGTGGGGCAGTGCAGCGTATCAGTTTGTATCAACAATAATTAGAGCTTACTGCGACAGCGGTTGGTTTGGTCACATTCGTGGTATAGAGCCAGGTAAAGTCTCTAAGGGATTAGTAACAGGGCTTGCTCGTGATAGCTTTGCGAACGATACCTATCAAAAAGAGGCAAAACCGCCACTTGATTTATTAGTAACCAGTAAGTTTGAAAAGCAATTTTCTGAGCTCGGTTTTATCCCAGCTTCTTCGGTTACAAATACGGAACATATCGTTTTTTACAGTAATGCATCAGTTCAAAAAACAAAAAATTACGACTCAAGTGCTGCCAATATCAATGCGCGCTTATCGTCTATGTTGCAATACATTTTATGTGTATCGCGCTTTGCGCACTATTTAAAATTATTAGCCCGAGATCGTGTCGGGTCTTACAGCACAGCACAGGCCTGTGAAAGAGACTTACAGGCGTGGATAAATAACTATACAACTGCGTCAGACTCCGCGTCTGAGCATATTAGAAGCAAATATCCACTGAGTAATGCAAAAATAAAAGTTAGTGAAAATAAAGCAAATCCGGGGCATTACTTTTCGGTTTTGCAGTTACAGCCCCACTTTCAGCTAGACCAAATGGTCTCGAGTATTAAGTTAATAACAGAGCTCAGTCCTCATCATAAAATAAAGGAATAATCATGAAAAAAATACACAGTTTAATTCGCGAGGGAAAACTTGCTGATGCTTTATTATGCTGCGCTACCGAGTTGCAAGATGAGCCTTTAAATTTTGACATTAGAAGTATTTATTCTGAATTACTTTGCATTAATGGCGAGCTTGAAAAAGCAGACAAACAACTCGACTTTATGGTGCAAAAGAACCCAGAGTTTGCTGTAGGTGCAGTTAACCTTAGGCATTTAATTCGTGCCCAGCAATCACGCGTAGATTTTTATCAAGGTAAAGGTATTCCTAAACTTTTTCATGAAGCTAATGAGCTAGATACCTTGTTTTTAAAAATGCATGTTGCTTTGCTTGAAGGTGAAACATCAGAAGCAGCTAGTCTTGCTCAACAAATGGAAGCGCTTCGTTTGGAGAGTGTTGAAGACGAGCAATCAGCAATTCGAGATTTAGATGATAGCTTAAGTCCTTATTTAGAAGTGCTAGGCACGAATGGCGAATTTTACCTGGCTAACTTTAATGAAATTGAAACATTAAAAGTAGAACCTGTAACATCATTATTAGAGGGTATTTGGTTACGCGTTGACATTACCATCAAAGACGGTCCATCAGGTACGGCTCACTTGCCACTAGTTTACGCAAACTCAAATACAGATCTTGAAAAGCTAGGCCAGGTATCTGATTGGGAAGAGCTGCAAGACGAATTTATCATAGGCAAAGGAATGAAAATGTTGTTTGTTAACGATGAAGCCATCACTGTTCCAAACCTTAAAATAAACGCCCTAGAAACAGCTGAGTAAGCATAGTAAATAATTATGATAGAGCATAAGCAGCAGCTTCAAGCATCCATTTTAGATAGGCTCATTGACGATGAACCAGACTTTCAGGATGCCCCATCTCGTACTGAGGGGATCAGCATTAGTGAGCTGAGAAAAAATGTGCGCAGAGACATAGAAGCGCTGCTAAATGCGCGAATTCAATGGCACACGTGGCCAGCACAATATGCAGAGTTAGCAACATCCTGCTTATCGTATGGTTTACCTGACTTTTCGAGTATGTCGGTGAGCTCTCACGAAGGGCGGGCACTGCTATGTGAAACCGTTAGAAATACAATTTTGAAATTTGAGCCTAGGTTCATTGAAGTTGAGGTATTTACTGACGATGAAGTACCCGTAAATAGAGTATTAAACTTGCGAATAAACGCTTTACTATATGCAGATCCAGAGCCTGAGTTTATTAGCTTTGACTCAGAAGTTGAGCCTGTGAACTTAGGGATGAAGATTATTGAGGCTTCTTTATGAACGATGAATTATTAAAATATTACAATCGTGAATTGGCGTTTGTTCGTCATATGGGTAAAGACTTCTCTGAAAAATACCCTAAAGTTGCCGGGCGATTAAAGCTAAGCGATGATCATATTGAAGACCCTCATGTATCAAGGTTAATTGAATCGTTCGCATTTTTAACGGCTAATATTAGGCAAAAGTTAGATGATAGCTTTCCTGAGCTTACTGATGCTCTATTAGGGCAAATGTTACCTGACTATCAAGCGCCTATTCCTTCAATGTCGGTGGTTAAATTAGAGGCTGAAAACCTCTCAACAACGGGCGTGGTCATTCCAAGAGCGAGTGAAGTTGAAACCAATGTTGAGTCAATGAAGCAATGTAAGTTTCAAACCTGTTATGAAACTTACTTATGGCCTGTTGAAATTACCAGTGCGCAATTTGATAACAGTCCTTTCGTGGCACCAAAACCACGTTGGCATGAAAAAGCAAAGTCAATTTTCAAACTTGAGCTAACCGGTGAATATCCGGGTGTATCACTGGCTGAAACCGGGCTGGAAAAATTACGATTATTTATAAATGGTCAATGGCATCATACGCTTAAAGTGTATGAATTATTGTTTAAGCACGCTATTGGTATTGCTTTTGATAATGGTGATGAGGGAATAAAGTACCTTTCTAAAACTCAACTTAAAGCGGTTGGCTTTGATGCAAATGAAGCGGTTGTACCGTATTCGCAGCGATCAAGTGCCGGCTATCGCTTACTCGTCGAAAACTTTACCTTTCCTGAAAAGTTTCGTTTTTTTGAACTTGAAAATATTCACTCATCGTTGCCTAAAAATTCTAATAAATGCACTGTGTATATTTATCTTGATGCGGAATCTTCAGAGCTTGAAAAGCAAGTAGACAAAGACATGTTCTTGATGGGGTGTACGCCCATAATTAATATGTTTGAACAAGAGCTAGAGCCTATTCGCCCTGAGCTGAGCGAATACGAATACCAATTAACGCCGCGTTATATGGACTCTGAGATTTCAGAAGTAATTGGTATTTCAGAAGTAATTGCCTTTGATCATAAGGGAAATAAACAAATAGTTTGTCCGTTTTATGGACAAACTCATCCACGATATCAAGGCCATGATGATTTGTTTTGGCACATCCGCAGAGAAACCGCCTCATGGGCCGGTGGCTATGTTGAGTCAGGCACCGAATCGTTTCTATCATTGGTAGATGCACGATTTGAAAATAGTGCTATGGATTATGCTGAAGGGAACACGGTCCTAACCGTACGTGCTAATTGCAGTAATCGAAACCTCCCTGCAAGCATGCCTTTTGGAGACGACGAGCTAGGCTTATTGATGCCAGAACGCGGCGATGTAATTAAAAAAATTAGGTGTTTAATTCCATTTACTCATGCCGTTAGACCAATATTAGCCGATGCAACTCGTTGGCAATTAGTTAATCATTTAACACTCGACGCGTTTAGTGGAGATGATGCGTGCAACAAGCTAAAAGAAGTGCTACGCCTTTATGACTTTAGAGCATCTCCACAGACAAAAGGCCTTATTGATAATATTTACCGTGTGGCTGTAGAACCTGCAACGGCTCGTGTTGTGCAAAAAGGACGAGTAAGCTTTGCGACAGGTAGTGAAATTGAAATTACCTTCGCCAATGATGACTTTTCAGGAAGTGGCATGTTTTTCTTTGCTTCTATCCTCGATCATTTCTTTGCGCAATTTGCAGCAATTAATAGCTTTACTCGCGTTAGTTTAAGGCTAAAAGAACAAGAGCAAGTGTATTACCAATGGCCTGCGCGAGTTGGGGAAAGCCCGTTAATATGATCCAACATATTATTTCTCAAGCGTCACAAGTTGACTTTTATAAAGCGGTTTTCATTATTGAAAACCAGCTGAAAAAGCATGGATTGGAGTATCGCTACGTAGGGTATGACAGTAGTCCAAAGCAAGAGTTAATTAAGTTTACCGCAACTCAAAAATTTGGTTACCCAGGTAACGCTATCACAAAATTAGAACAAGCAAGCTTTGAAGATGGCTTACATAAAGTCAACATGCAGATCTCTTTTATGGGATTAACGGGTTGCTCGGGCGCTTTGCCTCAATTTTATAGCGAACTGGTGATGCAGCGTCTTCGCTATAAAGATACAACTATGCGCGACTTTTACGACATGTTTAATCACCGTTTGGTGTCTTTATATTATCGAGCGTGGAAAAAATATAAACCGTCTTTAAATCATGTAAATAAAGATAAAAACAAAGACCCATACACGCAAATATTAGGGCTTTTAAGCGGCGGTTATGATGAACATCAGTTGCACTTTTCAGGCCTTTATAGCCGAAAAATTCGCAATGCTTTTGACTTAAAAAGTGTACTGAGCTCATATCTTGGCTGTGATGTTGTCATTAAACAAATGATAGGTAAGTGGCACGATTTGAAGCCACAAGAGCAAACATGTTTAGCAAGTGAACGCCTTTATGAGGGACAACATGCCCGCTTAGGTGTTGATACGGTAATTGGTAAAAAGATATGGGATATTTCTTCTAATATCGAGATCCATATCAGTACCCGCGATTTTGATAAAGCAAAATCCTTGTTACCTAAAGGCAAGTTATTTGAATTAGCTAAAAAAATTGTCAAAGACTATGCCGGCAATGCTATTTCATTTCGACTTGTAATTGAATCAGATTTTCAACAACTTGATGCGGTGCAGCTGTCAAAAAGTGAATGCCAACTAGGCGCAAATAGCTTTTTAATGGCGAGTAAAAACACCCCTAAATTTAACCCTACTAAGTTATCGTTTAAAGGATAATTAAAATTAAAAGGAACAGTGTATGTCAACGATGACATTAAATAAATTAGTTGAGAAACTAAGTCCAGATTGTAGAAAGAGCTTAGAAGCAGCGGTCGCAATTTGTAATAGCCGCAGCCATTTTACGGTTGAATTAGAGCATTGGTTGTTAGCTATGATTGAGCAGCAACTAGACGATGTTAGACTCATATTCGGTGCTTTCGATATTGATATTGATCAGGTAAAGCAAGATTTAAATCAATCATTAGAGTCATTTAAAACAGGCAGTGATTCGTCGCCTAGTCTGTCGGTGCATGTTACTACTTTACTTAGACAGTCATGGCTAAGCACCAGTATAGAATTTACTGATGAGCAAATCCGAAGTGCTTACGTTATTTACACGCTCACAAAAGACGATACCTTGTCTAGTTTAGTAACGCGTTGTAGCAAGCTTTTCAATAATATAGAACCTGGACAACTACTACATGCATGGCCTGAAATTGTTGCCCAATCACAAGAACGTAATACCACCACTGCAAGTGCTACAACACCTGCAAATGGTTCATCTAAAACACCAACCTTAGATCAATTTACCGTAGATTTAACCGCTCAAGCAAAAGCGGGAAAAATAGACCCAATTTTAGGCCGTGATTTCGAAATACGTCAGATGGTAGATATTTTAACCAGACGTCGTCAAAACAATCCAATCTTAACCGGTGAAGCGGGTGTAGGTAAAACCGCTGTGGTTGAAGGACTTGCCCTAAGGATTGCTCAAAAAGACGTACCTGCAGTATTACAAAACGTTAAGTTGCACAGCCTAGATTTGGCTTTGCTGCAAGCAGGTGCGGGCATGAAAGGTGAATTTGAAAATCGTTTGAAGTCGCTAATTAATGAAGTTAAAAACGCTGTTGATCCTGTGATTCTTTTCATAGATGAAGCTCACACTATGATTGGTAGTGGCGGACAAGCGGGTCAAAATGATGCTGCCAATTTACTTAAGCCTGCTCTAGCAAGAGGGGAGTTACGCACTATTGCTGCAACAACGTGGGCTGAATATAAAAAGTTTTTTGAAAAAGATGCTGCGCTAACACGTCGCTTCCAAGTGGTTAAAGTTGAAGAGCCAACACCAGAAAAAGCGGTTGCTATGCTGCGTGGTTTAGTTCCTGTGATGGAAAAACATCATAAAGTGTTTATTTCAGAGCAAGCACTTGAAAGTGCAGTGCATCTATCGCACAGGTACATTACTGCTAGGCAACTACCCGATAAAGCAGTTGCATTGTTAGATACGGCATGTGCTCGTGTTGCTATGAGCCAAGCATCGACACCTAATGCGATTGAGCAGTTAATTAACAGGCTTAGTGAAATTGAAGCGCAAGTTTTAATGCTGAATCGTGAGCAAAAAACTGGTTTAGATCACAGCGAACAATTATCAGCACTTAAATCTGAACTAGTTGAGATTGAACAGCAACTGGAACCATTAAATGAGCAGTTCAATGTTGAGAAGGATATAGTTGCCGAGTTAAACCAAGCGCTAGAATCGATTAACACCAATGATGCAGACTCTTCTGCTGAAGTACTTGAGCAGTTAAAAGAAAGCAAGCTTAAGCTAGCCTCGTACGAACATAATATGGTGCATTGGCAAGTTGATGAAGAGTTGATTGCACAGGTTATTTCTGATTGGACTGGTATTCCTGTTGGTAAAATGCATGAAGATGAAATTCATGGCATTTTAAATTTAGCTGAGCAAATGAAACAACGCGTAGTTGGCCAAGATCATGCGCTTGAACTTATGGCTAAAGTGGTACAAACCTCCCGTGCTCAGCTAGCAGACGAGAGTCGCCCTAATGGTATATTTATGCTGGCAGGCCCAAGCGGTGTTGGTAAAACAGAGACCGCGCTTTCACTAGCACAAGAAGTGTATGGCAGTGAAGATAACGTAACAGTTATTAACATGTCTGAGTTTAAAGAAGAGCATAAAGTGTCATTACTACTTGGCTCACCTCCAGGTTATGTTGGTTATGGTGAAGGCGGTATTTTAACCGAAGCAGTAAGAAGAAAACCATACAGTGTAGTGCTACTTGATGAAATGGAAAAAGCCCATCCAGGCGTGCAAGATATTTTCTATCAAGTATTCGATAAAGGCACCATAAAAGACGGTGAAGGCCGAGACATCGACTTTAAAAACACCATCATTATTATGACCTCAAATGTGGGTACTGATACCACAATGAGCTTATTTGAAGATGAAGAAAGTAAGCCGAGTATTAAAGGTTTATTAAAAGCATTACAAGATGATTTATTAGGCGCATTTAAACCCGCATTTTTAGGGCGCATTAATGTTATTCCTTATATTCCGTTAAGTGATGAAATTCTGACCCAAATTGCAGCGCTGCAAATTAGCAAAATTATTAAGCGTGTTAAAAAGCATTATGATGCGCAATTAACGTATAACGATGACGTGATTGAGCACATTATTGCTAATTGTCAAAATGCCGGTTCGGGTGCAAGAAATATTCACACCATATTACAGAATAAAGTACTACCACTATTGTCTGAAATTTTGCTTTCGAGCATGGTTGATGGTGAAAAGGTGACATCTATCTCATTGTTAATTAAGGATAATGAGTTTGATATTGAGCTAACTAAAGTTAATTTAAAATAACCTGTTTTTATGGTTGTTTCTTTAGTTTTAGAGCATTATAATTCGTGTGTCTTATATAGAAACATGGAATTTTTGAGACATTGTCTTCATCTAGGGAAAGGAATTCTGAAGACCTTTTCATTGCTGTTTTAGAGATAATGATTTCAAGGAATTTTGGGTAACCAAAGTAAACGAATCCACATAATGGATAATATTGTTTAATAAAAAGGAGCATTATCAAATGCAAGCAAATACATATTTAAAATACGGTTCAATCAAAGGCGAAACTACTGCCGAGTCTTTCAAAGATTTAATTACAGTTTTATCTTTAGATTGGAACGTTAGCCGTGAGATTAGTGCAGCGACTGGTACAGCAATGGACCGTGAATCTAGCTCTACTCGTCTAGGCGATGTGACTATTACTAAACTTCAAGATAAAGCATCTCCGGATCTTTTCAAAGAAGCAACTATTGGTAAAGGTCTACCTGCTATTTTCCATATCACTAAACAAGGTGATAAAGTTGAAGAAATCATGAAAATCGAACTTACAGATGCCATGATCTCTAGCTACTCAGTATCAGTTCAAAACGACCGTCCAATTGAAACAATCACTATCAGCTACACTGAAATGATGATGACTGTTACACCTACTGACGATCAAAACAACATCACTGCACCACTAGTATATGGTTACAGCGGTGTTAAAGGTCAACAAATGTAATATTTGTTACCCGATTGTAGCTCTGGGCTTATGCTCAGAGCTTTTTTTGATCTTCAGGATGGGAAAAGCAAGGAATGCAAAAAGCAACACAAGATAAAAACGTAATTCAAATTAGTACCCCTGTTGGTAAAGACGCCCTTTATTTAACACGCTTCGTTGCACAAGAAGCCATGTCAGATTTGTTTGTTATGTCGGCCAATATGTACACCATAGGCCAACAAATCGCACATGAAGATCTGGTTGGCAAACCGGTATCGATAAAGGTAAAAAATGCCGAGGGTGGGGGAGAGCGTTATTATCACGGTATTGTGAGCCAGCTTGTTTCTAACGGCAGCCGCACTGCGGACGTTGACGAACAAAAAAATTACATTGATTATCAAGCTACCATTGTGCCTTTTGCCGCTTCTATGCGTAATCGCAAGAACAGCCGCATTTTCCAAAAGAAAACAATAAAAGATATATTTGCTGATTTGTTTGGCCAACACAATGTGGCTTTTTCAGACAAAACCAGTAAAACCTACCCCAAATACGAATACTGTGTGCAATATCAAGAGTCAGATTTTGACTTTATCCAACGCTTATTACAAAGCGAAGGTATTTTTTACTTCTTTGAGCATACAAAAAGTAACCATACATTAGTTTTGGCAGATGATATCACTGCCTATGAAACATGTGGTGAGGCTAAAGTTGTTCATTCAACTGGCCATTTAAGCGAATCTCATGTTTCGCGTTGGCAAGGTGGATTAAGCTTAGCGCCAGGCAGCTTTAAGCGTTTAGGCTACGATTTTAAACAGCCGTCGCGTTACCCTGATGCAGAGCAAGCAAATGCCGAGTTACCCACGCAATCGGTATCAGAAATTTTTGAATATACAGCAGAGGCAGAGTGTCATCCTCGCGCGGCTAATTTGGCATCTGTACAATTAGAGTCACTACAAAGAGACATGAAGCTCTCAAGCGGGCGCAGTGACTGTCGCTCATTTTCTGTTGGTAAACTGTTTAGCTTCAAAAAACATGAAGACCCACGCCTTGAAGGTAAAACCTTTGCTATTACCTCGATGATGACATCGATTGTAGTACCAAACCAATCAGGCGCTTTACAATCATCAAGTGATGAAGTGTATTCTAATCACTTTGAATGTGTGCCAAAAGACATTCCATACAGAGCGCAAGTGAGTAAAAAGAAACCGGTTATTAACGGCGTGCAAACGGCGATTGTAACGGGTGATAGCGCCGATGAAATTATGATTGACCAATATGGCCGCGTAAAGGTGCAATTTGATTGGGATCGTGAAGGTAAAAAAGATTCTAAAAGTTCATGTTGGATCCGAGTTGCACAAAACTGGGCTGGCAAAAAGTGGGGCGCCTTTTTCTTCCCCCGCGTTGGTCAAGAAGTACTCGTCGACTTTATTAATGGCGACCCAGATCAACCTATTATAAGCGGTGCTGTTTATAACGCAGACTTAATGCCTCCGTACGCTTTACCGGGCGAAAAAACGCAAAGTGGTATAAAAACTCGCTCAACTAAAGAAGGTGGAGCAGATAATTTTAATGAACTGCGCTTTGAGGATAAAAAAGGTAGCGAGCTTGTGTATATGCAAGCCGAAAAAGATAAACAGCTTTACGTTAAAAACGATCAAAACGAAAAAATAGATAACGATCGTAATGTTGAAATTCTTAATAATGACAATCTTAACGTTACAAAAAACCGTATTGCGGAAATGGGTGAAAACGATACCTTAAAAGTAGGTAAAACACTTAATATTGAAGCGGGTGACGAAATAGTGATTAAAACAGGCTCTGCACAAATTAAAATGAGCAGTAGTGGCAATATCACTATTGAAGGAACAAACATTGATATTAAAGGCAGTAATGTAAAAGTAGATGGCAGTGCCATTACCTTATCTGCTGGTGTAATTAAGTTAAATTAATGATGGAAATAGTCAATAACTTTCAATCAGGGTTTAGAAATGGCATTGCAAATAACGGGCACGTTGTTTACTGCCGTTATGGTTTACCGCATTTAGTGTGTTTACCAATAAATAGGCCAGATGATCCATTACTAAGCCCTGCGTTAAGTCATTTAAAAGCAATGAATGGCTATTATGCACAGCAGTTTTTTATTCATTTAAGTGATTCACTTAATAGTGAAAATGTAATTTCAAATTTATATCAATATGCAACTCAAAGCACAGTGGCACTTGCTGATCACAGTAAAGATGAGCTAATTGAAGAAATTTCGCTATTAGTAACGACTAACAAGCTACTAGTTATTCCACTGTATGAATAGTCTTTCATAAACAAGCAAAGATACGACAAGGAGTCAAAATGGGTAAACCCGCTGCTACAATTGGTCATATGCATGTATGCCCTAAAGTGACCGCTAAAGTGCCACATGTGGGTGGACCTATAGTTGCCGGCTCTGGCAATGTGTTAATAGGTGGCATGCCCGCGGCGCGCAAAGGCGACATGATAGTGTGTATTGGCCCGCCAGATAGCGTAAAAACAGGCTCGGGGAGCGTTAAAATTAATGGCAAACCCGCGGCCAGAATGGGCGATGATAGTGGCCACGGCGGAAAAATCGTTGCGGGCAACCCAACTGTTTTAATTGGTGGTTAACTTTGCTAGCGACCTATTTAAGTGATCATCAAGCACAATTACTACAAATTAGTAACGCTCAATTGTGCCCGTTTACGTGTGTAGGTCATGTTCGCTATTTAAGAAAAACCCTATTAGAAAACTGTTGGGTAAACGCAAAAAACAATAATCAAAAAAATAACCTTGAATTGCCCACCACTGAGCAGCTAGTCGAAATAATCACTAATACCAAAAACGATGAATTAGTTGCCCAAGCATGTATTGAAGTCATGGCTAACTTGCCACAAAATAAAAATATTATATTTATAAATGAATTGCTTAATCAGCCAGCGCTGAGTGCTTTTTTTAAAATCATTATAAATAAAGTGGTTATTCAACAGCATAGCTTTAACTTAATTCGGCTATTAAATTTAAACACCTTGTTTTTTGCTTACAGTGCTGATGATGAAATTCCGCCGCAAACACTGGCAACTATAAATCAAATTACCAGCCTTGCGCAGCACCACGATAGACAGATATTAACGGCTATTTTTGATGCATTAACTGAGCAAGCGCATCTATCACCCTTAATGTCGTTATTTTTGTTGTCGTTAAATTTTGAGCAAGTAAATAGCTTAAGCAATCATGCTAGTAATACCTTATCGGTTGATCAAACATTGCATATTTTATTACAAAGCGGTTTTGTAAAACTGATTGTTTTAGCCAATTCTTTATTACAACAGGTAGAGCAACCCGCGTTAATTATTGCGCTAATAAGGCGCATGTTAGGTGATAAACTCGATCAGCTAGTGGAGTACGATATTCAACGACTTGCTTGGCAAGGCGATGAAAGCGCGTTAATAGATTTTCAGCAGCAGTTAAAACATAACTGGCCTAAATATGAAACCGCCATGTCGAGTTTACGATTGCTTGCAGGACACCCTCTTGATGAAGTGCCTAATGCCATTTATTTATCAGCCATGGATAGCTATAGCCAAGGGGTGTTTAACTTATATCGCTATTATCAACACCTCGCTGCCAATAAAGCTCAGGACGAGGTGGCATCATGAGTGCATTTTCAATAGAGATGGTATGCTTTTCTGCCCCAAATATTAGCAGCGTAGATGCATTATTATTTGACGATAACAGTGCTGTTTTTAATGAACTGCAATGGCAGTCTTGGGATGCCTGTGTTTACGATTGCATAATTAAATCTAAAGAATTAATGGCAGAAGTCACAGACAGCAAATTGCCGATGATCTGGTTACTACCAGCGTTATCATTTCAAGATGAGCTAAAACAGTTATTAACTCAGAGCTTACAACAGCTATACCCCAATCATAGCAATGAGCTTATTTTTCATGGTGCAACAGCCGCGCACTCTGCTATAGCCTTGGCCGATGAAAAAAAATGGCAAAAATTCAATGTAATTGCTTTAGATGCAACCTTTAAAGCAAATAAACAGCAGCAGTTTGTTTATCAAGGTGTAGGTGGCGCGTTAGCTCTAGTTGAAATGGTGCCTTGTGGGTGGTCGCAGGTAAGCCATGAAATTGCAGCATCTATTGATTTTAGCAAACATAATCAGCTAGCAGGTATGCTTACGCGATTAGCTGAACAAACAGAGAATAAGATAGATCTAATTTTTGCACCAGGAAATGGGGTAGATGATGATAGTTGGCTAAACAATTTACAGCTACTTACTAGCTTAATTGATGAGCACACATATTACGAACTACCCAATTATAAATTAGGGAAAATAGGCGCACTAGAAGGGTTGGTTAACTTGTACCAATTAACCACAAGCCCTGCAATTGTTGAGCATTTTAGTTATGCATTAATGCTTTCACAGGAGCAAGCTAAGCATCAAGGTGCAGCATCATACTTATGGATAAGTGAGGAAGTACACAGCTAATGCAAAGTAATACCGTTGTTTTACAGGGAATAAGTTACCCAATTTGCCTCGTCGCAGGTAAAGGTTCTGCGCCGTCGGGCTTTGTTGCTGTAGTAGCTAACACGCCGGAAAGTGCCAAAAATCAAATTGCGCAAGTAGGCAGTGCGCTTACAAGCGACGCAGCTAAACGTTTAGACGTTATTAACTTGCTTAACCTTGCAGGAGTAAGCTGTTCGCGCGGTGCGTCAGCACGTGAAACCGCAAGTGTATTAACCCAAGCTTTGGTTGCAGGTACTATTAGTTGTTATCACCAAAAAGCTAAGTCGGCCATTCAGGTAAGTGATAACACCAATAGCGGCGCAGCAGGTAAAAAGGCAAATAGTAAGAGCAGTTCAACAGCCTCAGGTAAAAGTGCCTCTCAAGCGCCGGCTAAAAACAGTGGCGGTGCAAGTAATAATACCCCAAGCGAAGAACCTATCACCCAACAAGAGTGTCGCTCTGATCCAGTTTCTATGCTTTCGGGTGAAGAAATACTGCCGCTTATTGATTTCACCTTAGCAGGCAGCAAACAATTAATTTGGCGACGCCTATACCGCTCATCGCATGCGGATGTATGCAGTGTGATGGGTAATGGTTGGCGACATGATTTTATGGTGCAGTTAACTGAGCACTATTTACCGCCACCTAAAGTAGGCCCAAAACAAAAGGGCACCTACTGGTTAGAATACCAAGATGAGCATGGCGCTAAACACCGCTTTGAAAAAGTAAAACCGGGGCAATCGAGCTATCAGTTAAGCAGTAATTTGGCGTTGCATTACCAAACTAATGGTAAGCAAGTATTGGTAACCCCAGATGATCAACACCTTACGTTTAAAGCCGGCGAGAACTCATGGTTGCTCGAAAAAGTTATTAATGAAAAAGGCCAAAGTATTGGTTTTTATTACGATGCGAAAGAGCGCTTGCATCGCGTTGAGGTAAATAAAGCGCGTGGCTGTATTTTAAAATATAACCCGCAAGGGTTGCTGGCAAACATTTCGGCTTATCGTACAGGTGATAACAACAAGCCAGTATTACTAACGCCGTTACTTGCGCAATATGATTATGATGAAAACAAAAACCTCGTTCGCGCGACCAATCAACAAGGTGAAACAGAGCATTATGGCTATAACGCCGCTAACTTATTAACCAAGCGTACCCGAGCCAGTGGTTTTAGCCATCATTTTGAATGGGACAGTTATTCATCAAGTGCTAAGTGTATAAAACAATGGGGCGATAACAACACCTATACATATCAGTTTGAATATAATTTAGACGCTGGTGAAACAACCTGTATAGACTCGCGTGGGCATAAAGAACACTTTGTACATAACGCGCAAGGTAAGTTAGTTAAGCACACCGACCCAAATGGTAATGTGTGGCAATACGGCTATAACGCACAAGGTCAAAAAATAACGGAAATAAAGCCAGATAACAGTGAAATAAAATACAGTTATACCCCTTATGGCCAGTTAGAATCAATAACGCAGCCAGATGGCAGTGTTACTAAATTTGCTTACAACCAATTAGGTCAGCGTGTATTAACCACCTTGCCTGATGGTCAAACCATTACCCGTAAATATAGCGTAGCGGGTTTACTGCAAAGTGAAACCTTTGGTGACGGTCGCACCATACTTTACAGCTATGACAAATTTGGACAGCTAACCCAGCACATAAATAAAAATGGTCAAGTCACTAAATTTGTATGGAACGAGCAAGGCGAGCTTTTAGCCAAACACCATAATGATGAGCTTATTCGTTATAGTTACGACAGTTTAGGCCGTGTAAATGCCACTATTAATAACGCAGGTTTGCTGACTCAATATAAATACAATGAGCACGGCCAGCTTGCGCAAACTATTGCCTTTGACGAAAAAGACCCTGAGAATAAACAGCATCAACATTTTAGTTACGATGATGCAGGGCGGTTAATTAGCTCGCAAAACAGTAAGGGTGATACCACCGAGCAACACTTTGAAGGGCTAAGCCAGCCACATTGTGTTATTCAGCCCGATGGCAGTGCACTGCATTTAACGTACGATAAAGAGCGTAACTTAACCGCCATTGAGCGCAGCGACGGCCATGTATACCGTATAAGCTATGACGCTAACGAAAACCCAACGCAAGTTACTGGATTTGACGGTACGCTACAGCAATATAAATACGATGCTTGCAACCGCTTAACGTCGGTCACACAAAGTGATAAACGCCATGTAAAAATAGAGCGTGATAAATTAGGCCGCGTGACTGCGCAGCATGCAAGTTTGGCAACCGACACTCACATCGTTAATAACGCCAATTACTATAGCTATAACCTGCAAGGTAAAATTACCCGTGCGCATAATGCACAATCAACCCTAAAGCAGCAGTTTGATAAAGGTGGGCGGTTACTGCGTGCTGAGCAAGTACATAATCAGCAACAAGCGCATACCCTAAAATACAGTTACGACGACTATGGCAGAAGGCAATCATTGACCTTGCCAGATTCAAGTACGCTTAAATATAGCTACAATAAATTTGGCCAGCTAAGTGCTATTCACTTACAGCAAGCCAATAGCAATGCAGTTGAACTTGCAGCGCTTAGCTACGACAGCCAAGGCAATATTCAAACGCAAAAGTTTGGTAATGATGTAACCCTTACCCAACAATTTGATGTATTTAACCGCTTAACACAGCAGCAGTTAACTCATCCTGCGCAAGCACTATTTGATACCTGTACGTACAATTACGACAGCGTAAACCAGTTGATTGCGCGTAAAGAGCAAGGCGTTAGCAGCCATAACATTAATTTTGAGTACAACAGCCTAGGCCAGTTAATTCAGCAAAATCTAGTAAGTTCTGAGAACACAAAAACTACCCAATACCAGTGGGACAGTTTTGGTAACCCAGTTAGCCAATCAAAAATTCAAAATAACGAGTTATCCGAACAACAAACTACTCAGCACAATGATGATAGCGATGCCATCAATAAGGTTGAAAGCAGTCAGTCAGAAAGCACACGTAATGTAATTCATAGTGAGTTCAGTGATTCAAGTACAGCAACCGCAGCCAGTGAGCTAAGCGAAGACGATGGAGTTATTAAAGGCTCTACAGACGCAGACCGTTTAACCCACTTTGGCGACAGCGACTTTCATTACGATGAATTTGGTAACCAAATACGCGAAACTGGCAAAGGCATAAAAACCCGTCGTGAATACAACGCGTTTAATCAGCTAAGTTGCTTTAATAACAACGGCACGCTTACTCAATACGACTACGACCCACTCGGGCGGCGTATCGCCAAGCACACCGAGCAGGGCAAAATTGATTACATTTGGGATAACGATCAGTTAATCGGCGAATACCAACACGGTGAATATACCTGGTATATCAACCTACCAAATCAATTTCACCCAGTGGCATTGGTTAAAAAAGGCGAAGTTTATTATTACCACTTAGACCAACTTAATACTCCACGCTTTGTGACAAATTACAAGGCAGGAGTGGTATGGGAAAACCAAGCCGATGTGTATGGTTATGAAGAGCTTGAAGCCGACGCTGACACTAATAAAGAAAACACCTTCACTCAGCCAATCCGCTTTCAAGGGCAGTATTTAGATGAAGAAAGCGGCTTACATTACAACCGTTACCGCTACTACAGCCCCAAACAACAACGCTTTATAAATCAAGACCCGATTGGATTAGTGGGTGGCATAAACCACTATCAATATGCGCCAAATCCGGTTAATTGGGTGGATCCGTTTGGGTTGAGTTGTAAAGAGAATACATGGAATACCTTTCAGAAAAATACTAAAGGACATTTTAAAAATAGTTCTGAAGCTTCAACCAGTTACCAGATGATGCAAGAAGTACAAAATATGAAAAATGGTGTTCGGCCAAAGCCCGCTAAATATCTTCCTCAGTCATATATTGATGCTCATATTCAGCAGTTTAATGGTGGAGCTTCACGATTTATGACAAAGTCCAATTTGGAAAAATATGGACCGGGGCAGCGTGATGGAACTTCATTTGTTATGCCTAATAGTGAAGCTGATGCATTGATGTTTCAAGCTGCTGGAGACCCCGGTGCGCTAGCTGAAGCAATAGGTTTACCTCGAGAGATGTTAGAGGGTAATGAATTAATGCGTGTTGATTTTGCGGATCCTGATAGTTTGGGGCTTAGAATGCCTTCAGGTAATGAAGCTGGTGCTAATGATCAATGGCTTGTTGGTGGAAGATTACCGGATGGTAGCTCTGAGGCTGTGATAGACGTTGGTGATATTCCGACAAGCAGGTTTAGTGTTAAGAACGTAAAAGATTAAGGGTAATATTATGAAATTTAAAGATTTATTTTTTTCTAAAGAAAAGTTTTTTTCGGTTGGTATTGAAGAAAGCTCTGGTGATTATTATGTGTCTATTCCGGTAAGTAATCGTAAAGTTGATTATGAAGAGTATTATCGTATAGATAAAAGTCTTTTTGATAGAAATGCATCTGATCTAAATCAATTAGAATTTGTTGCCGATGAATGTCGTAAACGATTGCGTGATAATGATCTTATAATTAAACCAGGTGCAGACCGAGGCGTGCCAATTTAGTTCGTTTTATAGTTTAGCAATAAGCCATGCTCATTTATGTCTAGATTATTTCCCAAGATAAAACGAAAGAAATAAAACAGGCACCCACTTTAAGACATAAGATCAATACGCTCTTTAACAATATGGATGTTTAAATGGCTTAGGCAATTTGCTTATGCTGGTGACTAACAGCAATATAAATACGATGCTTGTAATCGGTTAACCTCGGTTACACAAAGCGATAAACGCCATGTGAAAATAGAGCGCGATAAACTAGGGCGCGTGATTGCGCAGCATGCAAGTTTGGCAACCGATACTCACATCGTTAATAATGCCAATTACTACAACTATAACCTGCAAGGTAAAATTACTCGTGCGCACAATGCACAATCAACCTTAAAGCAGCAGTTTGATAAAGGCGGGCGGTTACTGCATGCTGAGCAAGTACATAATCAGCAACAAGCGCACACCTTAAAATACAGTTACGACGACTACGGCAGAAGGCAATCACTGACCTTGCCAGATTCAAGTACGCTTAAATATAGCTACAATAAATTTGGCCAATTGAGTGGCATTCACTTACAGCAAGGCAACAGCACGGCTGTTGAACTTGCAGCGCTTAGCTACGACAGCCAAGGCAATATTCAAACGCAACAATTTGGTAATGACATAACCCTTACCCAACAATTTGATGTTTTTAATCGCTTAACACAGCAGCAGTTAATTCATCCTGCGCAAGCACTATTTGATACCTGTACGTACAATTACGACAGCGTAAACCAGTTGATTGCGCGTAAAGAGGAAGGCGTTAGTAGTCATAACATTAATTTTGAGTACAACAGCCTTGGCCAGTTAATTCAACAAAATTTAGCCAGTGGTGAGAACACAAAAACTACCCAATACCAGTGGGATAGTTTTGGTAACCCAGTTAGCCAATCAAAAATTCAAAATAACGACTTAACAGAGCAGCAAACTACTCAGCACAATGATGATAGCGATGCCATCAATAAGGTTGAAAGCAGTCAGTCAGAAAGCACATGTAATGTAATTCATAGTGAATATAACGATTCAAATGCAGCAACCGCAGCCAATGATTTAAGTGATAATGATGATGTTATCACAGGCATCACTGATGCAGACCGTTTAACCCACTTTGGCGACAGCGACTTTCATTATGATGAGTTTGGTAACCAAATACGCGAAACCGGTAAAGGCATCAAAACCCGCCGTGAATACAACGCGTTTAACCAATTAAGCTGTTTTAATAATAACGGCACCCTTACTCAATACGACTACGACCCACTCGGACGTCGCATTGCCAAGCACACCGAGCAGGGCAAAATTGACTACATTTGGGATAACGACCAGCTAATTGGCGAATACCAACACGGTGAATATACCTGGTATATCAACCTACCAAATCAATTTCACCCAGTCGCGTTGATTAAAAAAGGTGAGGTGTTCTACTACCACCTAGACCAACTTAATACCCCACGCTTTGTTACCAATAACAAAGCAGAAGTCGTATGGGAAAACCAAGCCGATGCGTATGGCTACGAAGAACTAAAAACAGAGTCTGAGTTTAATAAAGAAAACAGCTTCACTCAGCCAATCCGCTTTCAAGGGCAGTATTTAGATGAAGAAAGCGGTTTACACTACAACCGCTACCGTTATTATAGCCCTAAACAACAGCGCTTTATAAATCAAGATCCTATTGGCTTAGTGGGTGGCATAAACCACTATCAATATGCACCGAATCCGGTGAATTGGGTAGATCCGTTTGGGCTGAGTTGTAAGGAGGGCGAGCAAGAAGAAACGCCTATTGCTGATACTATTAAGCAACGTAAACTCGTGGCTTTTGAGTTTTATAAATCGCAAGGCTTTAAGGAAGAAGATATTCCATCACATCTTACAGGAATTGATTTTGCTCACCCGGTAGAAAAAGTCATGATTGAGAGCGGTCAAGTCTTCTATCAGTTTCAATCACCCGGAGCACCACAAGGAAATTATTATTCAGATGATCCCAATATCACGCCAACTCAATTAGGCATAAGCCCTATGGGTACAAATAGAGCATTAAATAGTATAGAGCCTAAAATTAAAGGTGTTTATATTGCCCAAGAAGATACACCAGCCCTTAGAAGTAGAGCAAAAGCGGTTGATGACTTCTGGTCTGTTCGGGGGGAATCATATCCAACAGAAGGTGGTGGAACACAATATTTTACTGCTAATAAATTAGCTTTTAAAAAGAAGAGATAACTTAAATGAGCCGCTTGGAAACAATAGAAGAAGGTATATCTTTAACTGAAAAAAGGTTAAAAAACATTCCTGATTTTGATATTTATAAAAGCATTTTAAAACAACTACACTATTTACAGATGATATTGAACGGTTCTGAACCTGATCGAAGTAAATTGGAGAAAATAATTTTAGGGCATTTCGCAGTTCGTGAATTTGAAGAAAGTGACCCTGAATTTTCAGAAATATTAAAGAAGTGCCAAAATATCGCTTTTAAGTTAAGTATGGAGTAGTGAGAAAAGTTAGTAAGTTAGTACCTATTCCTGTCTCATTTGAAAAAATTAAAATACAGGATTACCCTAGTGAGGGTGAGGCTGACTATTCACACCTAGAGCCAGTTGTAGATTTTTTAATAGGGCATGGTAATAAGTCTGTTAATGAATATATTTGGGGCATCAATAGAACTGGTTATTTTTGCCATTTAGAGAAAGATATAAATTTTGATGAGCTAAGGAGAGTATTTAGCTTTCCTGATAGTATAAAAATAGATGAGGAAAAGAATACAATTGATTGCTTTAATACTTATACAGTAATAAAGACTGCTTAATCAAACAATCAATACTTTCATTTTAAACATAAGATAAAATGCTCTTTAACAACATAGAAGTTTTAAAGGTTTTGGCAATTTTGCTTAACTCTTTATGGCTATGCAGTCAAGGTAATATTCAAACGCAAAAGTTTGGTAATGACGTAACCCTTACCCAACAATTTAATGTATTTAACCGCTTAACGCAGCAACAGTTAACCCATCCTGCGCAAGCACTATTTGATACTTGTACGTACAATTACGATAGTGTAAACCAGCTGATTGCGCGTAAAGAGGAAGGCGTTAGTAGTCATAATATTAATTTTGAGTACAACAGCCTTGGGCAGTTAATTCAGCAAAATCTAGTAAGTTCTGAGAACACAAAAACCACCCAATACCAGTGGGATAGCTTTGGTAACCCTGTCAGCCAGTCAAGGGTACAAAATAACGAATTAACCGAGCAGCAAACTACTCAGCACAATGATGAGAGCGATGCTAGTGGCGCCAGCAATAAGGTTGAAAGCAGTCAGTCAGAAAGCACACGTAATGTAATTCATAGTGAGTATAACGATTCAAATGTAGCAACCGCAGCCAGTGAGCTAAGCGAAGACGATGGGGTTATTACAGGCATCACTGATGCCGACCGTTTAACTCACTTTGGCGACAGCGACTTTCATTACGATGAATTTGGTAACCAAATACGCGAAACCGGTAAAGGTATAAAAACCCGTCGTGAATACAACGCGTTTAATCAGCTTAGTTGTTTTAATAACAACGGTACGCTTACTCAATACGATTACGACCCACTCGGGCGGCGTATCGCCAAGCACACCGAGCAGGGCAAAATTGACTACATTTGGGATAACGACCAGTTAATTGGCGAATACCAACACGGTGAATATACTTGGTATATCAACCTGCCAAACCAATTTCACCCAGTCGCGCTGATTAAGCAAGGCGAGGTGTATTACTACCACCTAGACCAATTGAATACTCCGCGTTTTGTTACTAATAACAAAGCAGAAGTGGTATGGGAAAACCAAGCGGATGTGTATGGTTATGAAGAATCAGAGATAAGCAATACAAACACTGGACTTCCCAGCTTTCACTAGACAGTTTTTAACTCAGAATAGTACGCTTCTTCAAACTTAGCAGGTGAAACACCGCCTGTGTGTGAATGGCGCTTTTTTGGATTGTAAAACATTTCTATAAAATTGAATATCTCACCTTTCGCATCTTCGCGTGTCGAGTATATCTTACGCTTAACTATTCGCTTTTTAATTGTCGCAAAAAAGCTTTCAGCAACCGCATTATCATGACAGTTCCCAGCACGGCTCATCGACGGCACAAGATTATGTTCTTTCATAAATGCGAGATAGTCAGCGCTACCGTATTGACTACCTTGATCACTATGCACCATTACCTCAGCCTTCGGTTGACGTTGATATACAGCCATCAGCAGTGCGTTTATCACAAGGCGCTTATCCATATTTTTATCCATCGACCAACCCACAATACGCCTAGAGAATAAATCCATTACTGTTGCCACATTTAAAAAACCTTCATAAGTTCTTATATAAGTTATGTCGCTCACCCATGATTGATTCGGCGCAGGTGGGTTAAATTGACGCGCTAATAAGTTATCTGCAATCCGCGATGTCTTACCGACTTTAATATGGCGACGCTTATACCCAATTTGCGCTTTAAGCTTATGTTGTCGCATGATCTTAGCGACACGATTTACGCTGCACCGCTCACCGGCTTCACGCAAGTCTGCATGTATCCAAGGGCTACCATATGTGCCGCCACTGGCTACATAAAACGCTTTAATGAGCTTCAACAAGCGATTATCTTCAAGCGCTCTATTGCTTAAAGGCTTTTTCAACCACGCATAAAAACCACTGCGATGCAGCTTAAAAAGGCGGCACATCGTCGTAATGGAAAACTCACTTTGATGATCACGAATGAAGCCGTACTTTACTCGGGGTTGCTGGCAAAGTACCTTGCGGCCTTTTTTAAAATATCCCGTTCCTCCGTGACACGTTTCAATTGCGCTTCTAATTTAGCGATCTTTAATTTTTCATCGGATGGTTGAACGGATTTAGGTTTATCTGATAATTGGCTTCGCCAGTGATATAGCGTTTTAGTAGAAATATCTAACCGTTCAGCGACTTCTGCAACTGAATATCCGCGCTCAGTAACTTGTTTAACAGCCGCTTCTTTAAACTCTTGGGTAAAACGTTTGCCTTTGCTCATAAAACACCTCTTATTAGAAGTTACAATGTAACTTATTGGGTGTCTAGCAAACTATGGGAAGTCCAGATGGCGAAATGTGGACAGGAACAACGCCCAGCGGAATTAAAGTAAAAGGGTGGTTAGAACCAAAAACTACTGTTTATCCATTATATTAAGGTTTAATTATGAAAATAAGTTTTTCTTGGAAAAGAGATGTTGATTCTATTTATCCAGTTTGCTCTTCAATCACAGAGAATAACGATGGTAAAAATATCCTATCTAGTCTTCTCATGGATGATGGCGGATTACCATACAATGATACTATTGATTGGGTTGAGGAAGGTATAAAAAGATTAAATTCTGTTTTAACTAGTGAATGTGCCTCTTTTTACTGGGATCGCGAAAGGTGGGGAGCTGAATTTACAATTGAGAACGCACAAATTTATTCTTTACTTGATGATAGCTACTTTCAAGTTTTAACTACGCAACAGCTGAAAAACGCCCTTCTCGAATGGAAGTTATTTTTAGAATCGACCCCAAATATAGAAAATATAATTGAAGTAGATTTATAATTTTGAGATTTAGTAATTGAAATAATGAGGAAATATTTTATCTTTCTTAGAGTAACTATTGCATTTATAGAGAAGATAAGTAATCAAATGAAAAGAAAGTATTCTATTTATTTGATTACTTATTTATAAGTTTTATTCAAAATTGGACTGGTGTAATGATACCGTTTTTAAATTTTGAAAAGAGGCATGGAATATGATTTCACGTAGAACTAATGATGTTTGGGTAAGTTTAGATTTAATGAATAATGAGTTTAAATCAAATTTAGAGAAAGAAGTTTTTTTAAATGGTTTTTGGATGCTCTAGATAAGACAGAGGTAATTAATAAAAGACGCCATATAGCAATTTGTCCTATTTGTAATGAAAAAAACTTTTTAATAAATGAGGAAAATAAAGTTATATCTAAATATGAGTACAGAATCCCCAATGGAGAAATAAATTTAATTGTAGACTCATCTATTTTACATTTGGTTTCAGTGCATTGCTTAGTGCCTGACTCTTCTGTGATTTCTGCTCTAGAAAACTTGTATTGCAAATTACCGAAAAGCTAATTATTTATTGTGATGTGTGTTAATACGAACCACTTAACACTTCAAGACGTTGCTTCATTTACACTAAAAAACAACCCCAGCAAGCAATTTAAAGAAAAATGGGGTGACGAGTATGTAAGTCGCGCAATGTCATTATGGGGTGGGGTTAAGGAATGTTATTCAAAAAGTGAAGAATGTAACTTCACTGCAAAAGAGCTTTTATTTGCAATGAGCTATGAATATGCAGTTGCTCCTTACAGCTCTGAGAATAATAACGCTATTGAATTTTATAGATGGTGTTTTGAAAATTTAAATAAAAAACAAGGATAGGTAATGAATAAAATAAACACGGATGTAAATTACAAAACAATGGCCGGTAATGCGCGTTTAGTTATGCTAGGCGAATCGAGCCATAATACCGCTGGCTATAAATATGAAGCTATTAAAGCCCTAAAGCAGCTTAAAGGAGCAGGGTTTACTCATTTTGCGATGGAGATGTTGCCACGATCTATGCAAGAAAAAATTGAGTTTTACCAACGTACGGGTAAAGGCTTTAGAGAAATTCAACAATACTTCGATGAAAACTGGGCTTGGGGTTATTTAGTTCCTAAAGCTTATGGTGAGTTAGTAAAAGCTGCTAGAAATATTGGCTTAAAAATTATTGCCTTAGATATTTCGCAAGAAATGATGGAGGTTATGGATAAGGAGTGCTCTTATGATCAATATGTTGGAGGGGACTGTTTGAGCACGCACACTCGTCGTAATAAAATATGGGCTGATAATATAGCGGGTGTTTTAAATCAATCGAAGGCAAATCGTATCGTTGCTTTTATGCATCGATGGCATGCTGTACAGGCTTCAAACTACGAGCCTGGTTTAGATACCCTAATGCCAATTAGGGGAATCAATAGCATTAGATTTATAGATTTTATAGGGGGTATTGCTTGTCTATCTCAAAGGCGTTGTGAAGGCGATTCAACTGAAATAAAAACTCTCAAGCAGCAATATTTTTATCGTGAAGGTTTCCCTTCTAAACATTTAGTTAAAACATTTCAAGTTCATATTCCTGAACAAAGAGTCAATTCTGATGGAACTCTCAAATGGTAAAAAGAATATTTATAGCTTTGTTTGTTCTTAGCACAATCACTGCTCAAGTTCAGGCTAAGTCTTTATCAAAGACTTTATGGCCAGAACTTGATATCAACAATCCTGACTTGTCTAAAAGTACAGTGATGCTTCAATGTCAAAAAAGCTTAATGTACGCGCCTAGACAGCTTGAGAAGTGGTGCGAAAAAGCTTACGACATGGGTGAGTATGAAGCATTACTTTTTATTGGCCATCATACTGGGGACGGTTCCCGTTATGTTAACGAGTTAAAGCGCCGTGTGCTGAAAAATGAAAATTTGGCTATTCGCAGGCTTGCATGGCTTTATGATGGTGGTTTGTTTGTTGAGGAAGATTTAAAGGAAGCCGCACGTTTATATGAGCTTTTTTTAACTCAGGCAGAAGAGCCATATCCAATTCTGTTAAGGTCGATTCATTACGATTTAGCAAAAATCTATACCAAGCTTGAAGATTGGCCAAATGTTATTATTAATGCGCAATATGTGATAGATCAAAAGCTAGACGATGGCTCTGATACTTTAGCTAAAACATTAAAAGAAAATGCCGTAGCAGCAATGAACAATTAAATATCAAATCCAAAAAGGAGCTATAAACGCTAAACTAAAGGCGCTATAGGATTATTATGGAACAACAACACCAACAAACACTAACCAACCTTGTATACGATATTTACGAGGATCCAACCAAAATTGAAGATCATCAAGAGCTTATTCAACCATTATTAAGCGATTTAGTTGCAAGTGCGCCTGCGGGTTTTGAAGGCATGGCGACGATGATCAATACTCATATTTCAAACGGATTTAAGTTTAAAAACCCTAAAATACAAAAGTTTGAGCTTGAGTCGGGCTTATTAAAGCTTAAAACCTACCTTCAAAAAATAAACCTTTAATTAGTTTCGAAATTGCCAATACTCTCGGCGCAGTGTGTTGGCTGTAATCAAGGATGATAAATGACTCTTATAAACACCTGCATTTTAATGCTGTTTTTACAGCCATTATTTGTTTATTTAGCACTTTTTAAACAGTCAAAATACAGCGTTGAGCCCAAAAGCTCGTTAGATAATGAAGATTCAATGTTTTTATTTATCGCCCCTGGCTTATCGGTTTTTTACCTTGATCAGTTTTGGGTCGCGCTGCTTTATTTAGGTAGTGTGTGCTTATTGGGTGTATTGCTGGCTAAAATTGTAGAAAGTAAGGCAAACAAGCGATTGACCAGAGATGATTCAATAGGGTTTATGGTCGCCAGTTTTATCTTTTTTGGAATGATAAAGTTAATTATTGTTGCGGCTGCGTATTTTTTCACCGATGACGCTTCAAGCGCGATAACAGAAGATTTAAGCCCAGCTAAAGAACCCTCATTGACGATTAGCCAAATGTTTAGTGTGGATTATTTATACAGCCAGTTTAAACCAACGGTTTATTTTTTAGCATTAATGGTCGTGACCTTAGTGCTCAAAATTATTGAGTACAAGTTTTCTTTGAAGGAGGCGCTTTCAGGTATACTTATTATGCTAAGTGCTATATTAGTCGGTATTTCCCCATTATTTGGCGAAGCTTATATATTAGGTCTAATTGCTAACTTTTTTATCTTTTTTATAGTGTGTTCTACATGTATTGAAATAGACAAAATAGGGGATGCATCGGGTGGCGCTATTGCTATTTTGTATGGCTATATATTAATGATGGGACTTGGGTTTAGCATTATATGTAAGCTTGTTTATGAGGTGTTTTTTTAGGGAGAGATTTTTGCTTATTTTTTGTTCTAAATGCTTGCAGTGCGCTTTGTACCCAATTAGAATAAATTTTAGTTGAAATGGTAATTTCATTAATGCTGATAATTAAGAGTTTAAAACGTCATTAAATAGCAATACGACACGTATATTTTGAGGCTAACAGTAGGGAGTTGTATATTTTGTTATCACGTTTTAAAGCTTACCTTTTGGTAATCGTATCTATTACTATTATTTTTACTACAACACAGGCTTGTGCAGATATGTTTGGTTTTTTTAATAAGCAGGATTTTGTTTTATCGGCTCCGATGAAGGGGCAGTTGTTAGATAAAGGGCAGCCTGTTGCAAATACTAAGGTTGTACGTGCGCTTACTTATGGTGATGAATATAAAGATGAAGCAATAACCGATGATAATGGTTTTTTTACCTTCACAGAAAAATCTATAAAAACGAGTAAGCCTACTAACATGTTTGATAATGAATCACTGGTTCAGCATGTTTACCTAGAAAATGGCACGCCTGAGGGGGTTGTGCTTTGGTATACAACCGTATCTATGCACGAGGGGAGTGATACCCTAAAAAACTTACTTGCTAACTTAGAGTGTGATATTGCCGAAGAGCCACAAACATACGACATACCTATAGAAGAAGCGCCAGAGCATTTTTTTACCATATATGGTGCATGTAAAATGTAACTTTTAACATAATCATTTAAAGGGAATTTTATGAATACTTTAACTCCGACACAAGCTGTACAGGTTGCTTTGCTTGCTTATAAAGCAAAGAGTATTAAAAGCACTACGTTACTCAATAATTCTTTGCATCCTGCTCTGCGAGGGAGCTTTAACTTTGGGGTTAGCCCTGAAGCAGTGCAAGGAATATCTGGTGGTTTTTTCTCTCATTTATTTGGTTTAAGTACTGGTTTTGGTTTACTAGGGCATGGCCAAGGGCTTTATCAAGGTGATTCAGTCATTACTATTCGTGGTACGGCCTCTCTTAGAGATGGCCTAACAGATGCACACTTTGGGTTAAGCGGTGGCTCTAACGGCAGTATGGTACATGCCGGGTTTAATAAAACCTTTTATAGTATGAAACCTGCACTACAAGAATTTGTAGCAGCTAACATTCGAGACAAAATAACCGGCTGTGTGCATATTGTTGGCCACAGTTTAGGCGGGGCACTGGCTACGCTTTCAGCCGATTGGATAAAAGCAGAGTATTCGTTGCCGGTTAAATTATATACTTTTGGCTCGCCTAGAGTGGGGCTTGATAATTTTTCACGCGCTGCTACATCACGTATTGATAAAATATACCGCTGTACACACGGCGCTGATCCGGTTACAAAAGTGCCTTTATGGCCATTTTCACATGCGCCCTACAATGGCCAAGAAATTCGCCTTGATAACGGCCAGGGCCTTAAAGGCGCAGCTCACAAGTTAAGTGGTACGCCAGGCTATGTTAATACCGCAAACAGTAATGACTGGGGCAATTTAACTGTAAAAGCTAACCACTTTTTAAGCGCACCGGTACGTTTGAAGTTTGAAGACAGAAACCAAGCTTCATTTAGTTCACACTGGGCAGATAAACTGGGCGCTGCGTTAGTCACCTTATTGAAAGATTCGGGCTACTACAGTGCTGTTGCGGCACAAGCAGCCATAGGGACCGGTTTAACTTTTTACGATATGCTCGCGCGAACGCTTGACAAAATAGCCAAAGCGTCAGCCTCATTTGCAACGCAAACTTTAGGTTTACTCGGCCACATGCTAGTGTTTGCTGGCAAAGTTATTAGTAAAGCCGTAGAGCTGACTTACAGCTTTATTAAATCGGTATTTGACTCAACTCTAGGGGCATTATATCGCGCTGCACGAGAAGGCTTAAATGACCTAGATTAAGGTTTTATAAGCCTTAATCTCGCTCTAACAAAATGGCACCACTTTGGGTATCACCTAAGTGGTCGTCTTTGTTATAAATAGGGCACTTACTCATTGATAAACACCCACAGCCAATACAGCCATCAACCCGTTCACGTAAACGTTGCATATAAGCAATACGCTCATCAAGTTTCTTTTGCCATTGTTTTGAAAGTGCAGACCAGTCTTTTTGTGTTGGTGTACGCTGCTCTGGTAACGTTGCCAGAGTTTGTTTAATTTCTTCGAGCGTGATCCCCATCGCTTGTGCTGCTTTTATAACAGCGACTCGCCTTAGTACATCAGGTTTAAAGCGTCGTTGGTTGCCACTGTTTCGCCAGCTGCGTATTAGCCCTTTATTTTCGTAAAAATGCAATGTAGATACTTTTACACCACTGCGTTTAGCAACATAACCCACCGTTAAGTTAGCATCAGAAAGTTTTTTTATCTCATTTGCCATTATTTTTATTCCATTAGTTGACCTCAATAAAAGTTGAGGTTTTAAGCTGCTTACAACATTAAAAAAGGAGTTAACAAAATGCAACAAAAACTTAATCGCAGTACAGTTATTATTTATTCATCGGCCCGTCAAAATGGTAATACAAAATCGCATGTTATGGGCTTTGCTGAGCAAAATGATGTGCGTGTTATTTGTTTAGATGACTATAAAATTGCACCTTATTGTTACAACAAAACGTATAAAAACGATGACTTTTACACCGTGTTTGAGGCACTTTTAAAATACCAACATTGGGTATTTGCATCGCCTGTTTATTGGTATAACACCACGGTACAGCTAAAAGCATTCATAGATAGAATAACCGACTATATGGATGATGAGAGCTTAAAACCAAAACTACGCGCATTACGCGATAAAGACTTTTCTTTATTATCAAATGGTTCATCACCAGAAGCGCCCGAAGTATTCATACAAATGTTTAAACAAACTTTTGGTTATTTAGGCATGCAGTTTTTAAATCACCACCATAAAAATACTCAAAAGGCAGCATAATCAGCTGCCTTTTGGGTTTAGCTTCTGTTACTTTATTAAAAAGTTAACTAACACACAGGCTTAGTATGAAATACTTATTATTATTTTTGCTCATAAGCCCGCTCTCGCAAGCGGGTGAATACCAAATAAACAATTATGGTTATTTTTATAATGTGCCCGAGCATAAATCTGATTTAAGCCAAGCGCAGTTTAAAATTGCCTTTGATGTAGGAGATGGCGCTGAAAAAGGCGCGCAAAATAATCATATTAATTCGCTAGCACGCTTTATTAATATGCATGTTGCCCATGGGGTAAAGCCGGAGAATATCCAACTTGCTCTAGTGGTACACGGTGGCGCCAGTGTTGATGTGCTTGAAAGCAGCGTTTATAAAGCGCGTTTTAACAAAGATAATAAAACCGAATCTTTAATTAAACAGCTACTTGCTAATAACATGCAGGTATATGTTTGCGGGCAGTCGGCAACCCATATGAAAGTGGCGGCTGAGCAACTCATTCCTGGAGTGAAAATGGCGCTTTCAGCAATGACTGCCCACGCCCAGTTACAGCAAAAAGGCTATACGCTGAACCCATTTTAAACATGAATATTCTTTGTTTTGGCGACTCCAATACCTTTGGTACATCACCCGTTGATGAAAAGCGGCTGCCTGCGCATGAACGCTGGCCGGGCATATTGGCAGAGCTGTTGGGTACAGGGCACCTCGTTATTGAAGCTGGGCAGCCTAATCGTACCTTAGTGAATAACCCGCCATTTAGCGGCGATAAATCAGGCGTAAAGTATTTAAAGCCTTACCTTGAGGCGCAGCCGTTGGATGTCATTATCATTGCGCTTGGCACCAATGATTTAAAAGCCCGTTTTGAATTGTCTGCTATCGATATTGGCAGAGCGCTTGAGGAGTTGATTTTAGCCATTAAAGCCTTTTATCACGGTAACGAACAGCCAAAAATAATCATATTGAGCCCGCCCAAGGTTCATGAAGTGGGAAGTTATAAAAGTATTTACGTAGGTGCAGGTATAAAAGCTAAACAATTATCTATTGAATTTAAAGCTGTCTCTGATCGCCAGGCATGTGTGTTTATCGATGGCTTTTCACTTCTTGCTGCTTGTGAAAGTGAGGGGGTTCATTGGCCATCTGAAGAACATAAGCGCCTTGCAAAGCAGCTACTACCCTTAGTTTAAAGTAGTGTGCGAGAGAGTTCTTTATATGATTTGCCAATTTTAACAACAGCCCCAGTAGTTAGTTCAACATTCTCATGATTAACCGCAGTCACTTTGTTTTTATTAATTAAATACGATTTATGAATTTGTATAAATGTATCTGCTAGCTGTTCACTCAGTTGCTTAAGTGTCGCTGTGGCAAGCGTGGTATTCTGCGCTTGATGCAACTTTACATAATTACCGTAAGCTTCAATATACTCAATGGTGTCTAACGCGAATTTTCGTTTTTCTCGGTCTACTTTAAGCGTTATACATTGGGGCTGTTGGTCTAAAGGCTGTGCCGCACGTTGACACACTTTGCTGAGAGCTTGCTCTAGCCTCGGCGCTGAAACGGGTTTGAGCAAGTAGTCTGTAACATTTAAATCAAAGCCAGCTAAAGCATACTCTTGATAGGCACTATTGATAATTACTTGCGGCGGGTTAGCAAGTGCTTTTAATAGCTCAAGGCCTGTTAACTCTGGCATATTAATGTCAAGAAACACTAAATCAATGCCCGGCTTGGCAAGCACACATAAGGCATCTTTAGCGCTATAGTATTGACCTACTATATTTATATTAGAGTGTGCAGTTAAATGATGCAGTAGGACTTGGTGCGCCAATGGCTCGTCATCAACAATAATGGCTCTTATCATTTTTACAGCTCCAAGGTCAGTGTTGTTTGCCACATTGCATCTTGCTTATGGGTTATTAGTGAATGTTTATTAGGGTATAAAAGTTGCAGTCGTTTTTGTAAATTAGCGAGCCCCATCCCATGTTCTTTTTTTACTACTCGAGCGGGTATTGGGTTGGTGCAATAAAGCGTTAAAACATTGTCATTGATTGTTATTTCAATTGATACGTGTGTTTTGTCGCTCGCGGGCTCAACCCCATGTTTTATGGCATTTTCAACAATAATAATCAACAGCAGCGGTGTGATTTTGAGGTCGTCAAAATTGTATGGCCAAACAAGGTTAAACTTACACTTATTCGCACTTCTTATTTTTTGTAATTCAATAAAATTCTTAAGGTAGTCTAGCTCTTTTGCCAGTGGCACGGATGACTTTTGCCCTTCATACACTGTGTAGCGTAGCAAGTCTGCTAAATGCAGCACTAATTGAGGTGCTTGTTCTGATTTTGTCAGCGTAAGTGCATATAAGTTATTTAATGTATTAAATAAAAAATGAGGATTAACTTGTTGTTGGAGTAATTTTAGTTCGGTTTGAGTTTGCTGTTTAGCAACTTCATTTAACTTGCTGTGTTGCTGTTGACGCTCAAACGCCAAAATAATTGGGGTACTTATAACAAGAAAAAGCAGCATAAACTGATAATTGAACTTACTAAAAATATTTTGATCGCCACTTGGTGTGAGGTTAGCAACGCCGTGGGGTAAGTCATTAATGGGTAGCGATAGAACGGCAGCTATCAACAAAGGTGTTAATACCAGCATTACAATAACGCAAACGGCTACAAACAAAAATACGCCGTGAACAGCAAGCAAGTGGCGAATGAGCAAGTATCGGTTAAATAAATATAACCCGTAAACAATTGCAGTATAAACGCCTAGTTGCCAAAAATAAGTGATAAATTGACCAAACTGCGAGACAACTTTACTTGGGTCAAAAATTAAATCAAATGGTTGATTTAATAGTGGGTTTTCATGTGTATTGAGTACCCCAGCCATTAGAAAACACCAGCCCAAAAGAGTGAGTAACACTACATTATCCAATGATATTAATGAACTTAGCCGTTTGCTATTGAGTGAAGGCTGAGTGATAACACGTTGAGATATCAGCCATGTTAGGCTTGCTGCCGTACATAAGGCCCAGCCTTGTGGTGCTAAATAGTGCCAATGAGCAAATTGTGGAAGCAGCACTCCGAGCGCGTATATCAAGATAGGGTAAGCAATAAAACCTAACAGCCAGCTCATTAAGGCCTGCCGTGAAGAATGCTTAAATGCGATTACATGGGCGATTAAAAAAGGCAGGCATACTAAAAAAAGTTGCAGGTTTATTTGTAAGTAAAGCGGTGTTGAGCTGAGCCTTAACGATAGAAAGCGAATATGGGCTTCAAGTAAAATGGCAGCCAATAATGGCATTAAGGCAATGACATATTTTACCTTAATCCGTTGTGATAAAAAGGAAATAACCGCCTGCACATTTCACCTAAATATAATTTTAACTTCGCACTACTTTACCCTTTAAACATTATTAACACATCTTTACGTTGCTAAAAAACCACAAATAATGATGAAAGTAAGGTTTTTAATGATGAGCAGCCAATCGTTACTCTTATCCCTTAGTTATAGGCTTTGATCATTACTTGCTAGCTGATTTGTTAGGTGTTGCTTAATGTGACTATTCGTCAATTAAGGAACGCAATAGATGCTGACACTTACAAATATAAATAAAAAATACCCAGATGGCACGCACGCTTTAAATGATGTGTCGGTTCATTTGCCTGCTGGCATGGTTGGTTTACTTGGACCAAATGGGGCGGGTAAATCAAGTTTAATGCGCACCCTAGCGTGTTTGCAAAGTGTGGATAATGGTCAGGTAAATTTTGATGGCTTAAATGTGCTGCAACACCCCGAACAGATGCGCAAACAGCTGGGCTATTTACCGCAACAATTTGGCGTCTATCCAAATATGAGTTGTATTGCATTACTGGAACATATTGCAACGTTAAAGGGGCTCAATAAAAAATATCGAAAGCAGCAAATAGAGGAGCTTTTGACACTGTTAAATTTATCTTCATTTGCAAACAAAAAGGTAAGCCACTTTTCGGGTGGGATGAAACAACGTTTTGGTATTGCACAAGCGTTGTTAGGCTCTCCTAAACTGATTATTTTAGATGAACCAACCGCAGGGCTTGACCCTGCTGAGCGCGAAAGTCTCAATAATTTATTGGTGACGATTAGTAAACAACGCCTAGTGCTGTTATCTACGCACATTGTAGAAGACATAGAAAATCAGTGTCACTTTGTTGCAATGATTAACCAAGGCCAGCTAATTCAAAGTGGTGAAGTAGCCGCCCTTATCAAGCCATTGCATGGATGTGTATGGCTGCTAGACACATTGCCTAGTGAACTACCGCAAGAGAGTTTGGTGCTAAGTAAAAGTTATCGGTACGGCAAACCTTCATTTCGTGTTTATGCTACAACGACCCCTGCTGAAAGTGCGATCCCCGCAGAAGCGACACTGCAAGATAGCTATTTTTATGAATTGAAAGCAAGAGGGTGTCACGCATGTTATTGATCAATGAACTGCGTTACATCACTCGTCAGCCTCTGCTTTGGTTGTGTTTTTTAGCAGCGCCTTTGTTTGCGTATACATTGTCAGCAGGGTTAGCTGTTGAAGGAAGCGATGCGATAAACCAGTTAAAGCTGCACCTAGTTGCCCTACAAATGATGCAACTAGCTTTACTGACAGGCGCGCTTGCACCGACAATTTTTTTACGTGATCAAATACACAATATGCACGAGCTTGTAGCAGCGACTCCTATTACTTTTAGAAAGCGAGCTTGGTTACGTTTAAGCGCTTTGGTGTTGTGTGTGTTTGCGATTGCGTTTATTAGTATGCTGGTGGTTGTAACACAGTTACTCAGTAACGGGTTTGACTGGCATATTATTAATCTACTGTTTGTTAATAGCCTTTTTATGTTGTTTCCTAATGCGTGTTTGCTCAGTGTCATTGCCCTGTGGTTTTGTCAAAAGTTCAGCAGTGCTTTGGTGAATTATGTGGTATTTGCAGTTTTATGGATTGGCTACTTACTACTTGCAAGTGTTACTGGTAACCCAATACTGGCGGGCAGTAGTATTATCAGTGAAACTAGCTATCAACTGTTTATTTGGTTAGACCCTTTCGCATACACAGCAATTATAGCTAGCTTTAGTGAGCCGCAAGGATGGATTATCGCTTTTAATCGGGTGCTGTTCTTATTACTCACAAGTCTTATTTATTTTAGCGCTTTAGCAAGTAATAAGTTCAACTCGTTTAGTAAGCCAGTAAAAAGTGCAGTGAGCAAGCTACAACCCGTTACAGTAGCAAATGCCTCGTACCGACCTGCGGCTGCACAAAGTCATGGTCTAGCGATATTTATCACATTTTATAAAGTAGCGCTTTTCAATGTGTTAAAGCATCCAATAACATGGATAGTTTTATTAGCTTGGCCATTCATGGTGTTTAATAGCGTAGCCTCTTCTGCTGCTTATGCTGAGCCATTGAGTGTAATCAATGCAACAACCAGTATCGATGCAATTAGTCACTATGCATTTGATATGCAAATACTGTTTGGGTGTTTGCTGATGGTGCTTTGGAGCTGGCAAATCAGTTGCTATGCACGGCGCTTTAATATGGCTGAGCTAATTGCTGCTACGCCTATCAAAACGGCCACTATTTTATATAGTCAATTATTGGTATTGGCTACTTTGGTTATTACTTTTTCAACAATGAGTTTTGTGGGAGTCTCTTTAGCGCAGTGGTTTATTGATAGCCAATATGACGCTTACGACCATGTATATGTTTTGTGTTTAACGTCACTGCCCCTGATGCTAATTGGCTGGGTAACTGTATGTGTATTTAATATTTTTCGCTCAACACTGGTTGCAGGAGCAATCGTTTTTGTGATGCTGTTGCTAAAATTTACACCCGTTATGACTTATTTAGGACTCACACACACATTTTGGAGCCTAGCTTGGACGCCATTGCAGCCGCCGAGTGAGTTTTGGGGTTATCGGGCAAGTATCAGCAGTTATTGGTCTTATATGCAGGTGTGGTTGCTGGCCGGTATAAGTTTTATATTGCTAACGTGTGTATTTAGTCATCGCGGTGCGGGGGTTGATAGGCGTGCGGTTGTGCGAAAAGATGCATGGCTAATAATGCCAGTGTTGCTCTGCGTTGGCTTATTTGTGCAATTACACCTACGTTTAGTTGATGAAAAGCCCCTTACCAATTCACACAAGCGTGAAGCTTTTAAAGCCAATTATGAAAAGAACTTTGTAGATTGGCAGCATAAGTTGCAACCACAAGTTAGCCATATTGATGCAAAAATTGATTTTTATCCGCATCAACAGTTTGCTAAGTTTTATCTGACTTACACCTTAAAAAACCTTCATCCAACGGCTATTAAGCAAATTTTAGTGGGCAGGGCGGGGTTTTATAAATGGGCGAATGTGAAGATTGCTGGTGCGACCCAAATTGCGTTTTACCCTGACTTAAATCAAGCTGTTTATGAGTTTGATATTGCATTAAAACCGCATGAAACACGACAATTAACCACAAAATTTGATATTCATCAAACAACATTGTGGCCTGCTGGTGGGCATCAAATAATTACGCCTGAATTTAGTTATATTCGTGCGGTTCCTGCGTTGCCAACCATTGGCTATCAAGTCAATTATGAGCTAACCGATACACAGTTGCGCGCTCAATATGGTTTGCAACAAAAGGCACGGCCTTTAGCTTCAACATTATTTAATGAACAGCAAAAAAGGCCTAAACACTATGAGCGCATAACGATGTCGAGCAAAATATCAACCGCAGCGGGGCATCAAGTTGTGACGCAGGGAAAACAAATTACGCATCAACGTGAGCAAGGCCGTGAGATATTTGAGTTCAAAACATTAACTGAAATTAATAACTTACCAGCTTGGCTGTCAGTGCCTTTTACTGCTGCAACTAAAAAGCATGATGGTGTTACGTTACAAGTATTTGCAAAAAAACAACAGCTGATTGAGCGTTCAGATGCAATTGCCGTTAATTTTCAAGCGATGATGGACACACTTGATTGGTTTAAAAATAATATTGTTGCTTACAAATCAAAGCAATTGAGCATAATTGCGGCCCCACCTTTTGGGGGCACAGGGTATGCTTTACCACAAATAATATTAGTTGAAGATACCGTCGGCTTTAGGGCTCGGCCAAGCGATAATGCCGGTTTTGATCAGCGTTATCGCCGTGCAGTGCATGAAACTGCACATCAATGGTTTGGCCACGATATTGGCAATAGTGTGCCTGCTGACAGTGCGTTTCTAATTGAATCGATGGCCAAATATATTGAGTTGGTGGTAATAGAAAAACATTACGGAAAGGTCGCTATGAACGCTTTGGTCGATTACGAAACAAAGCGTTACGAGCAAGCATCACGTATGGATATTACCGAAAAAATGGCATTGATTGATTCAACAAAAAGCTATGAGCAATACTCAAAAGGCACTATTGTATTTGCAAAACTAAGGAAAAAAATAGGCGATGAAGCGATAATTAAGGCACTTAACTTAGTATGGGAAAATCATACTCATCCTAATATGCCTGCTACTTCAATGGACTTTATTTTTGCGTTAAAAGAGCAAGTTAATCCACAGCTAAGTAGTTTAATTGATAAGCTGTTCTTAGAGATATGACAATCTTCAAGTCGCCAGCGGCTTGGAGTTGACTCTAAATTGCTTTAACTAAACGTGTTGTACTTCGCATAATGTGATGGCGAGAGGGTGTTGGCCGTTCGACTTAATTGCCTTACAGAGTACTCCACTACGAAGGTATACCAAAAGAGCATTGTGTTTTGTAGTTGATTTAGGTAATGTAATGAAATTGTTTCAGGGATGGTAATTATGTTAAGTAAAAAATTTGCCTTTATTAAAACAACACCTAAATCGTCTTCTCACTCATTTTGCTATACAACGATTATAAGCACTTTAAAAGCGCTTTTTAATGAAATAAAAATGGATGACTCACTCCCTAAAGTCGAGTTACGTCAAACCTTTGAACTTTATCTCGTTGATGGTGCGGATAAGGATTGGCACTCATTAATCCCTGCCGAACTAATCTGTTTAGCTAAGCAACATAAGGTGATTTTATTTAACGTTGATCCAAATGCTGTGTGTGAGAAAAACTTATTATTAAATCACTTCAATGGTGTTTTTTATAGTTCAGATGCTGCAGAGGATATTTTTAAGGCGCTTGTAAGAATAACCGACGGCGAGCTATGGTTTACTCGTAAAGTGATTTCTGATGCATTCAAAGATATATTGAATGCAGCTTCATCTAACAATTTACTGCATGACGACATAGTGCTTAGTAAATCGGATTACGAAAACTTAACCAAACGTGAAAAATCGGTGATTCAATTAATAGCGCAGGGTGCGAGTAACGATAAAATAGCGAACAAACTCAATATTAGTGATCACACAGTGAAAACTCATCTTTATAGTGCGTTTAAAAAGACTCAATCGCGTAATCGTATAGAGCTTGCAAATTGGGCACAGCGCTACATTTCGGTATTACTTCCATTAGATAATTAAATAAAAAGGCTATATGCATAGCCTTTTATTTTTTAAGCTTGTTTTTTAGCCCAAAGTCCTCGCTCTATGCCTTTAGTAATTAAATCAGTAAGCGCTTTTTCTATGGCTTGTGTTACACAAATACTCATAGGTTCGTTATCACTAAATCCAGCTTCGGCTTCGGCTAAACGTTTGTAACTAACATATCTAAAGAAGCCTGCTCGCATTTCTTGGCTCAATACTTTTTTGCTGGTCGCTACTGATAATAGTACTTGGCCAGTTCTTACATCGACTGCACGCAAATAAATTGAAATTGCATCTTCACGATATAGCTCTGAGGCACCAATCCCAAAGTATTCCATTCCTAATCCGCCAGTTTTTACATTGGTATCGTAGCTAATTATGCCACCTTCTAAAATAATTTTTGCGGTGGTTAATGGCGGAAGCTCGCCCTGATTAGGGTTAGTCGCTTGTGCCGCTCTAATAATTTTTCGCTCAGTCAAAATGTTTTGTAAACCCTCACGTTCAACCGGCGTAAACCAGTCAGACTCATGTAATGCTTGCACTAGAATAGAGTTCGCACCTTGAGTGACGGCCGTTGAAAACGAGCTAACATTAGTTTGTGGTTTATATTGACCGGTTTGATCGCGAAATGAATAAACCGAAACTGGAATGCTACCCGCAGGTTTAGGTAAGCTTTTTAAATCAGAAAAAACATCTGTTGGCTCTAACGTTACCGCACCTTGTTTTGATGGGGGAATTAAATTACCCATAGTAGAGCAACCACTAAGAGAAAGAGCGATTGTTATTATAATTACTTTATACATTATCCAAACCTCGGTACTTCGATAACCACAACCGAGTCATCAATTATATTTGTTATTCTAACCGTGATAGTGTCGGTTGTACTGGTGATTACTTCTATTTGATAATCACCACTCATAAATATTGAATCTTGGTTAAAAACACTGTCTTCAATATTTTCGCCAAAAGCCATGTCGGTGATTTCTCTCACCATCCTATTTAAGTATGTTCGCTCTAATGAGTCCTGAAATTGCTCTGCATACCCTTTTTCGATCACAGGCGCTTTATGCTTATTTTGTGCTTGTGCCTTACTAAGCAGCATATTGGCATTGAGAGGGTTGCCGCCAAAGCTCGGGTTAATAGGGGTGTAAATAATTTCAGTTGCGGAGACTGAAAAGCTTAAAGTCGTTATTATTGTTAATACTATTTTTTTCATTGTTACCATCCATTCAATGCCATGTCAGGACTCGCTGTTTGCATATTCGATCGCGCCATTGCGTCCATTACAGAATGTACTGCTTGCTCTACCCGCTCGTCTAAAGGCTCTAGCTTTCGTCCCAAGTGGGTTGCATAAATTATCTTATTATTCATTATTAATACTAATTTGGTGCCAGCACGGGGTATAACCGTTTCTTTTATTTCTACATTGAAGCCTGCTGTTGAGGGGAATTCGCGCCAATAGTTTGAAAATTCACTATAAAATTGATACCCAAAGCGGCTAATACTTTTGTTTAGAAGTAATCCATCGATTTCTAAATCATCACTGGCATTACTACAAGGAATAAAAAGAGTTAAAAGTATAAAAAAATAGTTATATTTATTATTTTTCATAGTTAAATAAGGGAGAGGGTTACTCTCCCTTTCTCATCAATTACATTTGTGTAATTGTTGCAGTGTTACCATCACCGATTTGCGTGACAGAGAACGTACTGTTAAAGCCAATTACGTTACCTTCAACAGTATTGTAATTACCTGTTTGAGTAACAGAGAATGAAACGTTTTCACCACCTAGTAAAAGCGCTGAATCTCCCGTTCCACCTACCCAGTTTCCCTCACCTTGTTGTGCAATATCAATAGAGTGATTACTGCCCTCTACCATTAAGTCAATAACGTTGATATCACCATTTTGAGCGATATCAATTTGGTTTGCATTACTATCAAGAACACCCGCTAGTGTAACAATGGCTTCGTTTTGGTTACCGACTTGATTAACATCAATATCGTTATCGTTTGATGTAAGTGAGACATCAGGGTATGAAGACTGCACTAAAATTGCGTTTTCATCACCACCTGATTGGCTAAGGTCAACATCATTGCCATTACCATTAAAATTAGCTAAATGAACCGAGCTGGAATTACTAACTTGAGTTACTGTAAATTCATTATTTGATCCAATTACACCCATGTATACTTCATTAGTGTTACCAACTTGCATTGCTGTAAGCTCATTGTTATCGCCCATTAGCTCAGTTGTTGCAAGGTTCTCATCACCAACTTGATTAACTGTTACTTCGTTGAATGAACCGTCAAAAAGACCAGACTCAATAGCATTGTCTGAACCTTCTTGGTCTAGTTTTATTTCATTATCATTGCCAGTAACGGCTGCAAAAGTAATCGTATTGTTATCACCGCTGCTTTGTTCAATAGCTATTTCGTTTGCATCACCAGCTATATCAGTGAATGTAACAATGTTGCGTGAGCCATCTTGGCTAACATCAATTTCATTTTCGTTGCCACGTAATGACTCTATTTTAAATTCATTCCACGTGTCTGTTTGTTCAATTTCAATGATGTTTTCATCACCAGATAAGCTAAGTATTTCAAACTCTTGCCACATACCTGACTGAGATGAAATAATTTCGTTGCCGTTACCTCTCATGTCCATGTTGTAAAACCAATGGCCGCCATCACCTTGTTCTACGTCAATATTATTGTCGCTACCGGTGATAATATTGATTGCTTCATTATTCTGGAATAATCCTTGGCCGAATTGAGAAACATAAACGCCGTTATGATCACCCGTAATACGAGTAATAAAACCATTAGCGATACCATCTTGCGCATAAGTCTGTTGGTTGTTATCACCCGTTGTTTCAACTTCGGCGTAATTACCATTTTGTAATTGAGCTATTTTAACATCGTTATTGTTACCAACTTCAGTAGCTAGTGCAGTATTTCCATCCCCATCTTGAGATACTAATGCTGTATTATCAGAAAATGATTGTTTAACTGTTACGGCATTTTCAATGCTACTTACAGATACTTTAGATGCAAGCTCAGAAGTTGAACCCGCTTTTGATTCTGTATTTGCGTTTGCTGTAAAGCTTGCGCCCATTGCAATTGCAATTGCACAGCTTAAAAGTGATTTATTCAATTTCATTATTATTCTCCTTGAAATGCAAAATTAAACACCTTGGTTGTTTATTAAGTTTTAATAAGGTGTTTGTCGTTACAGCATGCCGTGCTGTTAAATATGTGATTAACTTTTATTCTTAAACGTAAGGTGCGGTTTTAATCATGAATGTAGAATCTAGCTTTCAGTGCTTAAACAGTATGTTTACTGTTATCTACTTCATAACTGCTCAGTCACTGTATTCTTCAATGAACTTATTTTGAATCATCTTTTTTAATGGTATTTAAAGCTGTTTAATTTCAATGGCTTGAAATTGAATTTTGGATTTATATTTATTTCTCACTAAAATCCAATAAAAAATAATGAGTTAATGATATGTTAAAATTAATGAGTTTAGCTCATTAAAATGGATGTTTTTTATGTTTTTATCACTGTATTTCTAGTTAAAAGTAATGATTTTGTACCTTATTTTGTTTTTTTACTTGAGTTAGTCGCTGTTTAACCGTTTTCTTAGCACTTGCCACGTGATTGCTTAAATTCTTATACGTAAATTTTCCACTTAGTACAGCTAAGTTAACTTAATTACGGATAAAACGATGAAAACAAAATTATCTATTATTACACTTGCACTTTTACCTTGTTTAGCTGCGGCTAAATTGCCTGATGTAAACAGTACGACTCAAAAAGTTACTGCGAGTAGTGACTCAATTATTGTTAAATATAAAAAGAATGCTTCGCCGAAAATGCGTAAGCAAGCCCGTTCGTTAGTTAAAGCAAAAATCTCAGATTCTAATAACGATGAAATTGATGATAATTTTACTTCGTTGTTTTCTGGTCGCCTTGCTAAATTCAAAGTATCAGGAATGAGTGCTAAAGAAGCCATTGAGCGCTTAAAATCTCATCAAGCCATTGAGTATGTTGAGCCTGATTATCGTGTGAGTATTGCAAGCATACCAAACGATCCTCGCTTTGAAGATTTATGGGGTTTAAATAACGAAGGCCAAACGGGTGGTACGGTTGATGCAGATATTGATGCACCTGAGGCTTGGTCAATTTCAACTGGTAGCCGTGATATTGTTGTAGGTGTTATTGATACTGGTGTAGATTATAGCCATCCTGATTTAGCTGCGAATGCGTGGGTAAATAGTGGTGAAATAGCTGGAGATGGTATCGATAATGACGGTAACGGTTATATTGATGACGTACACGGTATTAACGCGATTACCGATGCTGGCGACCCAATGGATGACGAAGGCCACGGTACACATGTATCAGGTACAATTGGTGCCAGTGGTAACAATGGTGTTGGTATTGTTGGTGTAAACCATGATGTATCTATTGCAGGTTGTAAGTTTTTAGCTGCAGATGGTACAGGTTCTACATCTGGCGCTATTAAATGTATTGACTACATGGTAGGCCTTAAAAACTCAGGTGTTAATCTTCGTGTATTAAACAATAGCTGGGGCGGTGGTGGTTATAGCCAAGCACTTGCTGATGCGATTACTGCCAGTGAACAAGCTGATATTTTATTTGTAGCTGCTGCTGGTAATGATGCGGTAGATAACGATGTAAATCCTCATTACCCATCTAATTATGAAAATGACAATGTATTATCTATTGCAAGTACAGATAGTCGTGACAATATGTCTGGCTTTTCACAATGGGGTTTAACCAGTGTTGATATGGGCGCGCCAGGTAGTGCTATTTTATCAACCATTCCAGGTGGCGGATATGCAAGCTATTCTGGCACATCAATGGCAACGCCACATGTAGCTGGTGCTGCTGCACTTGTATTGTCAGTAAATCCAGATCTAACATCACTAGAGCTTAAAGAGTTACTTATGTCTAGTGGTGATGCTAATGCGGCATTAAATGGTAAAACGGTTGCAGGTACACGTCTAAATGTTAACCAAGCAGTCATTGATGCTGATCCAACTCCTGGGTTTAAATTATCAGTATCACCTGTTTCTCAACAAGCAACAGTTGGTGATACGGTTACCTATACCTTTACAATTGGTTCAGTTGCACAATGGGATGGTGACGTTTCACTTGCTTTGGCTGCTGATCTTACTGACGCATCACTAAGCGCAACTACAGCTCGTCCAGGTGATGAGGTTGTATTAACGGTAGCAACTAATAGCGATACTCAGTGGGGTAATTATGACTTTACTGTAACTGCTTCAACAGACGAGCAAGTTAAAGAGCAAACAGTAAGCTTAATGCTGCAACCTGCTGGTTTGAACGACTTTACTTACAGTAGTAATGAACGCGTTGAGATTCCTGATAACTCACCTGAAGGTGCAAGCTCTGTTATTACTGTGGCCGATGATTTAACTATCTTTGGTACCACGGCTGATGTAGACATTACGCATACTTGGTCTGGTGACTTAGTGCTTACACTTATTTCAGCACAAGGTACAGAAGTTACTTTACAAAGCAATGAAGGTGGCAGTGACGACGACATTGTGAAGTCATTTACATCAACGGTATTTAATTCTGAGGTAGCGACTGGAGATTGGACACTTAATGTTGAAGATACAGCAGGCGCAGATACGGGTAATATCAATGGTTGGTCACTTACATTTAGTGCTATTGGTGAAGTAAGCCCACAACCACCAGAAGCCGGCTTTAATGTTTCAGCACAAGGTTTAACTGCTACATTTACAGATACAAGCCGTGATGTTAATGATGACATTTCACAGTGGAGCTGGAACTTTGGTGACGGTGCAACTTCAACCGATGCTAATCCTATTCATGCCTACGCTGAGCCAGGTAGTTATGAAGTTGAATTAACTGTAACAGATAGTGAAAACAACTCTGATACATTTACACAAACAGTGATTGTGAGTGACGTTGAAATTGAGTTGACTCTAAAACGCGCTAATAAGTCACGTCTTGATACTATGCGTGTAGAACTAAACTGGGAAGAAGTGGGTGTTGAGTCACTTAGCTTATACCGAAATGGCGAACTAGTAGATACCGTATCAGATAATGGCCGTTACCGTGACTACGTTCGTAACGCAACATTATCAGCGTATGACTATAAGTTATGTGTTTCTGATAACGTATGTTCGAACATTATTACGGTTTCATTTAATTAAGCAAAATATACATTCCTAATGTAAACCAAGCCCAGTTTCACTGGGCTTTTTTATACCCAATTGATAAATGCTATTAATTGAACTTGGTATTTCAATCGTTTTTATAGTAGTTATAAATAACTAGTCTCATATTATTAATTAATCAATTTATATCTATTTTGTTTATTTATTGCACTTTATTTACTTGATATTTACTTTGTTCATGCTAGTTTCATAAATGGAAACTGACAATAGCATTTCTTAACACACTAAGCGGAGGAGCTAATGAGCTCACGGAAAATAATAAATAATGCCCTTAAATTGAGTGTCTTATCACTAAGTGCATTTAGTTTAAATGTATATGCATCAATAGACTGCAGTACATTGACGACATGGGAGTTAGGGCAAACTCATACAGCAGGAAGCCAAGTAAAGGCACAAAATAATGCGTATGAAGCCAAGTGGTGGACACAAGCAAACCCTTTGGAGAATGCCGGTCAATATAAAGAATGGTTACTTTTGGGTGCGTGTGACAGCGCTGTCAATGATAATCAATCGCCTATAATTACTGAGATAACACCTGGGAATGGTTCTTTATTTAACGATAAAGACAACGTTGTCATTTTGGCGCAAGCAACAGATTCAGATGGCTCGGTTGCAGGTGTGGAGTTTTTTATCGACGGTACTTCCATTGCGGTTGATAACACTGCGCCGTTTAGTGTTAACTGGCAAGCAATTGCGGGCGAACATCAAATTAGCGCTCTAGCAACAGACGATGAAGGAGCGATGTCTGCTGAAGTTGTTAATACGATAAGTGTAAGTGATTCAGTGATTGTTGATCCTGTAAACCAAGCACCTGTGGCATCTATTTCATTTAGCACACTACCTGAGCAACTTAATGTTGGGTCACAAGTGGAGTTTACACTTTCAGGTACTGACAGTGATGGTCAAGTAACAGCGCTAAGATTTGCTGAAAATGGGGTAGATATTCACCAATCAAGCTCATCAGCGAGCAGTTTTGCATGGCAAGCAACGGCACTCGGCCAGACAACTTTCACCCTAACGGTGACAGATAACGACGGTGCAACAGCGCAAGTAACAAAAGTATTAACGGTTGTTGATGAAAATACCGGCCCAGTTACGGGCACTGACTGTCGTCCCCAAGGTTTATATCAAACTCCCGGTGTAAACACGCCTTACTGTACGATTTATGACGCAAATGGTCGCGAGATCATGGGCCCAGATCATCCACGCCGTGTAATTGGATACTTTACTAGCTGGCGTAATGGCGCTAATGGTCAACCCAGCTATTTAGTAAACGATATTCCGTGGGATAAAATTACCCATATCAACTATGCCTTTGCCCATGTTGATGCCAACAATAAAGTATCAATTGGCGACCCAGCATCAGTAAATAATCCTGCTACTAATATGGAATGGCCGGGCGTAGTTGGCGCTGAAATGGACCCAGAGTTTAACTACAAAGGCCATTTTAATCTGTTAAACAAATACAAAAAACAACATCCAGATGTAAAAACATTAATATCAGTAGGCGGTTGGGCTGAAACTGGCGGTTATTTTGATGAGGCGGGCCGTGTTGAAAGCGGTGGTTTTTATACTATGACCACTAATGCTGATGGTTCAATCAATCATGCTGGCATTAATGCATTCGCACAAAGTGCTGTTGAATTTATTGAAAAGTATGGTTTTGATGGTGTTGATATTGATTATGAATACCCATCATCAATGAATGATTCAGGTCATCCAGATGACTTTCCTATCTCTAACGCACGCCGTGCAGGGTTGAATGCTTCATATCAAGTGTTAATGAAAAAGGTACGAGAAGAGCTAGACCGTGCAGGTGAAGCCGCTGGGAAGCATTATTTACTCACTATTGCATCGCCTTCGTCGGGTTATTTACTTCGTGGAATGGAAACCTTCCAAGCGGTTCAATACCTCGATTATGTAAATATCATGTCTTATGACTTACATGGCGCATGGAACTCGCACGTAGGTCACAACGCTGCGTTGTTTGACACGGGTCTTGATTCAGAGCTTACGCAGTGGAATGTATATGGTACCAAAGAGTTTGAAGGCATTGGGTATTTAAATACTGATTGGGCCGTGCGTTACTTCCGTGGTGCGATGTCAGCAGGTCGTATTAATATTGGTTTGCCTTATTACACCCGTGGCTTTAAAGATGTATCAGGTGGAACAAACGGTTTATGGGGCCAAGCGGCACTACCAAACCAAGCTGATTGCGCTAAAGGTACTGGCGTAGGTGAGAAAAACAAATGCGGTAATGGTGCACTAGGTATCGATAACCTTTGGCATGATAAGAACGATGCAGGCCAAGAAATGCCAGCAGGTTCAAACCCTTTATGGCATGTTAAAAACCTTGAAAACGGTATTGTTGGTTCGTATTTAGGCGTGTATGGCTTAACACCTGATACCGACGCCGATGACCGCTTAACAGGTACTTACACTCGTCACTATGACAGCGTTGCTGTAGCCCCTTGGTTATGGAACGCAGATAAAAAAGTATTCCTTTCAATGGAAGATGAAGAGTCAATGGCAACAAAAGTTGATTACGTTATCAACAATGGCCTTGGCGGTATTATGTTCTGGGAGCTGGCAGGTGACTTTGACTACGATTCAGCTAAAGGCGAGTACTTCATGGGATCAACGCTTACTTCACTTGCATACGATAAGTTTAATCAAAGCGGTGTTGCCTACGACGTACATGGCGGAAATCCAAACTTTACAGTGCCTGCTGAAGCAATAGATATCACATTTACAGCAAAAGACTTCCCAATTGGCGATGATAATTACCCAATCAGCCCAACGTTTGCATTTACTAATAACTCAAGTCTTGATTTTAGTGGTGCAAAAATCACATTTGATGTGCCGGTATCAACTTCCGCTATTTTTAAATCTAACTGGAATGCACAAGAAAAACTGGGCATGGCAGTAGAAGTAAATGGCTCGAACGCAGCGGGTAATAATATTGGCGGTTTTGAGAACGAGTTCCACCGTTTCTCAATCACACTGAACAATGAATGGGGCGGTCAACCAAAAGACTTTAGCGCTGGTGCAACTGTGAATGCACAAGTGATGTACTACATGCCAATCACTGGGCCTAGCAACTTTACCATTGAAAAAGATGGAAAAACTTATGCATTCAAAGCTGAATACCCAATGCTACCAGATGCAACACCGGGTGATGGCACGGGCAATCCAGATAACGGTGGCGGTGACCCTGTAGGTACGTGTGAAGGAGTTGATATAGCCACGATTCCTGTTTATCCAAACTTCCCTCAAACAGATTGGGCGGGCAACCCAAGTCATGCTGCTGGTGGCGATCTAATGGTGCATAACAACGCAGTTTATAAAGCCAAGTGGTGGACAACCTCTGAGCCGGGTGCAGCATCAGATTGGACCTTAAGTTGTAGCCTGTAATTTACAAAACAATGAGGGGTAGGCCTGAGCTTGCCCCATGTATTGAGTCTAATAAAGGATAAAATAATGGCATCAATTAAATTTAACACGATTACGCTATCTGCAATTACTAGTGGTTTACTACTCAGTACACTAGCACCGCAAGTGCAAGCACATGGTTATATGGATAGCCCTAAAGCGCGCCAAGCAATTTGTCAAGTTGATGGCGGATACTGGTGGCCTGAAGACGGCACAAATATTCCTAACCTTGCGTGTCGAGCCGCATATTTAGAATCGGGCACGGTGCAGTTTGTACAAGCGATTGAATTTTCGGTTAATACTCCTGACTATTTAAATCAAACCGCAGTTGAGGCCAGTGTACCAAACGGCACTTTATGTGCTGGTGGCGATACAGCCAAACGGGGTATGGATTTACCATCACCACATTGGCAGCGCAGTGATGTAGTACCCAATGCCAATGATGATATTCAAATACGTTACCTTGCATCAACCCCGCACAACCCAAGCTTTTGGCAGTTTTACATTACCAAGCCAAGCTTCAATAGCGCAACTGACGTACTAACTTGGCAAGACCTGCAGCTAGTGCAAGAGCACGACAACATTGAGGTCGTTAAAGACCCCGATGGTAAACGCTACTACGAAATGAATGTTGCAATTCCGCAAGACCGCAGTGGCGAAGCCATTTTATATAGTCGTTGGCAACGTAATGATGTGGTCGGTGAAGGTTTTTATAACTGTAGCGACATCAACATAGTAAATGACGCAGGCCCGACAGATCCAAATTCGTGGACTAGCGTCGGTTATTTTGTTCGCCAAGGGCAAAACGTCATTGCAGGGGACACCGTATGGGCGCGGTTATTTGACGAAACAGGCCAAGAGGTAATCAACCAACAGCTTAAAATCAATGCCGACAATCAAGCAAATTGGCAACAAGCATTGGCTGAACAGCTTAACCTTGATTACGCGCATTTAGTGCAAATTGGGGTGCAAAACCAAGCGGGCGACATTACGTTTGATGCAACCGACGTACTCATAAACCAAGTGTACAGCAGTGATGCAAATTATACCTATGCCTTGAGTGTGCAAGGTGCGCCAACAAACACCGCCCCCATTGTACATACCCCAGATAACTTAGTAGTTGATGAAAACACCACAACAGCAATTCATCTGCATGCCTTTGATGATGAGCAAAGTGAGCTAACTTACAGCTGGACAGTACCTACATCTCTAAGCTTTACAGGCTCTGGTGCCAATATCAACTTAACCACTGCAGAGGTGTCAGCAAACACCGATTACACCATTGCAGTATCTGTATCGGATGGTCAATTAAGTACCCAAACCAGTTTTAGTGTCACGGTTAACGATGTATCTGTGGTCGATCCGGTTGACCCAACAGTACCTGAATGGGAAAGCACTCAGACCTATCAAGCCAGCGATAAAGCCCGTTTTGCTAACGTTATTTACACCGCTAAATGGTGGAACAAAGGCCAACAACCAGATACCTCAGCGGCATGGGAATCAGACTCGAAAGCTAACACAGCAGCTACTTGGAATACCAGCAAAGCTTACCAAGCAGGCGCAGAAGTAACGCATCAAGGACAGCGCTATCGCGCTAAATGGTGGACTCAGGGCGATACGCCAGGGCAAGCCAATGTATGGACCAAACTTTAATAAAGCCTAAGTTTTGCAGTTCAAACTTATTAAATAATTACATAAATAATGGATAAGAGAGACCTATGAATATCAAACAACTAAGCGCAGCCATCGGTGTTGCTTTATTTGCAAGTACAGCATCTGCTGCACCGTCTACACCAAGCATTAATTGGGAACCACAGCAATATTCGTTTGTTGAGGTAGATCTTGAGGGAAACGGCTCTTATAAGCAGCTAGTTACCCGTGTTGAACAAGTTAATATCAACATTCAGTGGAGTGCATGGAGTGGTGATGGTGGCGATAGCTACAAAGTATATTTTGATGACATGCTAGTGAATGAAGGCACGCTTGCTGCTGGTTCTAAAAGTGGCACTATTTCATTCCCTTATGATAAAGCGGGCCGCCATACAATGTATGTTGAGCTATGTGAAGGTGGCACGACCTGTGCGCGTAGTGCAGGCAAACCTATTGTAATTGCTGATACTGACGGTGGCCACTTAGCGCCATTGCCGATGGATGTAGATCCAAATAACCGTGACATTGGTATCAAACAAGGTTTAGTTACAGGCGCTTACTTTGTTGAGTGGGGAATTTATGGCCGTGATTATGATGTAACGAATATGCCAGCACAAAATCTGAGTCATATTTTGTATGGCTTTATTCCAATTTGTGGTGAGAACGCATCGTTATCGGGTGGTCCTAAACGTGCACTTGAAACCGCTTGTGCCGGCTCTGCAGATTACGAAGTGGTTATTCACGACCCATGGGCAGCTGTACAAAAAGCACTGCCAGGGGTTGATGCAAAAGACCCTATCCGTGGTACTTACTCTCAGCTAATGGCGCTTAAACAGCGTTACCCAGATATTAAAATTTTACCATCTGTAGGTGGTTGGACGTTATCAGACCCATTCGGTGGCTTTACCAATAAAGCTAACCGCGACACCTTTGTTGCCTCAATGGAAGAGTTTTTAAGAACATGGAAATTCTACGATGGTGTAGATATTGACTGGGAATTCCCAGGTGGTGACGGCCCCAACCCTGATATCGGCGATCCAATCAACGATGGCCCAGCCTATGTTGCTTTAATGCAAGAGCTACGCGCTATGCTTGATAAACTTGAAGCAGAAACGGGTCGTACTTATGAGTTAACCTCAGCCATTGGTGCAGGTTACGATAAAATTGAAGATGTAGACTACCAAGCCGCAAGCCAATACATGGATTATATTTTTGCCATGACCTATGACTTTTATGGCGCATGGAGTAACGTAACCGGTCACCAAACAGCACTTTACTGTGGTGAACACATGAGTGTTGGCCAATGTAACGGTACCGGGCTTGATGATAATGGTGAACCTCGTAAAGGCCCTGCTTATACCACCGATAATGCAGTGCAGCTGTTACTTGCGCAAAATGTACCATCGAAAAAAATCGTCGTGGGCGCAGCCATGTATGGCCGTGGTTGGGAAGGTGTTTACCCGCAAAATGCAGCGATTGATGGTAACCCAATGACCGCCCCTGGTAATGGCCCGTTAAAAGGCTCTACGGCACAAGGCGTATGGGAAGATGGGGTTATTGATTACAAGGGCGTTAAAGCCAATATGATTGGTGCTGCGGGCACAGGTATTAATGGTTTTGAAGTGGGTTATGATGAGCAAGCACAAGCCGCTTATGTATGGAATCGTTCAACCGGTAAACTAATTACTTATGATAGCCGTAAGTCAGTATTGGCTAAGGGAGCGTATGTTAATCAGTATAATTTAGGTGGTTTATTTGCATGGGAAATAGATGCGGATAATGGTGATATTCTTAATGCTATGCATGATGGTTTAGGAGGAGTAGTTGCTCCGCCAACAAATAAAAAGCCAGTTGTTTCAGTATCTGCATCTGTATCTGTTAATTCAGGCGAGAGTATTACAGTAACAGCTTCTGCAACTGATGCAGATAACGATCTACTTAGCTTTAGCTGGAATGCTGATAGCGCACTGGTGGTAGCTGCTGGACAAAATAGCGCATCATTAGTCATTACAGCGCCAACAGTGACTGCAGATACGCAGTATATGGCAACCGTTGCGGTATCAGATGGTAAAGCAACCGTTAATCGTGATGTTGTTGTTAATGTTATTGCGCCAACATCAGGGGGTGAAAACACAGCACCGAGCGTTGATGCTATCGCTAATATCAGCATTGAAGAGGGTGCATCAGCAAGTGTAGCTGTAGTGGCTGATGATGCTCAAAACGACACCCTTACGTATTCGTGGACAGTACCTGCTGGTTTAACGTTAGTGGGTAGCGGTTCAAATATAAGTCTTGAGGCAGGCGCTGTAGATACCGATACAGATTTTACCGTGTCTGTTGCAGTTAGTGATGGTGCATTAACCACAACGCAAAGCTTTAGCGTAACAGTTACAAACGTTGATACTACAAATCCACCTACAGGAAGCTGGGATGCGAGTGTTGCATACGTTGGTGGTGATGTTGTTACTTATAACGGCGTTGAATATAAAGCAAAGTGGTGGACTCAAGGCGAGCGTCCTGATTTAGGTGGTGTATGGGAAGCAACAACACAACCTACAGATGGTACGGGTGTCGCAGTTTGGCAGCCAACGGCTATTTATAACAGTGGTGATGAAGTTTCTTATCAAGGTAATAAGTACCAAGCTAAATGGTGGACTCAAGGGAACGAACCTGGCTCAACCGATGTATGGTTAGTACTTTAATTTTAACCTGAGAATTTGGGTTTAAAAAAACCATGTAAATTAAAAAAGCAGCTTTCGAGCTGCTTTTTTTGTTAACGACTATTACGAGGAATTAAAATAACGCTTTAGCGCTAATTATTAAACCGTTTACATCAGCATATACCCAATCACCAGTATTAATTGTGGTGTTTAACATATTAACCGGGTGATCTTTAGCACCTAAACCGCGCTTAGTGGTGCAGCGTGGAGTTGCGCCTAGCGCCATCACAGGTAAATCAAGTGTGGCAAGAATTTCAATATCGCGACAGCAACCATTAATAATTATGCCCTGCCAGTCATTTTTTAGTGCGCGCTCTGCAATCATATCGCCAATAAAGGCAAAACGTTTACTGGCAAAACCATCAACAATCAATACTTTTCCCTCACCGTTTTCATGCAGTATGTTACCAGCAAACGAGTTGTCGTCAGGGCAGGTGACGGTCACTACTTGACCATAAAAGTGAGTTTTATTACCAAAGTGTTGCAAGCCACTGTCAGCAACTTGCACATGGTCGCGATGTTCATCGTATAAATCGGGCGTAGTAAACGGTGTCATTGAGGGCATCCTTGTTTTTTGGCAAAGCCATGTACGGCAAAGGCAGTAAATTTAAAGTAGTAATAATGTTTATCGTAGGCTAATTAATCACTCAGGTGTAGCTATTGTTGCAAATTGGCGTATAGATTTTTGTCGCAATATAAGTACTTTTAGCGCTTTCCCTTTGTTTTTATGAGTAACGAATACTGTTAATTAGTTTTATTTTTTCGAATAAAATTGATTTTGTGGACGCATTAGCCAAACGTCTCATTGTTGGCTACTTTTTCATATGCTACGTTCAATTGTTATTTAAAAAGTGGGGCGCAAAATAGCGTCCTATAAACACATACAAAAAGAGAAGCGTGCTTTATGATCATCTTTTTTATTTGCCTGACTATTTTAATATTAGGCTATAAGTTTTATAGCCCGTTTGTTGCAAAACAAGCGGGTTTAGATTCAACCGTAGACACTCCGCAAAAGCGCTTTAGCGAAGGTGTTGACTACGTTGCTATTCACCCTGTTCGTGCATTTCTAATTCAGTTTTTGAATATTGCAGGAGTAGGCCCCATATTTGGTCCTATTTTGGGTGCATTATATGGCCCCGTAGCGCTGGTTTGGATTGTACTGGGTAACGTTTTAGGCGGAGCAGTACATGACTTCTTTTCTGGCGTTATGAGCATTAAAGAAGACGGTAAAAGTTTACCTGAAATTGCAGGCCATTATTACAACGTTGTTTTTAAAGGCTTTATGCTTATATTTACCGCTATGTTGTTATTTTTTGTTGGCGTAGTATTTATTATGAGCCCTGCGGGGTTATTGAGTAACTTAGATGCATTTGAAGGCACCATTTTTGCTAGCAATACATTTTGGGTTCTGGCTATTTTAGCTTATTACTTTTTAGCCACGTTATTACCAATCGATAAAATCATCACTAAGTTTTACCCTATTTTTGGCTTGTTAATGATTGTAATGACAGTAGCTATTGCGGTATCACTGTTAATTAATGCACCGCATTTACCTGTGGCTGGCGACTTTTTAGCATACTTTGAGGCCGATCATGCTCACGACTTTTTAGCACCAAATCCTGACGGACTGCCCACTTGGCCGTTGCTATTTATCACCATTACCTGTGGTGCTATTAGTGGTTTCCACTCTACGCAAGCACCTATTATTGCCCGTTGTTTAACTAACGAAAAATATGTACGCCCAGTTTATTACGGCGCGATGATGTGTGAAGGTATTGTGGGTTGTGTTTGGGCACTTGCTGGTATTGCTGCCTTCCCAGAAGGGTACGCGGGTTTAAAATCAATGCTTGATTTAGGCGGGCCAGGCTTAGTGGTTAACCATATTGCAAATAGCTACTTAGGTGTATTTGGCGGTATTATGGCTATTATTGCTGTTGCTGTTTTCCCTATTACTTCAGGTGATACGGCGTTCCGTTCACTGCGCTTAACGGTGGTTGATGCGTTTAGTATTCCGCAAAGTTTACGTAATCGTTTGTTGTTAGCACTGCCAATTTTAACCATTGCTTACTTTATGACTAAGCTCGACTTCTCTGTTATTTGGCGCTATTTTGCCTTTTCAAATATGCTGCTTTCTACCAGTGTGTTGTGGCTTGCGACCAAGTACCTATTTGACCGTGGTACATTCCATTGGATCACTAGTATACCCGCCGTGATCGCAACCGCAGTGACCTTATCTTACATTATGACAGCGGCAATTGGGTTAAACTTATCAAGTGACTTAGGTAAGCCTATTGGTGTAGTGGTGGCGATAATAGGCTTTATTGCATTAGCTTTTGTGCATTCAAAACATAAAGTGCATCCAGCTTAAAACTACATAGTTATTAATGTAAAAAGCGAGCTTTATTGAAGCTCGCTTTTTTATATAAGCATTTAAAAAGTGGCTTGTTCGAAGTAGCTAATATCATCTAAGGTTTTACTAATAATCATTGCACCCTCTAATAAGCTCACTGTTTGTATTGCCGCGCGAGCAGGGTTTTCTTCCCCATTCGTAGCGTGTGCTTGAGTTAACCAGTCTAAGTTTTTATTAAAAAACCGCTGAACTTCAACGCGAACTTTATCGGGGAGGCTGTCGCTTTCTGCACCGAGTAAGCCACATAAACACATTTTTTTGTCTATCACGAGTGCATTTCTAAACAACTGAGTGTAAATATCGATAGGATTTTTACCGTTTGCTTTATGTACATCCGGATCACCCAGCACCGATATAAAGGCATCAGTGTATTGATGCGCAAGTTCAGCCCCTAAATCAGCTTTGGTTGGAAAGTGATAATGTACACTGGCACTTTTTATACCAATTTCACTAGCAAGTTCTCTAAAGCTAAAGTTGCTATATCCACCCAGTCGCACTTTATTTTCTGCGGCTTGAAGCAGGGCTGCTTTTTTACTCATTTTGATATTCCCTTGCTGTTAAATGAAAAAATTATCAACCAGTAGATAGTTATTTTCAAGCTCTTTTATTTTTAGTTTGCAAACATTTAGCGCTTGCTATAAATTACCTATCAGTAGGTAGGTTGTGTTTGCCAATATTAACTTAGGGTCTGTTGACCTTTCAAGGTTAAATTTGCAGCAGTCTGTTTGGCATTTAGGCAAGGCAGCGCCTATGTGGTGTGGTTGTTCCCCATAAATAGGCGATAACGCAGCATCAATACCAAACAGGCGCTGCCCGAAGGGTTCTGCCTAAGGGCGATTTACTCTTTGTTGCTCGGTTTTTACTTAGCCCACTAGGTTACAAATCTCGCGCCGCGATTAAACCGCCCCTAGTTTGAACAAATTATAATCCGCAAAGGTCAACAGACCCTAGGTTGTTGTTAAAAATATAAGAGATAATTATGAAAATATATGACGTAGAAAATTTCCCTAACCCATTACGGGTTCGTATTGCACTTGCTGAAAAAAATGCGACTGATAAAGTAGAGTTTGTTGCTGTTGATTTATTAAATGGGGAGCACCGCAGTGAGGCTTTCTTAGCAAAGAATCCGCTGGCAGGTGTACCTGTACTAGAGCTTGATGATGGTACTTTTATTGCCGAGTGTACTGCGATTACACAATACATTGATACCGCTTTTGCAGGCCCTTCATTAACTGGTGTTGAGGCAAAAGAACGCGCAGTAATTAATATGATGCAAAAACGTGCTGAGTCGATGGTACTTGATGCAATTGCCACTTATTTTCATCATGCTACTGATGGATTAGGACCTGAACTTGAAACCTATCAAAATGTTTCATGGGGTGAAAAGCAAGCTGAAAAAGCACAGCAAGGCTTGCTTTATTTTAATAGCGTATTAGCAAACTCAACTTATGTGGCAGGTGAACAATTTAGTGTTGCAGATATTACCTTATACGCAGGACTCGTGTTTGCAGGCTTTGCACAAATTGCTATTCCTACAGAACTCACGCACTTAATTGCATGGCAAAAAAAGGTCGCTCAGCGCCCAAGCATTGCTGCTATAAATTAATAATTTGGAGTCAAATATGAAAATTGCTGCCGACTTTAGTCAACGTGTGGTGGTGCATAGTGAGTCACTTGAATGGATAGCTTCGCCCATGCCAGGTGTTGATAGACGTCCACTTGACAGAGTGGGCGACGAAGTTGCTCGTGCCACTAGTATTGTACGCTATGCGCCAAACAGCCACTTTAGCTCACATACTCATACTGGGGGCGAGGAGTTTTTAGTGCTCGATGGGGTATTTCAAGATGAGCATGGTGATTTCCCAGAAGGTGCCTATATTCGTAATCCTCCGCAATCAAAACATACCCCAGGCTCGAAAGATGGTTGCATTATATTTGTAAAACTATGGCAGTTTCAGCCAGAAGATCGCCAGCACGTTCGTATTCACACACAGCATATGCAAGGGCAGAAAAATCCCGAATTTAATGACCTAAATGCCATTTTGTTATATCAAGATGCATATGAAACAGTGAGTATTGTGCAGTTTAATGCCAATCAATCTTTAGCGCTCACGGTAAGTGGTGGCGCTGAGTTGTTGGTTTTGGATGGCACTTTACAAGAGCATAACGACACACTTGAAAAACACAGTTGGCTTAGAGTGCCTGTTAATAGTGAAATTAACGCCACAGCGGGTAACAATGGCGCAAGAGTATGGATAAAGACCGGCTATTTAAATGATGTAGAAAACCAAGTTAATCGATTAGAGAGGCATAATTAGCCCAAAGGATAAATCAGCATTAACTGGCTGTTTTTTGATCTGCTTCATGTGATGATTTTTAACTGTTGCCTATAATCAAAGCTCTTTTCATTCAAGGGTTGAGTTATGGTTAATTTAACGCATGGTTTATCGATTGGTATTGAGCGCTCAGGCAGTGAGTTTTTCTTAACACTTAAGGCAATTGGTACCTTAACTCACAAAGATTATGAAGTGATCACCCCAATGATCGATTCAGCGCTAGGCGAAGTTAAGCATCCTATTGTTAATGTATTGATAGATGGCACTGAGTTAGATGGTTGGGAGCTTCGTGCTGCTTGGGACGATTTAAAACTTGGCTTGAAACACAACAAAGAATTTAAAAAAATAGCGATTTACGGTAATAAAGAGTGGCAATCAACCATAGCTAAGTTAGGTAGTTGGTTTATGTCGGGTGAAATACAATACTTTGAAAATGCCACTACCGCTCTAGAGTGGTTAAAAACCAATAATTTAGAGGCTTAATAAAAAAGGCCAACAGTGGCCTTTTTTGTAAGTACCTTAGTTTATTTTGACAGTGTTTGCTGCGTGGGTAGCGCAGGAAAAGCGCCTTTAGCTAAACATGCTTTTGAGCCACAGCGAAGACCAAAGTGAAGCGCTTGTTTTACTATTGACTCATCATTTAACTTATCGGCAAGTGGCATTACACTATCGCTGTGGTTTAGGTAATACAGTACGCCAGCAATAAAAGCATCACCGGCGCTGGTGGTATCTACAGCGGTAATTGTTGGGGCTGCTTCACTGAGTGTAAAAGCGCTATGGTAAACAGTCGCTGGTGCTGGACCATCGGTTAAAAATACCAGCGTGACGCCTAAATCAAGCAGGGATTTTAAGTAGATATCAGCTGATTGTTGGCGTTGCGTTGCTAAAAAGTTTAACTCATCACGTGAGAGCTTAACAATATCGCAATAGGCGTAGCATGCATGCACGTTTTGCTCAATGTCATTGCTATTTTGCCATAAACTGTAGCGTAAATTTACATCAAAGCTAACTATTTTTTGGTTGTTTTTAGCCAGCTTTAAAGCGTACTCAGTGGTTTGTGCAATTGCCGAATTAGTAAGGGTGTTTGAACAAAAGTGTAGGGTACTCAATTCATCCCAATTAATACGATTTAAATGCTCACTCGTTAACAGTAAATCGGCTGTTTGATGACGATAAAAGTTAAAGCTGCGTTCGCCGCTTTCATCTAAGCTGACAATAACCATAGCCGTTTGCGCGCCTTCTATGGTAAATAAATACTCAGTACCTACGTTATATTGCTCAAGCGCATTAGTTAATTGTTTAGCAAAATAGTCATCTCCCATACCGCCACAAAACGCAGCCTTGCCGCCGAGTTTTGCGTAACCTACTGCCACATTAGCTGGAGCACCTCCTGCAATGGGTAAATAAGCACTGTTTTGAGAGTCTTGAGGCAGCATATCAATAAGCAGCTCACCAAGGCTAAGTAATTTGGTCATAGTGTAAATCCTAAAAAACCTAGCATGGCTAGGTCAAAATTCGAGGGAGAATTATTAAAGTTAGTGTAACAATCGCTGAACAAATAAAGCTTCAGCAGTTGTTACACTAAAAATGGTTAGTTAAACGCGTATTTAAACGTCACTGACGTTGTGCGGCCATTAATGGCACGCGCGCGAATAATATTGTTATCAGGTATTGAGCCTTCTTCTGCTTCAGTAATACCTACCGTATCGAATAGGTTATTTACGTTTAGCGCAATATTAAGGTTTTCTGATAAATCGTAGCTTACAAAGCCATTTACTTGAGTGTAACCATCAAATTTAAGATCGTTATTATCTTGAGCATAGGCATCGGTAGTACCAATAAAGCTAAGGCCTGCAGAGCCTTTTTCATATGTGTAACGTGCCATTAATGAGTAAATTAAATCAGCTTGGCGACGAGGTGTATTACCAACCACTTCAGGGGTCAGCGCATCTTTTGCAATTTCAGCGTCTGTCCACGTTAAATTACCACGAAAGTCCCATGCATCAATAAAGTAGGTTGATTCAACCTCAATCCCTTTTGCTTCATATTCGCGGTCGAAAAAGGTTTGTGATGTGGCCTCAAAGTTTTGCTCTTCAGTCTCAGCATAAAATGCCGTGGCAAAAACTGACAGTGAATCAAAGCGCTTTTTAATACCAAACTCATACTGGTTTACTTCATCAACGGCATCTTCATCGGCTACTGAGCCATCAGCGCGAACTTTACCAAATAAAAGTCGGTCAGCATTAGCGCGACCGCCTTTACTCAATCGAGCAAACGTTGCAAGGCTTGAGTCAATTTGGTAATTGGCACCAATTGAATATGATGCATAATCCCAGTCGTAATTAACAGGGCTGGCATTTGCAAGGTCAATACCTGCTACATTTTGTTCAGGAACAGAAATCACACCGTCGCGATTCATATCAACGGTTGAGGTAACCGCGCCTGCATAGTTACCACGTGCTTCACCGCTGTCATAACGGGCACTAGCATCAATACTTACGTCACCCACCTTAGTTGAAAATGCAATATAGGGTGCACGAGTGTCGTATTCTGTGTCGTAATCACGTTGGCAACAGTTACCCCAAAAAGGCGTGCCATAAGCGTATAAGCCATTTTCAGAGAATTCAGTCCCATCAGCGGCTGTTACATTTAGTAGCGCAGCGTTATCACCTTTAAGCTCCATTAGGTAGGAATTCCATAACCACGACATGGCAATATTTTGGGTTGACGTATAATAGCCAAAAGTAACACTAGTATCATCGCTTAGCGATTTAGTTAGTTTGAAGTCGTTAACAATTGAGTCAAAGTCGTTCATGGTTACGTCAAACGTATGAATACGCATGGCTAAATCATCGTTAAATGCAGCACCTGTGGTCGCATTACTAAGCGTTGCACCCACACCTCCAATACTTTGTGCTATAGCTGATGCATCGCCAACTTCAGCGGGGATCAACGAATTAAAATTACCGCTTATAGATGATTTACGAAAACGGTTTTCAATACGCCAGTCGTTGTCTAAATCAAATACCGCTTCAAAGCCAATTGAGTCAACTTGCGGATTCATACCATCGCGAATATCGCCGTTGCTTATTTGATTTTCGCCGTTTAAGCGCACTGTTTTAGTAAATAATGCAGAATGCGGGGTATCTGATTGTGCGTCAAACCCAGGAATTGAGTCACCATTTGCATACATTGGCATAGGTAAGTAGCCAACACTTTTATCATCTAAATGTTTGTAATAAAGACGCACGTATCCATTTTCAAAATCTTTGGTCAGGTTGGCTTTAATTTGCCCACCTTTATTTGATGTGTAACCTGTTTCACGCGGGCCTTCACCTTGACGCACAAAACCACCAACATGAAAGCGTACAGTGTCATTTAAATAAGTGCCATATTCAAAGTCTGTTCGAATAGTATCGTAATCTAGACCAAGTGTAGTTGATACGCTGCCCGATTCGTTTTCGCCATTTTTTGAAATGAAATTAATTATGCCACCCGGTGCATTACTGGCTGCGGTAGAGGCTGAACCACCGCGAATAGATTCAATGGTTTGCACTGTATTATCTAAGCGCATAAAAATATCAGCATTACCAAATGCAATGTCGCCATATTGTAAAACAGGCAAGCCATCCTCTTGGAGCTGTAAAAATTTAGCACCACCAGAGGCAACCGGTAAACCACGTACTGCAATGTTGGCGTTACCTTCACCGCCGGTTGATTCTGAACGAACCCCGGGAATAATTCTAAATGCCTCAGCGGTAGAGCGAGGCGTAGACACCTCAACTTGCTCAAGCGACACACTGCTCACAGAAGAACTTGACGCCATTATTGTTGTGCGGCGGGGTACACCGGTAACAACAATTGTTTCGAGTCCTTTGTTGGCTTGCGCTTGTGTATTTTGCTCTTGTTGTTGTGCATTAACGCCTTGGCTAACGGCGAGCGCTAAAGCACTGATCAAATATAAAGGTGTGTTGTGTGTTGTCATGTGAACGCCTCGTTTTAAACCCAAAGGGAAGTTGTTATTTTTACTTAATCGATTAAGTAAAAATAACAAAGTTTTTACAATAAGCAAATTATTTTGTTAATTATTTGCTGTTTTTTTATTCAGATATTGATTTTTAATATGTTTTTATAGCATTAAAGTTGTTTATTTACTCAGCGACTAGGTTGTTTTGCTCTAATGCAGTTGCTGATGGGTCACGAATATAATTAAATAACATAGCTAAAAATAATATGACTGCAAAACCCGTGGCTAAATAAAATCCGTAGCGCACGTGTCCAAAGTAATCACTTATCATACCCATAAATAAAGGTGCTAAGGCGGCTGACAGTGCGGTAAAAAATAATATAACACCGGCTACTGCGCCGTGTTGCTGCACAGGAAAACACGATATTCCCTTAGAATTTAAAGTAGGGTAGACCATCGACATAAATAAACCTGAAAGAGGTAATAAAGCCACTGCCCAGTCAACTCCGCCATAAAGAGTGCCAACGTAACACAGCGCAATGCCAAAGCTTAAGTAAGCCATAACCCCTTGCCAGCTAAACCTATTAAGTAACCATACCGCAATAAAACGCCCTGCAGCACGTAACACAAAAAAGATTGTGAGTGCGTAAGTGGCCAGCAGCGGCCATGAGCCGGTATAATCTTTTAGTAGGGTAGGCATCCACACGTATATGGCGACTTCGGTGGCAACATATAAAGCAATTGCAAGTGAAAAACCCAGTGCATAAGGGTTTTTAACCATTTTCATAGTCGTTTCTAGTGAGGCTGGCTTATCTGTATTTTTTACCACAGCAGGGTAATCGGCACGCCAAGCAAGCAATGCCAAAATTAAACACATAATGCCAGCAATGATGTAAAGGTAAGTCCAGCTTACATTTTGAACCAGCAGCACGCCAACTAAAGCAGGGCCAACAATGGCACCAATGCCAAAAAAGCCTTCTACTTTATTCATGGTTTTGGTGTGCTCTTCGTAGCTATTAGAAATATCACCTAAAAGCGCCAATGCACCGGTTTTAAATAAACCAATGGCGAGGCCAATACAGCACAGTAAAAAAACAAAAAATATAAAGCTGCTACTAATCGCAAACAAAAAACAACTTGCAGAGAATATTAATAATCCAAGCATAATCGTTTTTTTACGGCCAAGACTATCGGCTAAAAAGCCTAGAAATAATCCACTTATTGCAATCATGGCCATAGGCGCATAATGAAACGCACTGGCTTGGGTCATACTTAAACCAAAATCGCTTATGAGTTCGGGAATGATCATGCCAACGGCGTCAGAGGTCATGGCAAACATAAAAAACATCATGTATGTGAGCCAACGAATTTGTTGCAACGGATCGCTGCTTACGTGTGTGTGTGATTTTGTCATTTGCTTTTCCTCGTTAAATGCTTGGTAACACACATTAAGTTGTCAGTAACTTATTGTAGTATTAATCGAGCCACGATATTTGTATGTAAAATATTTAAAAATTACTTGTAAATTCTCACTTGCTAGTTAAAGATATATCTTAATCGATTAAGTTTCAACTTGGTAATCACACATGATGAAGAATAAAGTTCAATTGATCACATATGCTGATCGAATCACCGGTAAAGATATAAACGCATTAACAGCACTTCTAAAGGGTCCACTTAAAGACGTTTTTGCAGGAGTACACTTATTACCATTTTATAACCCAATAGATGGTAGCGATGCAGGTTTTGACCCAATTGATCACAGTGAAGTTGATGCCCGAATAGGAACTTGGTCAGATATTCAAGCACTTGGAAAAGACCATGATTTAATGGCCGACTTAATAGTGAACCATGTATCGGCGCAATCGTTTCAATTTCAGGATGTGCTGGCCAAAGGCAAAGCCTCTGAATTTTGGGATTTATTTTTAACTAAAGAAGACGTATTCCCTAATGGCATGAGCAACCAAGAACAACAAGCCATTTACCGTCCACGGCCTGGAAGCTGTTTTACACCAATGAAATGCGGTGATGGTCAAACGTATGATTTTTGGACCACCTTTACCGACAACCAAATTGATATAAATGTAAAAGTAGAAGCGGGCATTGCCTATTTAAATAACGTACTTACTAAATTTTCTGCTAACAACGTAAACATTATTCGTTTAGATGCAGCGGGTTACGCCATTAAGCAAGCAGGTACTAACTGTTTTATGCTCGATGAAACCTTTGCTTATTTAGATAAACTCTCAAAGCAGGCAAATGATTTAGGCATGGAAACCATTGCTGAAATTCATAGCCATTATCAAACTCAAGTTGACGTGGCTAAGCGCGTAAACATGGTGTACGACTTTGCCCTACCCCCGCTTATTTTACATAGCTTATTTAATAATGACGTAGACGCACTGCTTAAGTGGCTACAAATTTCACCGCGTAACTGTTTAACGGTACTAGACACCCATGATGGTATTGGCATTATTGATGCGGGCCCAATGGGCGATAAGCCAGGGCTGTTAAACGCATCTCAAATAGATAATTTAGTAGAAACCATGCATACCAACAGCAATAACCAGAGCCGTAAAGCAACAGGTGCAGCTGCAAGTAACGTCGACCTATATCAAGTTAACTGTACGTATTACGATGCATTGGGCGCAAATGATTTTGATTACTTATTATCTCGCGCCATTCAATTTTTTGCACCGGGTGTACCACAGGTATATTACGGTGGTTTATTTGCTTGTAAAAATGATATGGAGCTTCTGGCGAGTACGAACGTTGGTCGTGATATTAATCGCCCTTATCTAGATGCCGCTAAAATAGATGAAGCGCTAAATAAGCCGGTAGTAAAAGGATTAATAGCATTAATTAAAATACGTAATGAGCATCCTGCATTTGCTGGTGAATTTACTGCTCAAGGTGGCGCAAGTGTATGTTGTTTAATGTGGAAGCTTGAGCAACAATCAATTTCTCTAAGCGTTGACTTTGCTAGCCGTACTGCACTTATCACGCAGGTTAATGGTGCTCAAGAAAACACTTTAAACTTACAAAGTTTATTAGTTTAAATAGCTTTATTTGTTGAAAACCAAAAAGCCAAGCAACTTAAGCTTGGCTTTTTTATCTGCGTTACTAACAGCGCTCAGCTACTTGCACCAATATCGAGAGCGTAACCTACTTCATGTTGTTTTTCTTCTTTAGAAATAAATAAGTTAGCAGCTATTACACCTTTTTCTTGGCTATTTTGATGAATCGTCGTAAGGCGAGGCATAAAACGGGCTGCTTCTTCTATGCCATCAAACCCAACAATACGTAGCTCACTCCCTATTTTTATACCTTGTTTTATTGCTTCTCGCATGGTGGCGAGGGCGATTAAATCACTCATACATATAATCACATCAGGGCGTGGTGAGGCGTTTAATACTTCTTTTGCAGCTATGCTGGCAAAACGTTCGCTACTTTCAGGAATATTCCAAATGCGGTCGTCGGCTACCGTTACATTCGCTTCATTTAACGCACGCTGATAACCTCGTAAGCGTTGGTGAGAAATAGATTGACCCGTTTCAAATTCATGGTGTTCGTAAACTCGGCACAATACATTTTCATCGAGTAATCTCAAGCCTAATATTGCCACGTTATCAGTTGCACTGTGCAAAACATGTTTGGCTATTTCGTAACTGGCTTGCTCGTTGTTTATATTAATTGAGGCGTTGCGGGCAATATCAAAATCCACAGTGACCACATGTTTTTGTACAGTTTTTAGTTGTTCTACCAGTGCTTTATTTCGTGGGCGCCCATAACAAATAAAGCCATCAACAAAATCAACAACGTTATTGAGATTGTCGCTATTGCCTGAAAACAATAAAACATTAATGCCGTTTTTTTCAAGCACTGAGGTTACACCACGCATAAAGCTACTGGCGACAGGGTCTGACACCATATATTCCACGCTATCTGGTAGCACTAAAGCAACAATATTAAACGTGCCACTTCGCAGAGATTGCGCCGCTTTATTAGGGCCATAATAACCGAGCTCTTTGCAAGCTTTAAGTATGGCTTCGCGTCGTTTAGCCGAGAGTTGATCAGGGCGATTAAACGCATTTGATACCGTAGCATTAGACACACCTAACTCTTTGGCGATACTTTTTAATGTCCAGCGGGTGGGTTTACTCATCAGCGACTCATTACTACTTAGCAGGGAATTAGTAAATTAACATATTAGGCTGTTTAATATAACAAAAACTATTGTGTTGCGTTAATGTCGACACGCTTTAGGTGCAATCCCGAAGGTTTGTTTAAACAAGCGGCTAAAGTGGCTGGCGCTATTAAAACCAAGGTCGTAGCACACTTTACTTATAGCTTGGCCTTCTAATAAAAGCGTGCGGGCTTTTTTAAGCCTAAGTTGTTGCTGCCAAAGCGCAGGGCTGGTGCCAAAAGCGAGTTTAAATTGCTGGTAAAACTTACTACGACTCATACAAGTTATTTTGCACAATGTGTCTATGTCGAGTGTGTCGCTTAAATGCTCTTCAATGTATTGCAGTGCATCACTCACGTTACTTTTTAGACGCAGTTTATCGCAGTTGGCCATTAATAAATCGCGGCTTTGTTGTTGCAGTAAACGGGTGATCAATTCGTTTAACGATAAATCAATTAGGTAGTGTCGCTCGGCGCCTTGCTCACTGAATAAATGCACCATTCGCTCTAATAACTGCTGAGTTTGCGCATTATGTTGGGTATGCACTAAATTAGGGCTGTATTCAAATAAGGCATCACTAGCAAAGTTTTGCTGCATATTAAGCGCATTAGCCACATTGGTTATTTTATCGGTGCTGATTTCAATCGCTAAACAGGTGGTAGGTGAGTTGATAGTTGCCTGTGGAAAATCAATCAGCACCCCTTGCTCGGGCGCTAATACAAACGATTCGTGGGGTAAAAACGCTTTATGATAATGACTATTCTCAACATGCATAATTTTCTTGCCACTGAGCATGGCACAAAACAGTAATTCGTTTGAATGCAGCGCCACTTTTTGCGCACTTTTATAAGTATCATAAATACTCAGCTCGCTGTTATCGGCAGCAAAGCTCACTTTGTTTTCAATAAGTACATCAAGTTGTTGGCGTTTTTTATTTAACTGCGACGAATGCATAATCAGCCTTTTTAATGATTAAATCGTTTGGACTCACAGACAATTTTTTTGGACTGCTAATCAAGTTTTTAAGCGCTTAATAGTCTAATGTCAATCAATACCGATTAAATATAAAGCAACTTGCTACATTACCCTAACAAGTTGCTGGTATTTCGGCTTAGACTTTTAGCTAACAACAAGAGAACACACATATGATTTACGCAAATCCAGGCTCAGCAGACGCACTCATCACATTTAAACAGCAGTATGGTAACTATATTGGCGGCGAGTGGGTTGAACCCGTTAATGGTCAATACTTTGAGAATATTAGCCCTGTAAATGGCAAAGTGTTTTGTAAAATTCCTCGCTCTGATAAAGACGATATTAATTTGGCACTTGATAAAGCCCATGCCGTAAAAACGCAGTGGGGCACCACCTCAGTTACCGAGCGCAGTAATATTTTATTAAAAATTGCCGATCGCATTGAACAAAATCTAGAGCTACTTGCAGTGGCCGAAACATGGGATAACGGTAAAGCCATTCGCGAAACCCTTGCCGCTGATATTCCACTTGCTGCGGACCACTTTCGTTACTTTGCCGGTTGCTTGCGTGCTCAAGATGGCAGTATTGGTGAAATAGACGAAACTACGGTGGCGTATCATTTTCATGAGCCATTAGGCGTTGTAGGGCAAATTATTCCGTGGAACTTTCCAATTTTAATGGCTGCATGGAAACTAGCGCCTGCACTTGCAGCTGGTAACTGTGTGGTACTTAAGCCTGCTGAGCAAACACCCGCCTCAATTTTAGTGTTAATGGAAATTATTGGTGATTTACTGCCCGGCGGCGTGTTAAACGTAGTAAATGGCTTTGGTAAAGAAGCCGGTGAAGCTCTGGCAACTAATACGCGTATAGCTAAAATTGCCTTTACAGGCTCAACCCCTGTAGGTTCACATATTTTAAAATGTGCAGCCGATAACATTATTCCTTCAACGGTAGAGCTTGGGGGAAAATCACCTAATATCTTCTTTAACGATGTTATGGAAAAAGACGACTCATACCTAGACAAAGCAATTGAGGGCGCTATTCTTGCCTACTTTAACCAAGGTGAAGTATGTACTTGTCCATCTCGCTTGTTCATTCAAGAAGATATTTATGAGCAATTCATAGAGCGCATTTTAAAACGTACCAAGCAAATTAAACGCGGCAACCCGCTAGATAGCGAAACTATGGTAGGTGCGCAAGCCTCTAAAGCACAGTTTGATAAGATTTTAAGTTATATTGATATTGGCAAACAAGAAGGTGCTGAAGTACTCAGTGGTGGCCATGTTGAGCAACTTAGCGATGAGCTCAATGGTGGATATTACATTCAACCTACTTTATTGAAAGGCACTAATGATATGCGCGTGTTCCAAGAAGAAATTTTTGGCCCCGTTATTTCAATGTCGACCTTTAAAGATGAAGCCGAAGCGCTCGAATTGGCTAACAGCTCAGAATTTGGTTTAGGCGCAGGGGTATGGAGCCGTAATATGAACCGCGCTTATCACTTTGGTCGCAAAATAGAAGCCGGCCGTGTATGGACCAACTGTTACCATATGTACCCAGCTCATGCAGCATTTGGCGGTTATAAAAAGTCTGGGATAGGCCGCGAAACTCACAAACTCGCGCTCGATCATTACCAACAAACTAAAAACTTATTAGTAAGCTACAGCGAAGATCCGCTTGGCTTCTTTTAACAACGCGTTTTAGTTTAAACAAACAATCTATAAGTAATGAAAGCGCTGCATTGTTGTAGCGCTTTGTTTTTTTAAAACTAATACCGATAGCATTTGATTAGTGGTTAATTATAATGATAAAGAAATGATTATTAATGAGGCGAAATAAAACCTCAGTGAATTATGCACAAAGAAGATAATGAGGCGCTGGGTTGAAAAAGTAGATTAAAGGTTCTAGCTCAGGGCTGTTATGACTAGGTTTCAGGCTGTTTGTACAAGCTCACAGCTCGTCACTCGAAGCCGGCTCATTTTCTCCTCTGTGTTCAAAAAGGCTTTAATGAATTAATCACAAAAAGGATTATGGTGATGTTTGAAACGATTGCGATTTATTCAGGGTTAATAGCCACATTTTGGATATTCATTGGTGTTTATGTAGCAAGTCGGTTTTATGAAGGTTACAGTCATTCTAAACAATTTTGTAGTGAATTAGGTGCAACGGGAAGCCCAACTGAAAAACTGTCACCGCTAATTAATAATTATCCTTTAGGTTTTCTATTTTGCTTTTTTGGCTGGTATTTGGCGCAATTGGCTAATGTTTCTATATTGGTTAATATTGCTGGTTGGTTAGTTATAGTGCATGGTATTGGTACTTGGGTTGCGGGTTATTTTCCTATGGATGCTGACCCATTTACTAAACATCCAACTTTTAGCTGCAAGGCACATTCTTGGGCTGGTTTTATTATGTTACTTTCGCTGGTTGTAGCACCAATATTAATAGCTACTGGTCCAACTACAGAAGTTATATCTCTATACTTTCGTGTTTTTTCAACTGTTTCTGTTATCGCTACAGTTTATTATCTGTTTGCTATGGCTAAAGCGGTTAAGCTTCAAAGTAACCCAGGTACCTATCAACGTATCTCTTATGGTATCCAATTAAGTTGGTTAAGTGTTTTTTCAATAGTGTTAATGTAATTTTAAACTAATTTAAATTGTCTCCAATAATTTAGAGACATAACTCACTAACGACTATGATTGATTTCAGCTTATTATTTGGCGTCACAACTCAAGGAAGGCTCATGAATATAAACCACACTAAATTCCGTTTTATTTTACTAAAAGGTGTTCTAGGCTGGGGAGTTCCTACAGCTATTTTATTTCAATTAATCATGCACCTTACAGGTGAGCAAGATTTTTTTAATGGAATCATTTCATCTTTAATAATATTTCCTTTAGTAGGCATATTATTTGGGTACCTTATGTGGCATTCGGAACATAAAAAGAACTAAATAACTGAGAGACCTACCTTAATTACTTGGTTTTTTGAAAGTTTTTAGCTGTAATTACAAGGAGGTTTGAGTGAAAATTTGTGAAACCCAAAGGTTGCTTATTCGGCAGTTTTCAATTGATGATGTGCCGGCATTAAGTAAAATCCTTAGTGACGATGAGGTGATGAAATACTCAATTCGTGGCGTATGCGATGAAGCTGCAACTCGTGATTTTATAAAGTGGTGTTTACAATGCTACGATTCATACGGTTTGGGCCCATGGGCACTAATAGATAAAAACAGTGATTTACTCATTGGATTTTGTGGTATTTCCCCACAAAGCGTCGCGGGTAACGAAGAGCCTAATTTAGGGTATCGATTAGCGGTCGATTTTTGGAATAAAGGCTTAGCCTGCGAAGCAGCTAAAGGTGTTTTAAAGTATGTGTTTACGCAAACTACTCACCAATCGGTCGTTGTTATTATTGAACCTGAGCATATTGCGTCATTGAAAGTAGCAAAGAAAATTGGCTTTACAGATTATAGCAATCATGAATTTCACGGTCGTGCCGTACAGTTATACCGATTAACTAAGGCGCAGTGGAGTGAATCATTTTTTAATAATGCTATGTAGGTAGTAAAGCTCAAAATAGTTAACGTTTATTTGTCAAAAAGGAAATTTTTTAATGGATATAGATTCTCATCTAGTACAACTTGAAAAAAACAACCGAAAGTTATTTAGTGGATTTCATTATTTGGGACTTACGTTAGCGATGGCTGTAATTGTTTTATTGTTAATGTTTTATTTCAGCCCATTGATAGGGCTTGCTTGCTCTGGTTTTGCTGCTTTCTTTTTAAACTTCTTCTATTCACAGTATACCTTTAGAAAACTCAACGCCCGCATAACACTACTGCAAACCAAAATTGAACAAACCTCTAAGTAAGCTGTTGTTCTAAATTTAAAGCCAGTTCATTTTAAATGTTACTTATTGCTAGCGGCTTTTATTGTTGCTAAGTTGTTGTTGTAAAAAAATTTGCTGATACTTATTGGATTTAAGATATTTTTAGTTGCACCAAATGAGTTTACAGTAATTATATAGCCTAATTTAAAATGGATTTTCATGAACATAAAAACAAAAATAGTTAGCCGTACTTTATTGAGCGCTTTATTAATTTCGCCTACCTTGAGCATGGCCGAATTATCGTTTACTCCTAAAACCCCAGAGCAATGGCGCAGTGTTACTGAGCGAGATATTGAAGCTGCTTACAGCATATCGGCAAAAAATCACCCTGGTATGTTTGATGTTAACAACCCAGCCTTTCCTGAGTTATTAAAGCAAGCAAAAGCAGAAGCGCTTACTCTGTCTAAGCAAGCGATTGGGCCGCAGGCGCATGCAGCGGCAATTGCACGTTTTAGCACGGTGTTACAAGATGGTCATGCTGGTGCGTTTTCAAGCATCGACAGGCCTGCGCGTCGCTGGCCCGGCTTTAGTGCTTTATGGCGAGGTGATGCGCTAAAAGTGTATTACAGTGAAATTAGCACTATTAAAAAAGGGGATATTGTAAGCCAATGTGATGGGCAAAGTACTGAAGCTTTGATGCGCAAAAGAGTGTTTACATTTCATGGGCAAGTTGCTCAACCAGGGCATTGGTGGCAGCAAGGTTGGCGGTTACTAACGGATGTAGGGAATCCATTTTTAGTCCCCCTAAAAGAATGCGAGTTTGTTAAACCCAATGGCAATACCCATAAACAGGTTTTAAATTGGTCTGTAAGGCCTAAATCAGTCAGTAAGCATTTAGAAAATGCCTACAATGGTGATGAACTTCCCATTGATTTAATCTGGCCTGAAAAAAACATTGCGTGGATTGCTATGCCTAGCTTTTCAGTAAATGATAAACAAGCAGCTGACTACAAAAAAGTGTTTGAAAAAATAAAACAGCAGCGTAGCAAGCTACTTACAGCAAAAGCCGTGGTATTAGACTTGCGCCATAACCAAGGTGGTTCATCTTATTGGAGCTCACAAATAGCCAAAGAATTATGGGGCAAAAAAGTAGTAGAACAAAAAACAGCTGGTACTACTCAAAACGAACAAGTGTGGTGGAGAGCGTCAAAAGACAATACCAACTATGTTAAATCGTTAATTGATGTGGTAAAAGATCAACCTGAATTTCATGAACTGATTAAAGAAATAGCAGCAGGTATGGCTTTATCACTTAAAAGTGGTGATCCATTTTATGTAGAACGAGAGACTAATACGCTAAATAACCTACCAGAAGAGCCGTTAGTGAGTGACTTTAAAACTAAGGTGTTTGTTATAGTGCCGCCGCAATGCGCTAGTGCTTGTTTAGATGCGCTAGATAAGTTTAAGCTTTTTGAAAATACCACGTTGTTTGGTGCACCCAGTAGCGCAGACTCGCTGTATATGGAGGTACGTTTAGCCGATTTACCTTCAGGCTTAGGTAAAGTGATAGTTCCTAATAAAGTGTATGTTAATAGAGCAAGAGGAAAGGGCGATTACTACAAACCTGATATTGCCTATAACGATATTGATTGGACAACCGATAAGCTATTAGAAAAAATTAAACTGTTATAAAAAAAGCCGCTTGTTGTAACAAGCGGCTTAACTTTCTAACTAGGGGATAATTTAAAACGTATAACGGGCGCCAATTGCGTAGCGTGGACCATACTGGCGAGCAAATAAGAACTGCTCTTCGTAACGGCCATACCCTTGCTCGGTTTCATTATTAAGGTTAATACCTTCAAAGAATACCGTCACATTTTCATTAACGTCATAATTTACGCTCATATCCCATTGACCATATGATTTGGCGTATTGTGGTGGTGCATCAGCAGAGCCTTGCGCTTGGCCTACACCAATTAAATATGCATCACGCCAAGCGTAAGTTACTTTTACAGATAAACCTTCTTTTTCGTAAAACGCTTGGAAGTTAGCTGAATCACTTAATCCTGTTAATGGAGCTTGTTGGTCTAGGCTGTCTGTATCAAATTCAACATCGCCGTCAACAAACGTTGCATTTACACCGACCCCAAAGCCTGTCTCACCAATTAAGTGTTGTACTGCTACTTCAAAACCATCGACTGATTTACTATCGGTATTTTGTGGTTGGCTAATATTCCAAGTAATAAGTGGATCATTACTATTTGGTTCAATTTGGCCGTTTGCATTGCCATCACCATTAGCAAGCATTTGTGCAAAGATAGCATCGCTTGTTGCTTGATCACCACGAGCTTCAATATCACTAACCGCTTGTAAATAGCGTGGGCCATTTAAAATATCATGTAAGCCTTCAATGGTGGTTGGAGTAATGGTGGTTTGAATAAAGTTATCAACGTCCTTTTTAAAGTAACCTACTGATGCATAGCTGCCTTCTGAATAGTAATACTCTAATGATAGGTCAAGGTTTGTTGATTCAAATGGCAGTAACCCTGTATTACCTTGGCTACCTACTCGTGCCCCCGGTTTTGGACTGCCTGTAAGGCTACGACCACCGGCTAAATCGCCCAATGGCGCGCGCGACATAGTTTTACCCCATGATACGCGAGCAACTAAGTCATCGGTTACGTCAACACTTAGGTCGATTGATGGTAGTAAAATATCGTAACTTCCTTCTTGAACTAAGAAGTTGTCATCGCCGCCAGCTTCATATTGAGTGATCCACTCTGAAGCACTTATCCAATTTACTTGTTGCTCAACGCGTTGACGAACAGAGCTACTTACATCGGTTTCTTCATAACGAAGACCTGCATTTACTTTTATGTAGTAATTGCTAACTTCAAATTCCCAACGTGATTGAACATAAATACTGTTGGTAATTTCTTCAACAGCGCTTTGACTGTCAATACCATCAAGATAGGCATTAGGCGCATAGGCATCGCCACCGGTTACATCAGCAGTAAGGTATGCCATTTGTCTTGCTACAGCTTCATCAAAATCAAAGCTATAATAATAGTTAGGTTGTAAATTGTTACCACCACCAGCAAATTGGTCTAATAGTCCTGAAGTGTTATTAAGGGTAAACATACCATCAGGGAATATCTCGGTGTAAGAAGGGTTAAAACCAGGGCCGCCAACTAAGCCACTCCATGCTTCATAACCACCGGTATTTTGTTCTGTACGCGAACCACCAAACTTCACTTCAATTAAACCAATGTCAAAACTATCGTTTATCCATGTTGTATGTAATTGCAGCTGCTCAATATTTGATTCTCCAGGTGAATGAATAAACTGGCTAAAGTTTGAATCAATTTCACCAGGGCTTAATACGCTAGTACCGTTTTTCCAGTTAACTTGCGCATGTGGAATTTCACCAGTGCGGTAATCATAAATTTTATTTACAAGCTGATCAGAACCTAAAATAACTTGCCCATCACTACCCAGACCTTTGTCTGCGCCGTTATCTGTCTCGTTTTTAGAGTCGTGGTAGTCAAGCTCAACTTGCCATGTTTCATTAATTTGCCAATCTAAATTTAAGCCAATAGAACGAGCCTTAACTTCAGTGGTATTTTTACTAGAGGTAAATGATGCATCGTTACCACTTATATCTGCATAAATAGCTGTGCCATTCTCGTCTAACTCGTAGCCGTTAATGTTACTACCAAAGTCGTTCCAAATACCCCAGCCGAGAGTTTCTGAGCCTGTTGTAGCCTCACTTGCTGTATAATCAAGGGTTGCTACAAAATTATCTGTGGGTGCAAATTGCAGTGTGATTTGCCCATTAGTACGCTCGCGTTGTAAATCTTCAATTGCGTAGTTCATGTCTTTTGTAAAAAAGTGATTACCTACACGATTTCCTTGCGCATCTACTGCGCGTGGATCAATAAAATCACCTTCAGCAAGAGTAGGTAGGTCTACATTTGCTTGCCAACCTTGAATATTGGCGCTTTGCTTTTGAAAGTCGCGTTCTTGATGCGAAAAAGAAAAACCAATACCAAACATTTCATCGCTAAAGGTATTACTATAAATAGCCGATACTTCCGGAGTTACATCGCTACCCGCTTCATTTGATGAATCATGAATAGCTTTAGCTGTTGCCGAAAAATGCTGGCCAGGTCTTTGTAAAGGTCGAGTTGTTGAAATGTTAACCGTCGCACCTAAGCCACCACTGGGCACATCAGCACGAGCAGTTTTAAATACTTCTAAGGCACTAACACCTTCTGAGGCAATGTTTTCCAGATTATACGAACGTGAGTTACCCGTTCCAGGCATTTGGCGACCATTAAGTGTTACCAAATTAAATGAAGGGCCAAAACCACGTACGGTAATTTGGCTTCCTTCGCCGTTTGCACGACTCACCGACACACCCGTAATACGTTGCAGTGACTCTGCTAAGTTAGTATCAGGAAATTTACCCATTTCTTCAGCAGAAATAGCATCGACTACCCCTGATGCATCGCGTTTCATATCCATAGAGCGGATAAGTGAACCGCGAATACCTTTAACTTGTATTACTTCAATTTCAGGTTCCACAGTATTTTGTTCTGCTGCATGGGCGATATTCAGCGTGCTTGCAGCGATGATAAGTGACACAGAAGCCGCTAGTGGGCTTTTTTTAAACTTATTTGTGTTCATAATTGCTCTGCTTTTACTTAATTTATTACGGTAAGTAGGTACTTGTAATTCACTACCTACCACTGAATTAGGGATTACGGGTTAGCGATAATCACGTTGTCTATACGGTAAACAGCGCCTTCACCTGTCCCCCACGCTGGAAACATCATAAGTACATTGATATCGCTAATGTCTAAACCGGCAGCAAACAGTGACTGTAATGTAAATGTGTAGGTTTGCCATTGGCCATTAACGGGTACTTCCCCCTCAACGCTTTGTGAAAGAGGAAGCTCTACCGCTGTTGCTGCGCCTGTTGACTCAATTTTAAATGTCCATACAGCGTCAGGATTATTTGGCGGGGTTACCACTTTCATTTCAAACTGCACAACGCCATTAGCTAGTATTGCTGATGCATCGAAAGAGATGCCGTCGTCGGCTAAAAAGCCCATTACCGTTGGCGCAGAGCCAATAACAAATTCAGCTACAGTACCGTGATCAGCATCGTCAATTTCTTCTGTTGGGGTAGAGCCGCCACAACAGTCCCAAATGCTCCACATATCTGCGGCAGTATTTTGGAAAATAGTGATTTCATCGCCTGCTGATGCACTAGGATCGTACATCTTAGCGTTATCAACACGGTAAACCGCACCTTCACCTGTGCCCCATGCTGGGAATATCATTACTACGTCAATGGCACTTACATCTAAACCTGCGCCCGCTAAGTCAGCGAATGTAAAGGTGTAAGTTTTCCACTCACCTACAATAGGTGCATCGCCAGCATCTGTTAATGGTAATTCTACCGCGGTATCACCCTCATTAGATTCTATTTTCATTAACCAAGTGGCATCTGGGTTATTTGGGTTTGACATCACTTTCACATCAAACTGTAGTAAACCATTTTCTAAAATGCTGGTTGCATCAAATGGAGTACCGCTACCACCAGCAGATGAACGAGTACTAAAGCCCATTACAGTGGGGGCTTCGCCAATAGTGAATTCTGCGGTTAAGCCGTGTCCTGCATCGTCCATAACTTCTGTTGGAGTAGAGCCGCCACAACAATCCCACATCGGCCAATCTAAGTTTTGTCCATCTGTAAATAAGTCTACTGATGGTGATTCACCTACATCGCCCTCAATAGCCACGTTGGTAATTAAATATTTAGCGCCTTCGCCAGTTTGCCATGCTGGGAATACCATTAATACATCAATGGCACTTAAATCTAAGCCTCTTTCTTGTAGTAGAGAAAGCGGAAATGTATAGGTTTGCCATTGGCCTGTAACCGGTGTTACGCCTTCAACACTATCGCTAAGCGCTACATCGCCTGTATTAGGTCCGCCATCACCCGCTTCGGCTTTTAATAGCCAAGTTGTCGAAGATGTTGGCGGCGTTACTACTTTCATATCAAAAGTTAATCGACCATTTAGATCAAGAAGGAGTGATGCGTCAAATGGAGATGAGGTGCCGGTAAAATCATCTGGGAAGTGACCACCACGAGTTGAAAAACCTAAAACAGTACCGTTATTATCGTTAATGTTAAACTTAATAGCGTCACCTTTTTCAGCATCGGTTATAGTTTCTGGTGTGGTTCCACCACAACAATCCCATGCGATCCAGTTGGCGTTTAATGTGCCATTGAATATATCAAGGTTTCTTGCAATGCCATCACTTGGTGGAGTAGGTACAGGGGCTTTACCTTCAACAAGTGCATCATCTAGGCTATCGTAACCTGGGCGCACAGTTTCACAACCTTTACCTGTGTCAGTATTTGCAGCGCATTGATAAACCCGTACGTAATCAACCTCAAAGCTTTGACCTTCTGCAAATGCTGCAGCGTCAACACCTAAGTTGTTTACATTTTCAGGCCAGTCACCACCAACGGCGTTATTTAAAATAAGGTAAAAATCTTTATCAAATGGGGCATTATCCCAGTGAGTGGTAAGTTCGCCATTACCTTGTTCAAAGTATTCAGCAAACCAGCCTTTATGTTTAAGGCCAACAGCCTCATCTTTAGAGTTGTAACGAACTTCAGAGCGACGTTGTGTGGCATATAAGTAGCCATCTACGTACCAGCGAATTTCGCCTTCTTGCCATTCAATAGCGTAGGTGTGGAAGTCATCTGCGGGATTCATTCCCTCAGGCAGAGTATAAGCTTTGCCTGAGCTTGAGTTATTTGGCCACTCGCGACCATAGTGAAGTGTGCCATGAATATTTGCTTCAACGGTGCCATCTTCAGCGACTGTTTTTAAATTTACCGCTTCTAAAATATCAATTTCGCCAGAGCGCGGCCAAGTGCCATATACTTCGTCGGTTGGCATCATCCAAAATGCAGGCCAGCTACCTTGACCTGACGGTAGTTTTGCACGCATTTCAAAGCGACCATAAGTAAAGTCAGCGTTGTAACGGGTATTTAAACGGGCTGACGTGTATGGTTTTTCTGCACCTTCTTCAGCAGGTAGGGCGACTATATTTAGTACACCGTCTTTAATAAAGGCATTTTGTTCACTGTCGGTGTAACATTGTTTTTCGTTATTACCACCGCCGGCGCAGTTTAATTCAAAGTTCCACTTATTTGTATCAATGCTTGTGCCATCAAATTCATCACTCCAAACCATTTGCCAATCTGAAACTGGCTGGGCAGGATCTACTTTTTCAAAATTGGATGTTGTCGCAGCATCGCCGCCACAGCCAGCCAAAGACGCTAATGATATAGCAGCCAAAAGGCGAGTAATGCGTGTTGTTTCAATGTTCATAACTGAACCCCGTTCAACTGATTATTGTCAGAATATAGTGTATTTGTTGATTTTGTCATTTTGTAAGCGCTTACATTTTTATGTGTGGTAAATGTAAGCGCTTACAAATGATATGGGGGATTTCAAATTTGGTCAAGAATTTGTTTATTTAATTTACAATTGGTTTACTTTAAATAAGCTGCTTTTGTTAATGTAGCAGCTCAAAAGCTTAGATAATGTAACAAACTAAGCTGAAATAGGCCCATTTCTCTGCTTAGTTTAGGCTAGTTGCTACTTTTTAAATGGTAACGTTAACAAATACCACAAGGACGCGTTTTGTTTTGGGTCGGGATATTGGGCTAAGCCGATGTTTAGTTTATTATCTGATAATGTGGCGCTGGTTTTGTAGCTGCCAAAAAGTCTATCCCACCAAGTTACGCTAAAGCCAAAGTTACTATTTGTTTCTTCGGGATTTTGGCTATGATGAATACGATGCAGTATTTGAGTCATTAAGATAAGCCGAAGTGGTTTTTCTATTGCATTGTGTAAACGTATATTGGCGTGGTTAAATAGCGCTAATCCATTAAGTGCAATTTCAAATATTAATACTGCAATAGCAGGTACACCCAAAGCGGTAACGGCAATCAATTTTATAAGTATGCTGAGTACAATTTCGATAGGGTGAAAACGCAAACCTGTGCTGGTATCTACATGCGCATCGGCGTGGTGCACACGATGCAAACGCCACAAAATTGGCACGTTATGAAATAACCTATGCTGCCAATATATAAGTATATCAAGCAGTAGCATGCTTAAAATAATAGCAACACTACTTGGTGTGGCTATTTGATTAAATAAACCGATACCGTGCTCTTGGTTATAAAGCGCTACGGCAGTTAAGCCTATGGGTACACTTAAGCGAGCAATTAGTGATGAAGCAAACACCAGTCCAAAATTAGCGAACCATCGGGTGTTACTTTTTATAGGCGATTTACGCGCAGGCATACGCGATTCTAGCAGCATCATAATAACCAAAATGCTAAAAAAGAACCCTAAACGCCACCAAATTTCATTACTCATTGGCTTGTGTAACCTCATCAGCTTCTCGGAGTTTTAACGTGTTATATCCTCCATGTATACGTGTAAAAATAGTAATAGCGCACGCAGTGGCAAAAATACTCGCCATTATGGCAAAGTGCTGCGGCCAAATACAAAAGGCAATAAATAGCGCTATGGTTTCTGTGCCTTCGGTTAAACCATTTAAATAGTAAAAACTTTTGTATTTAAACTGGGGTTTTTCGAGCTTAAATTTTTCGGCGGCTATGGCAAAGGCTAAAAAGCTTGAGCCTGTGCCTATAAAGGTGGCCAGTAATACGCTACCTGCAATGGCGTTTTGCTCGGGGTTTACCAAAATAAAGCCAAGCGGAATTGCCGCGTAAAATAAAAAATCGAGGGTAATATCTAAAAAACCGCCAGCGCTTGAACTTAAATTTGCATGGCGTGCCAATGCGCCATCTAGCCCATCTAAAATACGATTTAAAGCAATAGCCGTTAACGCTGCGTACCACATTTCATACGCAATTAATGGCACTGCTAATAGCCCTATTAAAAAGCCTGCCACAGTAAGTTGGTCGGGCGTTATGCCGCGCTTGTGCATTAACGCTACAACGGGGGTTAACAGTGGCTTTATTATTGGGGTGATGTATTTGTCTAACATGCTTGGTGCCTTGTACTTTTTGTGCGTTTATTTGGCTAAATTTAAGGTGATCAGTTTGCCGTTTGCGGCCTCTGCATCGCTATGATCGTGGGTTACCATAATAGCGGGCAATTTATGCTCGCGTATTTGGCTAAATACTAGCTCGCGCGTATCTACTCTTAATTGGGTGTCGAGCTTGCTAAAGGGCTCATCAAGTAAAATAGCTTTTGGCTCGCTTAATAGCATACGCAATAAAGCAACGCGGGCTTGTTGTCCACCAGAGAGGTTGTCGGGGTGGCGATTAGCCATGCCTTTTAATCCTACCTGTTCAAGGGCGTGCTCTATTTTTTCAAGGCGCCGTTTTTTATTGCCTTTAGGCATAGCAAAGGCAATGTTACCGCTTACCGATAAATGCGAAAATAATAACGCATCTTGATAAAGCACGCCTATGTGGCGTAAATGTGCGGGTAAGTTATTAATGTTTTTACCGTTAAGCCACACTTCGCCGTTTGCGCTAAAACCACTGGGTAATGTACCCGTAAGCCAATTTAAAAAGCTTGATTTACCACTGCCTGATGGCCCCATAATAGTGAGTATTTCGCCGCCTTTTACCTGCTCGTTTAAGCTTAGTAATTGCTCGTGTTGACGATAAAGCTCACAATTTTTAATCTCTAAAGATGACTGCATTAAAAACCTTTTAATTTATGGGTTAGCGATGTGCGCTTTTAAAAAGTACTTAGGTAAAACCCACGCCAGTATAAAGCCAATGAGTGGTAATGCCATTTGCATAATGGCATACACTGCACTGGTGCGCCTACTTGCGCCATTAGCAAGGGTGACCGCTTCGCTTGTTATGGTTGCTATGCGCCCGCCACCGGCTAAAAGTGTAGGCAAATATTGGCCAAAGCTAATGGCCAAACCAAGTGCGGCCGCAATTAAAATAGGGGCAAATAACTGGGGTAATTTTACTTGTAAAAACACTTTGCAGGGTGTTGCGCCAAGGCTTGCTGCTACATGAGCAAAACGAGGGTCTAATCGCCTATAACTGCTCGCAAGCGATAAAAACACATACGGCAGTACAAACAATAAATGGGTAAATACCACATTAAAAAACGCGGCCTGGTTATTTACTAATTGTTGCAGCCACACTAGGCCAAATAAAAACGCAATACTTGGTACAAGCAACGGTAAATAAATAATTAAGCTGGTAAAGCGCGACATGGGTTTTGCACTTAACTGCTCTGACTCTAAGCACAAAAGGGTAATAATAATGGCAAATAACGTAGTAACTAGCCCTATAGCAAGGGTATTATAAAGCGGGCTTTGCATTTGCATTAGCGCACTTTTAAAGTGAAGTAGCGTGAGCTGATCGGGCAATGCCGCCGGAAAACGCCAAAATCCGGCAACCGACCACATAATTAAGCCAATTAACGAGAGCAAAATAAAGCCAATTACAAATACTGTTAATGCGGTCGTTATTTTTTGCCAATAAACACCGCCATATTCTCGCTCGCCATTGGTTAGTAAATCACTAAATAATGCTTTTATAGTTTTTTCGCCGCCAAGCCAAAGAGCTAGTAACCCCCCAGTAAGTACAAGCTGCAATAATGCCCCCGCAGAGGCTTTAATACGCAGGTTTAAATCTACGTCGTTAAACCAATGCATAATGGCTACAGCCAATGTGGGTGGAGTATTTGGCCCCAAAATAAGTGGCATTTCTACACTTGCGCTGGCATAAGCCAATACGGCTAAAATCGGTAGGCGCAGTAATGGGTAAAGGCTTGGCAGAATCACTTTAAAAAAAGCAGTCATAGGGCAGTAGCCTAAATTAAGCGCTACTTTATGTTGTTGGCGCAGTTTTTTGCCAAGCTCAGGTTGGGCAAGCACACCTAGCGCCATTAACAGTAAAAAAGGCAGCTCTTTAAGGGTTAAGCCTAAAATTATACTTATACCAAACGCGTCATGCGGAAACATGCCGTTAGGGGCAAGTTCCCATCCACTAAACCAAGGCGATACTAAACGCGAGATCATACCCGAAGGAGCAATTAAAAAACCAACGGCTATAGCGGCTGCTGCGTGGGGGATTACGAGTATGGGACTTAGTAAACGCTGAATACGGTTAAGCCACGGGCTATTAAAAAATGCCGCTAAAATCATTAACGTAATGATAAAGGCAAGTAAGGTACTTATTAATCCGGTGCCAACACTTAGCATAACCATGTGTGTTAGGCCGGGTGTTTGCATAAGCATAGTAAAGCCATGCAGGCCAAGTGTTGTATGCTCAAGTACTGGTGCATAACCAAAAGCGGGCAATAGCACGCTAATTAGGCCACCTATTACCGGCAAAATTAGCAATGCCAGTAAAAAACGTGGGCTTAATTTAACTAATTTACTAAACATATCGGCGCTTTTGTGTGGTTTAAGCGTTGGGCTTGCTGCTAACTTATTTGAAACAACACTCATTGGCTTACTCCAAAACGCGCTTGCCAACCTTGCATAATAGCGTTTACCCAGCTTGGGTGTGGCTCGCTAAGCGTGCGTTTAATGCTATTTAAGGGTAACGCGCTTGGATGCGGTTCCACCGTTTTAAACAAGGCTTGCTGCTCTTGGCTCAATGTAGATTGAATCAATACACTTTTATCGCCCCATATAGGCGCTTTTTGTTTTTGAGCTTGCGCCTCTGGGCTTAATAAAAAATTAGCTACTAATTGTGCACTTTGTGCATGGCTTGCATTATAAGGAATAGCGACGAAGTGAGTGTTACTTAAACTGCCATCTTGCATTGCATAACTTCTTATACTTTTTGGTAAATCATAACGTTTAACGGCGGCGGGTACTTCGGGCGCTGAAAACGTAAACGCTATGCTTAGCTCGGTGTCGCCTATTAAGCGCCGCATTTGTGCGCCACTTTGCATAAAATGGCTGCCATCGCGCCAAAGTGTTGGGTGCAGTTGATTTAAAAAGTCCCATAATGGGTTTAATACTTGGGCTGTGTTTTGCACTGTAGCAGGCTGATTTAATTGCGCTTTAAGCGTTTCATCACTTTGTTGATGAAGCACAACAAGCGCATATTTTAAAAAGCTCATTCCTAAAAAGTCAGGGGGTTTGGGGTAACTAAAACGCCCTGGGTTTTGTGCGCTCCAGCTAAGTAATTGGTTTAGGGTTGTTGGTAGTGTGTTATTTGCAGTGCCGTCAATTGCTAAACTGTCGTAGTAAAAGGTGAGCGATGCTTGGCCCCAAGGTGCTTCCATTCCATTAGTGGGTATTCCAAAATCAAAATTAACCGCAGGGTTATTGCTAGGGTCGGTATAGCTAAAGTTAGGCAGCTTATTAGCCCATTGTTTAAGTAATAATGAGTGCTCGCTCATGGTGGCAAAGTTAGCACCGTTTATCCAAATTAAATCGACACTGCCTTGGGTGTGATTATTTGCTGATTTTTCAGCGAGTACGCGGCTAACGGCCTCGCTGGTGTCGCTGAGTTTTACATGCACTAACTCAATATTATATTTAGCTTTTACTTGTTTCACAGCCCATTGAATATAGGCATTTATTTGCGCATCACCGCCCCACGCATAAAAATATACGCTTTGGTCTTTACCTGAGCTTTCAACTTGTTGCCAACGGCTTTGTAATTGTGTACTTGCTAGGCTTTTAAAGCTAATAATAAGGAAAATGCAAAAGGCGACACAGAATAAGCTGTATCGCGATAATGTTTGCCAAAATTTACTGGCGAGCATTTAAATCCCAGTTGTAGTCTAAAAACTTAACTTTCATGTTGTTATTTTTAAGCGCTTTTTGCTGAGCGGGTGTCAGCTTTAGTGCTTTAGGATATTGCATAAAAAACTGCTGTAGCGTATTAGCGCCTTTAAAGCCTTGTTCAAAATCATCGCCGTACCACTTAAATATTGAAGACACACTTAGCGTGTTCTGTTGCGCTATATTACGAGTCATGTCTGATAAAAAACGTACCGTTTGCTCTTGCAATTGGCTTTCTAAATCAGTGGCTGTGTAGGCTTCTTCACGTAGTGCTGGGCAGCCAATACTTGCGCAATTTACAGCAAAGTGAATACGTGGATCATTGTATTTACCACTGCCACGTATTAAACCATGCTCTATATCATCAAGGCTGCGAGTTTTACCAAGTAATGGCACAAACTCTTTGCTCCACGGTGAGCTAAAAAAACTGCCTAAATCTTTAATTGATTTTAGACTTGGGTATTTTGTTAATATTAGCTCAACAGTAAAGGCGTTATACGCGTTGATTAAAAACGCCAGCTGCTTAGGTTTTTCCCATTTATCAAACTCATTTTGCGTAACAGCCGATAGCGAATCTAAATAGGCTTTAAGTTCGCTGCGCTTAGCTTTTATTGCTGTGTAATCAACCTCAGTGCTGTGACCATGATTAATAGCTACAACATGCTTGTTTAATAATGCATTCCAGTTGTCATGCATGTTTTGAGCTTTGCTTGCAAAGGATGTTGCAAGCAAAACAGACCCTAACAATAGCGCTTTTAAAGGTGTTTTAAACATATTAGCCTCTGCGCCAGGCATGGTATTTTTCCAGTATGTTTAGTACTTTTTCAGGTGCGTGAGCACGTTTCCACTCACCTGCTGCGTATTTATTACCTTCGGCCCATGTTGGGTAGCTATGAATGGTGCCTAATATTTTGTTAAGCCCTAAACCGTGTTTCATTGCCAGTACAAATTCAGCAATTAAATCGCCAGCGTGCTCAGATACCACAGTGACACCGAGGATTTTGTCTTTACCTTTAGGGGTGATCACTTTAATAAAACCGTTGTTAGCGCTCTCGGTAATGGCGCGGTCTAGCTCTTCAAATTCAAAGCGAGTGATTTCATAATCTATGCCTTTATCAATAGCGTCTTGCTCGTTTAAGCCAACACGTGCTACTTCAGGGTCAATAAATGTAGTCCACGGGATTACACGGTAATCTACTTTAAACTTTTTAAGATTACCAAATAAGCCATTTACTGCTGCGTACCAACCCTGATGAGCGGCTACGTGCGTAAACTGATACGGCCCTACAATATCGCCCGCGGCAAAAATGTTAGGGTAAAGCGTTTCAAGGTATTCGTTAGTAACTATAGTGCGGTTAGTTTCTATGCCAAGTTCTTCAAGGCCGTAACCTTTAAGGCGAGCGCTTCGGCCAACAGCACATAGTAGTTCATCGTATTCAATATCGATTTCGGTATCGTTATGTTTTACCACAATGAATTTTTTACCGTCGCGCGCTTCACAGCGTAGTGCCTGATGCGAGGTTAAAATGTTTACGCCATTTTCTGTCAGCGCTTCGTGAGCAAAGGTAGACACTTCTAAGTCTTCTTTGATCATAATGCGCTCGCTCATTTCAATTTGCGTAACATTTGAGCCTAAACGGGCAAAACTTTGTGCCAATTCGCACCCAATTGGACCACCGCCAAGTACAACAAGCTTTTTAGGGGCTTCTTCAAGCTCAGCAAATTTAGTCCATAATGTATCGCTGGTGACATATCCGGTTTCTTCAATACCAGGCAGTAGCGGTACAAATGGGCGTGCGCCAGTGGCAATAACAATAGTACGGGCGGTTAACGTTTGCGTGCCGCCATCGTTAAGCTTAATTTCTACAGTCCACGGGTCGATAAGTTTGGCGTAGCCTTTAATTACTTCTACGCCTAAGTTTGTGTAGCGCTCAACACTGTCGTGTGGGGCTATATCGGCAATCACTTGCTGTACACGTGCCATTATTTTTTTAAACGAAAACTGCGGTGTCGTGCTTTGTAGCCCATATTTTTCAGCTTGGCGCATTTGCTGGGCTACTTTTGCACTTTTAATAATAGCTTTACTAGGTACACAGCCAGTGTTTAAGCAGTCGCCGCCCATTTCGCCGGCTTCAATTAAAGTTACTTTGGCTTTAACTGCTGCTGCAATATAGCTGGTGACTAAGCCGCCTGCGCCCGCACCAATAACAATCATGTTGCGGTCGTATGTTTTGGGTTTAGTGTAGTTTTTATAAACACGGCGCTTTTTTATTGCATTTATTAGGCTTTTTGCAATTAACGGGAATACCCCTAATAACGCAAACGACAAAATTAAATCCAGCGATAAAATACCCGATAAGCTATCTATTTGTGCTAATTGAGTACCAGCGTTAACAAATACAAAGGTACCCGCCAGCATCCCGATTTGGCTTACCCAGTAAAAAGTCCATGACTTGATAGCGGTTAAACCCATTAATAAATTAATTAAAAAGAACGGAAAAACAGGCACTAAGCGCAGCGTAAATAGGTAAAATGCACCTTCTTTTTCAACCCCAGTATCTATAGCGGCTAAACGTTCAGGAAAGCGTTTTTTTATGGTATCGCGCAATAAATAACGTGACACTAAAAATGCCAACGTAGCACCAATGCTTGAGGCAAACGAGGCAACTAATAGGCCTTGAGCCAAACCAAATAATGCACCAGCGGCTAGCGTTAAAATGGCTGCACCGGGCAGTGATAGCGCGGTCACTAATATATAAAGTAAAAAGAAACCCCCGATCACCAAAAACGGTGATTGAGCTTTGTACTGATCAAATTGCGCCATTGACCCTTTTAGCCCGTCAAGGGTAAGAAGCTGGTTTAGGTCATAAAAAAAGAATAAGCCGACACCTATCGCCGCCAGTAATAACAAACTTAGTTTTTTTAACATGTTATCTCTCAAACGGTTTAAAATTGATGGGTAAGCGTAAGCTTAGCGTTAATTGGTAATTCTGGGAACGCGAGTGTCGCGCCAAAATAGCCACCTTCAAATACAGGGCGCCAGTTTTGCTGATCGGTAATATTATTTACATCAAGCCTCAATTTAGTTGCTGAGGTAAACGCATAGCTGGTATTAACATTTAAGGTGTGCTGATCGCGAATGTATACGGTAGCCAAAAAGTCCAATGGGTAGCTTTTAGTATACAGGGCAGAAAATCCAGCCTGCCACTGAGAAGTTATTGTATAGTTAGCGTTTAAGCTTAACGATTGCTCTGGGATCCCTTGTACTTGACGGTTTGAGGGAGCAAAAGCTGTGTAACTTGGTGCACCAATGCTGTTACCCGCAATAATATCGGGACGCGAATTATCAAACGCATCGGCTATTTGAGCTGAGTCTTGGCCTGTCGCAGAGTTATCATAACGGGCATCAATATAACTGTAGCCTGCGCTTATCCAGTAAGGGTAAGCGTCGTAAAATACTTGGCTTTCAAATCCGGTTGTACGAATGCCAGTATTGCTACCATCGCGATTACGTAAGCTGCGGCGTTGGCTAAATACAGCAGCATCTGCATACCAGTCGCTTTGTGTTGGCGCATATTTCACGCCAAACTCGACTAAAGTATTTTCCGTAGCAAAATTTTGTGCGCTAATTGTATTGTCACCACCTAACGTATTACCGCCGGCCATGCTGTTAGAGGTGGCTTCGTTATAACTTGCTGCCGCATAAGTGGTTAAATCGTCATTTACTGAGTAATTAATGCTCAGCTGCGCTGATTGCAGTGTATCGTTAATGCTATCACTAGCGGCTATTTGCCCTTGAGGTGCAATCGGGTCATTTGCTTCTACGTCATAGTAATCAACACGATAACCAGCACTAGTACGTAAGCTGTCAGTCCACTGTGAGTCTTGTTGAATGGCAATGCCGGTTTGCCATGAGCGTGAATCTGTAGTGTCTGATAAGTTAAAATCACCACTGCCATCATTGTTAATATCGTACTGACCACCAGGGGATACATATACACCTGGGCGCAGCTCTACCAAACGTGCCTTTTGTGCATCAGTTAATGGAATGCGGCGGTTTGAAAGTGGGCCGGTTAAATCAATAGGCGTATCGGCTTCGGTGGTAAATTGGCTGTAACCCAAGACTTTATTGTAACGTACATCAACAGCGAATAAGGTTTGCTGCTCATCGCTCCATTGATACGTGAGTTCAGTACGGTTTTGTGCGGTATCGGCGCCATCAATTATTTCAACAAAACTATTTTGTGCTATTTCTTCGCGCTGCAAATGCTGAAAGTAACTAATGTTTTTAATCGACATCACATCAGACAGTGCGCGCTTATAAATACTATGAACTAAATAAGTGGTTGCTTGATTGAGATTATCAGGGTCGGTAAGCACACGGCTGGTATCTATTTTTACTTGCCCTGTAGGCGATATAATAGAGCCTGCGCTAGGAACTGTGCTGCCATTCGCTTGTAACCCTTGACCAGTAATGTAAAGATTATGATCGATAAGCGCTTGGGTAGGGCGGTTTATACCAGCGTTATCGGTAAATTCTGTTTGGTACAGTTCAAAGTTAATGTCCCAACTGCTTTTGTCATCCGGTAAAATTTTTAATGCCGCAAACAAGCTATCACTTTGTGTGGCTGAGTAGTCATAATAACTACCCTGATCAATATGCTCATAGCTAACACGTAAGCCAATTTTATCCTCAACAATCGGTGCGTTGTAATCTACTTGGGCGCTATACTTATCCCAACTTCCTGCAGACACCTTCACATTGCCTTTACGCTGATCAGTTGAAGCTGTCTTAGAGTGTAAGTTTACAAAGCCACCGTTACGTTGGCTTGAACCAAACAATACAGGTGGTGCGCCTTTAACTACGTCTATCTGTTCTATCGCATTAAACGACAACGGCACACCAAAACCATTATTACCTGCTTGACGTCGAGTGCCATCTTGAAATAACTCCCCTAACTGGCCGCGGATCGTCGGCAAGCTTGGTGCACCAAAACCACTTGCAGCGTATGTATTAGGACTTACAGCGAGCACATCGTGCAATGTTGTTATATTTAATTGCTCAATTAAGTCTTTAGAGATAGGCGTCACAGAGCGAGCTATGTCTTGCAGTGCTAAATTATCACCAAAAGGGCCGTTTACTGTGGTGTTTTTAATAGAGAGGTTTTTAGATTTAAGCGCTTGACCTGCCACCTCAATTCGCTCAATGGGGTCAGAGCTAGCTGTTTCATTAGCCTGAGCAGCTAAAGCTACATTTAACAGGGGGGCGAGGGTTAAAGCTAAATACGTGTATTTCAAATCGTGTTTCTCTATTTTTATATGTTGATGTACACAAAAGACCAAGACAGGTAAAAATATCTTTCAATCAATTGCTAAAAATTTTTATTTTTTATCTTAGCGCTTAGATAATAGTGCCTTTAAACAAATCAGCTTAAGATTAGTTTAGGTTTAATTATTTGAAAATAAAAAAACGATTATACGGTCTTACTTGCCAATTAGTTTATTTATATCTTTTTTAAGGAGATTTTATGACAGATTCAATCAATACAGATGTTCAAACTCGTTTGCAATGGTCACTTTTATCGCTGCGCTTAGGGGTTTTCATAGTTATGTAAAGGGCCTGTTTATCTTTCGAGGTTGAATTTGCAGCTGTATGTTTGGCTTTTAGACAAGGTAGAGCCTATGTAGTGTGGTTATTCCCCATAAATAGGCGATAACGCAGCACAAATGCCAAACAGACGCTGCCCGAAGGGTTCTGCCTAGGGGCGATTTACTCTTTGTTGCCTACATGGATGTAGGTAAGGGGCGTGAGCAGGACGCGGAAGCTTTGCTCGGTTTTTACTTATTCTTACATGGATGTAAGCCAGTAGAATAACGCAGGAGCAGTTATCGAGCCCACTAGGCTACAAACTTCGCGCCGCGATTAAATCGCCCCTAGCTTGAACAAATTTCAATCTGCAAAGGTCAACAGGCCCTAGTGGACACTGGATAAATTTGTAAATCCGGGGCATAGTGCCCGTATTTTTGAACATTTTTATGGGATCAGTTTCTCTACCGATACTATTGCTTATATTTTAGGTGCACTGCAATTATTGTTAGTGATAGCATTTTTAGTTGGTTTTAAAAAACGTATCACTTACAGTGCTATTTTTATAATGCATGGACTATCAACGCTTTCTTCTTACAATCAGTACATTGATGGCTTTAATAATTTACTGTTTTTTGCGGCATGGCCTATGTGGGCTGCGTGTTTTGCGCTTTATTTATTACGCGATCAAGACGTAAAATTTACCGTTAAATCATAAGCAAAAAAAATGGTTATAAGCGTTAGCCTATAACCAATAAAGTACACAGGGAGTGTAGGAAGTTCTGTTGAGCACAGTAAGCGGTTAGCAAGCCATTTACTGTGTGTGACTAAAAGCACTTACTGGTGCTTTAATAAATACGTACAATGATAAAAGCAAAGCTAATGCCAATTTTTAAACACTTGAATTTTATGGTTATTTATATTGTTTGGATTGTGGCTTTGCATAATGCAGGTAAATTTTTCTATATTGCAACTGTAAAGGTTACCGACTTTGCAATATGAAAAAATGGCACTGTTTTGGAATCCGATTCGACTAAAAGCAGCGCTGATTTAAAAATCAGCGGCTACTTCAAATTCTAATCGTTCATGACTAATAGGATGGGTAAAAGCTAAATACTCGGCATGCAAATGCAGTCGTTCTGCCTTTTCACCGTAGTGAGTGTCGCCCACAATGGGTGTATTTAACCCTAAGTGGTGGGCACAGTGAACACGCAATTGATGAGTACGTCCTGTTTTAGGATAAAGTTGTAAGCGGGTGGTATTATTTTTACGTTCCAGTACCTGCCATGTTGTTAATGACGGCTTCCCCGTTTTGTAACACACCATTTGCCGTGGCTTATCATCAAAATCAAGCACTAAAGGTAACTCTATAGTGCCACTCTCAGCAGCAATATTACCCGCCACTAAAGCAACATAACGCTTTTCTACACTACGCTCTATAAACTGTTTTTGCAGTGCTTTATGCACCCGTTTATTTAACGCAATCATTAACAGCCCTGAAGTCGACATGTCTAATCGGTGCACAATAAGTGGCCCCGAAGCGTGTGGGAGCTGAGTTTTGATTCGCATATATACCGAATCGTCAATATTAATGCCTGGCACAGATAAAAATTCAGCAGGTTTATTTACCACCAACAAATCATCGTCTTGATAAACAATCGTTAGGTCTTTACCCTGTGCAGGGTTGACCAAGAGCGGGTTGTCTTCAACATTTAACCCCTCTAGCATATGCCCTAAAATAGGCTGGCATTTGCTGTAGCACGAAGGGTAATAATGTAAATGATGTCTGATTGCCGATTTAGGCGGCGCGCCCCACCAAAATTCGGCCATAGCCAGCGGCTTTAAATTATGTTTATAGGCATATTGTAATAATTTTGGCGCTGCACAATCTCCCGCACCTGAAGGCGGTGTGTGCTCGGGTAGTTTGGCAAAAATGGCGTTTAAATCGGTCACTTCGCCGTTTGCATTTAAAAACTGGTACTGAGCGAATAGCTTTTTTTGTAAATTTTTAGAGAGTACTTTACGGCGTTTTTTTAATCCGTTAATTTCCTCATCTATTGTGAGTTGTGCCTGTTCAAGCGCTGCAATGCGTGTTTGCCACTGTTGTTTTAATGCTTGTAGTTGTTTTTTCTCAACAATACTCTGCCCAGCTAATTGGTTTTTCAGCTTTTCAAACTCATCATTATTGAGTTGTTCGCTGGCAACTTGTCGTTGCTGTTTTCGCTGTTTTCGAGTTACTTGCATTGCTTGCTGCTTGGCGATAAGTTGTTGCTCATAGTGTTGGCGAGCAGTCACTAACTGTTGCTCAATTTGCTGATAATTATCACTGTTTTGCAAGGCTGTAATTTGCGCATTAATGTCGTTAATCACTTGGCTTTGCTGACTAAATTCTGCATCGTCTATATGTTTAAGTGCCACATTTGGCGCAAAACGCAGTTGCTCATCAATCCCCGCTATTTGCCCCGAATAGGCGCTAATAAAGCCTAGCTGTTGCGACTCATCTTGAACAACCAAGACGCCAAACATTTTACCGGCATCAATATCATCTGTATCTAAAATAGCCTTATCTAGCTTTTTTAATTGTTGTTGTAATTGTTTTGCAGCGGCAACGGCCAGCGGATGAGGTTTATAATAAAAGGGAAACGTAAACTGCTCAGGCAGTGCAAGGTTATCTATGTTTTCATTAAAAGTGGTAAAGCAGCTAGCAGGGTTTGACATGGCAATAGTGTGATTAGCAGTTATCAGAATAATTAGTCAGAGTGTAACATAAGCAGCGCTGTGCCACTAAGCATGCCTGGCATTACAAACATAAAGGCCAACATATTTATGTTGGCCTTTGGTATTAAGCTAATACTTATTTGTTAGCGTCTTTCACTGCTTTTAATTTAGCCGCATGGTCAATTTCAAATGCAGGCATGTCTTTTTTGCCTTCCATTAAGTAGTTGTCCATCCAACGCATTAAACGCAAGCTGTAATCGTACTGTGCCGCCACTTTACGGTTACCATGGCCTTCGCCTGGGTAGTAAACAAGGCGAACATCTTTACCTTGCACTTTCATGTAACGGTATAGTTCCATAGATTGCGCAGGGTGAACGCGAGGATCGTCTTTACCATGCATAATAAGCAGTGGCGTTTCAGATTGACCCGCCCAGTAAATTGGGCTGCGCTCTAGGTACCATTGCCATTTATCCCATGGGTATGAACGCGCATGAACTAGGTTCATTTCGTTTGAAATATCAGTAGTACCAAATTTAGATAGCTGATTAGTGACACCCACAAACATAACACTGGCAGCAAAGTGCTCAGTTAACTTTGTTGCGCCCCACGCTGATGCATAACCGCCGTAAGAGCCACCGGTAATACCAACACGTTTAGTATCAACTAATCCCATATCAACAAGGTGATTTTTAAAATCAACTAAGTCGTCAAACTCTTTACCTGCGTAATCGTTTTGACCTAGTTTAGAGTAATCTACGCCTTTACCTGTTGAGCCACGGTAATTAGGGTAAAATACCGCGTAACCACGTGCAGCACCCATTTGACCAGGACGCGAGTAGTTAGTTACCCAGCCGTTTTTATCATGACTTTCAGGGCCACCGTGTACCGACATAATTAGTGGGTAGCGTGTGCCTTTTTCATAATCGAGTGGGTAAACTAGTACACCATCAAGTTCTACACCGTCACGCGCTTTAAGCGTAATTGTTTCTTGTTTAGCAAAGCGTTTGTCGTTTAACCAGCTGTTTGAATCAGTTAAACGCTTTGCCTTGTTACTGCGCACAATAAAGACTTCGTTAGGGTGTTTTGCCGTGTTACCACGAAGTGCTAGGGTTTTATCTGAATCAGAAACACTTAGCTGTGAGGCAATAAATTTGCCTTCTTTTACTAGCTTCTTGTATTTGTTAGAGCCGGTTTTAATGCTCGCAACAAAACTTTCTGTGCCAACATTGGCAATAAAGTTAAGGGTGTTACATTTATGCGACCATTCAAAGTCAACAACGTGGCCCATAAAGTTAGGTAACCATTCAGTGATTTCTGCAGTTTTAGTATCGGCAATAAATAGGCGACCAGTTGCAGGGTCGTGCTTATCTTCTGCACCTAAAATAGCAATGTATTTACCATCATGTGAAAGCTCGGCATCGCCTAACTTACCTTCAGTTTTAAACGATAAGGTAACTTTGTTGCTAGCAATATCAAACAGGTGCCACATAGATTTTGTGTATTTATCATCAATCAGTGCGGTAGGTTGAGTTTTAACCAGTAGCTTTTCACCATTCGCAGCCCAATTAACGTCACTCACGTAGTTATCAACATTGAGTGCGGTAGGGGTAAGCGGCTTGTCGGCTTTAGCTAAATCTACAATAAAAAGCTGCTTGTTTTTAAGCCCTAGCTCGTATACTTCTGCTTTAAAGCCAAGTTTTTTAAGTTCTTTTTCTGACTTATCAGCAGCTGGCATTGCTAAAATAGCGACTTGCTTGTTATCAGGACTTAACTGATAGCTTGAAATAGATGTGCCTTTTAATGACATTACCGCTTGGGCTTGGCCGCCATCAACAGGTATTTGGTAAAGCGAAGTATATTTGTCGTCTTTTAATTTCGCTAAAAAGTAAATTGTTTTACTGTCGTTTGACCACTGTAGGCTTTTAATATTAACCGAACCGGTAATAAAAGGACGTTCAACACCTTTATCGTCAACAACGAAAAGCTCACTGTAATTGCTGCCATTTTCGTCAACGTAAAGCGTGCGAGGTAACGAACGGGTAAATGCAACACTGTCACCATCGGGGCTAACGGTTGTTTGTATTACTGATTTTACTTTTGGAATGTCTTCAACTGTAATTGCTGATTGCGCAAATGCAAGTGAGCTTGAAAGCCCAATTGCTATCGCTAAGCTAGTTTTTAGCATTGTTATTTCCTTTGCTTTATTAGATTTCAGCCATTATAGCAAGGTGTTCTCAATATACTAAAAAATGCGTTTAATCCTCAAAAGAGGACGTTTAATGAAAGCGCGACTTAAACCGCGCATACATTTATAAGCTCTTTTTAGGAGGTAGTGCCACGTTTGCAAAAATAAGTCCTGCCACCAGCGACATAAAGATTAAAAACGTTTGCTGACCAATATGATCTGCATAAACAAAGTCTTGGCCTTCAATCAGTGAGTTTAAACCAATATACGTTTTGCTCCCTGGTACCAATACAATTAGGCCTTGCATAGCAACAATTGAGGCCGGGGCATTAGCAACACGGTTAAATAAGTTGCTAAATACACCAACAGAAAATGCACCAATAAAGGTCCCTAACGTGTAATTTAAATCTAAATAAATAGCAGGCCCAATACTAGTGCCATAAGCTATAAAGCCTGAGGCAATAGACCACATTGCATGTTTAAGCTTTGTTCTAAAAATAACGATTAAGCTACTACACAAAAGTAAAATAGCGAGCCATGTAGTCCACTTTGGTAGCGGCTCAGGTTGTACGAAATCGGCTTGCCCAAAGACCGCAAAGCCAATAGCAAGACCAATAAAAGCCCCAAAATAAAGCTTAAACAGCAACATAAATGAGTCCATCACGCGTGCTGTGCCCGATACTAAGTGTCTGGCTGCAAGTTCAGCTAGGCCAAGTGCAAGGGCTAAACCGGGTATAAACACAATAATGGCAGAAAGTACAATTAATCGAATGTTGATGTGTGCATCTAAATGAACGCTAATAGCACAAGCAAGAATAGCCGACACTATTGCCACTAATGGCTCAAGCATATGGGCCACACGTTTCGAACGAGCCGACCACAATACAAATAAGTATACAACAAAGGTCAATAAACCAGACCAAATGACGTCATTCCAACTGGTGCCCATGAGCATGGCAAATGCGCCACCAGAGGTGGCAAAGGCAACGCCTGTCAGCATTCTGTTATAAGGATTTGGGGCATCAAAAATGATATCAAGTTGCTGATCAACCTCTTGCAACGTGAGCTCGTCATTGAGCATTTTATTAACTAAATCGTCGGTATCGGCAAGTGAACCTAAATCATGATCGCCTGGGTCAACGCGGGCAACATGGGTATATTCATCTTCATGGCCATCGGTCCAAATAACAAAGGTAACCGACGTGGGCGACATAACAAACGAAGATTTAAGATCTAAATAAGTCGCCACTTCCATTAAGTGGGCTTCTAAGCGATAGGCAGGGGTACCGTATTTATGGAGCATTTTGCCCAATTTAACGATAAATTTGCGTTTTTCAGTAAACGTTGCGGTTTTCAAATTTGTTTTGAACCAACTATTAAATAACTAAGCTAAAAATATAGGCAATAATGCTAAAATTGCCCAAGTTTATTTGCGGCGATTTTAAACACAAATCGCCGCCTGTCTAGTGATTTTTAATGTTATTTTTTATTTTTTTCTGCTATCCACTGCGACATATATTGTGTGCTGCGCATGGTATGGTGTTTGAGCATTTGACCCGTGAAATTTTTCATCCGGTGAGCATCTAAATTACTGCTTATTGAGTCAATTTTTTCAATTAATTGAGCACTTAACTGTACTTTGTCATACAGAGTATTAAGCAGAAGGCCGCCAGCGGCTTGTGCTTCGCTAAATTTAGCCTCGTTGTTGTATAAAAAAACTGCGGCATCTGCAAAAGCTTGCACATCTGCTGTTACCACACCTGGCCACGGCAACGTGCTGTGCATACCTTCGCTGCCAATAGGCGTGGTGATGCTTGGGGTTTGCATGATCATGGCTTCTAAAAGTTTACCTTTAATACCTGCCCCAAAACGCAAAGGAGCTAAGCAAATACGCGCACTTTGCATTACCTCATACGCATCATCGGCCCAACCTTTAATTAAAAAGCCGGTTTTAGGATTATTAAGCGCGGTGGCTTTTGGCGGTGGGTAGGAACCATAAATATGCAATTCTGCCTGCGGTAGTTGTTTGCGGATAAGCGGCCAAATTTTTTGTAAATAGAGTACCGCATCCCAGTTTGGGGCATGTCTAAAATTACCAATGGTCATAAAGTGTTGGCGTTGTTGATACGATTTAGTTTGCTCAGGTAAGGCACTTAAATCAACCATAAAAGGTAAGTGATGCAACACGCTAGGCTCAACTTTAAACACTTCATTGAGTAGTTCCATCTCATAGCTTGAGATAATTAAGCTGAGATCACAGCGTAAAATAGCGGCTATTTCACGTTTAGCGATGTCTGATAGTAAATCGCTGTGGTTGAATTCGCGCTCACCTTTATGCGCCTCATGGCGTGCATTACGCAGGCATTGTAAATCTTCGGTGTCTAAAATTTTAAGCGCATTAGGACAATGCTTATCTACGCGCCAGCCAAACTGCTCTTCCATCATAAAACGATCGAACATCACTAAATCGGGGTTGTAAGCTTTAACATAGTCATCAAAACTATCGCAGTTAAGAGCGATGCTTTGGCTGGTTATACCAAAGTCGGCAAGGTCAACCATGTGTTCGGTCGGCTGTGCGGGCGTGGCGAACTCAACATCCCAGTTTTGCGTCCTAAACGCATTTAGTAACGACATCATGTGCGTACCTGCAGCAGATGAATTGGGCTCTGGCCATACATAGCCAATTACCAGCACTTTTTTCATTGGCTAGATTCTCTAATTATTTGATGGAAAAACAGACTCAAACACAGTGGTATATTTTTAAAAGCTGTAACGGTATTTAAAAAGCAGAGTATGATTTCGAAAAACTAAAATGCTGCAAATTAATGGACATAAACAACCAATTTTAGCGTTGAGTAAATAGGCGTGTATTTTAGCGTATTCAGGCTACTTAAGTCATTACTTAGCTTAACACTTTATGAATGGTGCAAAACGTGTTTATATATCCGGTAATATTTAACAATAAAAAGGATAAAAACATGAATGCTTTTAGGCTATTAATTGCCTTGATAGGCTGCATTGTTTTATTGCCTGCAAGTTATGCAGAGCAAGGATATCAAACCCCTTCACCTGCACTTGCTACACTTGTAGATGCAAAGTTAGCCCCTACTAGCTCTTTATCAAATGATGGACAGTGGCTTGCTTTGTTTGAACGCAAGCGTGTTGTGTCACTAGATGAGCTGGCAAAAGAAGAGTTTAAGCTTGCGGGAATAAAGCTCAACCCAGCTAATTTTTCACGCTCCCGGGTTAGTGCCAAATACAGTGCGTTAGAACTTAAGCATGTAGAAAGTGGTACTGTGGTTAACGTGAATAATTTGCCACAGGGGATCATTCGCTCCCCTCGCTGGTCAGCAAATAGCAAGTATTTAGCGTTTATTGTTGAACAACCGGATAACGCACGGCTTTGGGTTTATAGCGTTAAAACCAAGCAAGCAAAGCAGTTAAATGAGCTTGCACTTAATTCAGTATTAACCGCTACACCTTATAAGTGGCTACCCGATAGCACAGCAATTGTGGCTAATTTAGCGGTAAACTTAGACAAACCAAGATTAACCAATGATACCCAAAGTACGGTACCAGTTATTCAACAAAGTAGCGGTGAAAAAGCCCCAGCGCGTACTTATCAAAACTTATTAACCAGCCCGTTTGATGAAGCACAGTTTAAATTTTATGGTCAAGGTCAACTAGCGTATATCACGCTTGATGGTAAGGCTCAGCAAATTGGTCGTGCTGGCTTATTTAAATCGTTTTCAATTTCGCCTGATTCAACCAATATTTTAGTCGCGACCATCGACGAGCCATTTTCGTATCAAGTGCCTTACAGCCGTTTTGCAACTACATGGCAAATATGGGGAATGCGTGGGTATGCTTTAGTCGAACTGGCTAAGCAACCCCTTGCCGACAACATTCCTCAAGGGTATGACAGTGTACGCACTGGTCGTCGTAATTTTGAATGGCGTGCTGATCAGGGCGCAGAGGTTATTTGGGCCGAAGCGCAAGATGGCGGCGACATGAAAACTGAGGTTGAGCATCATGATTACCTTTATAGTTTACGTGCACCGTTTAAACGCGAACCAAAGTTGTTTGCAAAAGTAGAGCGCCGTTATGCAGGTATAGAGTGGGGTAATGACAGCATTGCCATGCTAAGTGATTGGCGCTTTAGTGACAGACAAGTGCGTACTTATGTAATTCAACCACGTAATGCTGATAGCAATCGTGTGCTATTTTCAGAGCGCAGTTACAATGATGCTTACAAAGACCCTGGTAGTGCTATATATGAGCGTAACGACTTAGGAACACGTGTTATAAAAGTCGTTGGTGGACGTTACATTTACCTTCGTGGTAATGGAGCATCTGAGCAAGGAAATATTCCATTTTTAGATCAATACGATGTAAAAACAAACAGCTCTAAAAGAATTTGGCAATCTGCTGCACCTTACTACGAGCGAGTGCGTGCTTTATTAGACGATGAAGGTAAGCGTATTATTACTATTCGTGAATCTAAAACGCAGCAGCCTAACTTTTTCATTCGCGATTTAGATAAAGATAGCTTAACGCAACTGACCCAGTTTGAGCATCCGTATCCAGCATTTAAAGGGGTGACTAAAGAGCAATTACGTTATACCCGCGATGACGGCGTTGAGCTATCTGGTACGCTTTATTTACCGCCAGGGTATGACAAAACACAAGGGCCTTTACCTGTATTGATGTGGGCATATCCACTTGAATATAAAGATAAAGCGGTTGCCTCACAGGTGCGCGAATCAGAATACGAATTTACCTACATAGGTTACTGGGGCCCAATGCCTTATTTAGCTAAAGGAATTGCGGTATTTGACGATCCTAAAATGCCGATTGTAGGTGTTGATGGCAGTGAGCCAAATGATCACTTTAGAAAACAGCTGGTTTCTAGCGCTAAAGCAGCGGTTGATGTACTGGTTGAAAAAGGCATTGCTGATAAAGATAATATCGCCATTGCAGGGCACTCTTACGGTGCGTTTATGGTGGCTAATTTATTAGCGCATAGCGACTTATTTAAGGCAGGTATTGCCCGCAGTGGTGCGTATAACCGCACATTAACACCGTTTGGTTTTCAAGGTGAAGAGCGTGACTTTTGGCAAGCACAAAGTGTGTATGCAAACATGTCACCGTTTTTTCATGCTGAAAAAATTAACGAACCTATGTTAATGATCCACGGTCAAGAAGACCCGAATTCGGGAACTTTCCCAATGCAAAGTGAACGTATGTATGCAGCGCTTAAAGGTCTAGGGAAAGAAGCGCGTTTAGTGATGCTTCCTTACGAAGCTCACGGTTACCGTGCCCGTAAAAGCTTATTACATGTACTGTGGGAGCAAGAGCAGTGGCTTGATAAGTATTTGTTAAGTGATAACGTTGAACCAGTTGATATGGAAGAACAACCGATTCAGTAGTGTATTATGCCGTGAGATCAAGAAGATCCACTCTTAATCTCACGGCACTTAGAAAAAATAGGGCTTTCGAGCTGCGGGTCTCGGGCTAAGAGCATCGAGCTAAGTTCGGTGCTCTTAACCCGATCCTCGAAGCCGTTATTTCTAATTTACCGATAGGTATTTTTCCTTTACCCTTTCATTCAAAATTAACACCATTTTATTAACCTATTGCGAGCTTTAAATGATTGATGTAGCTGCACTTGCGGTATTTATTCCTACCTTCTTTTTTGTGTCTATTACGCCGGGTATGTGTATGACACTGGCCATGACTTTAGGCATGAGTATAGGTGTGCGCCGAACTTTATGGATGATGATTGGCGAGTTGCTAGGTGTCGCCAGTGTTGCGGTGGCTGCGGTGCTCGGTGTTGCCAGTGTTATGCTTAATTATCCCAGTGCATTTGATATTTTAAAGTGGGTGGGTGGCGCTTATTTAATCTACATCGGCATTAATATGTGGCGTGCGAAAGGAAAAATGTCGGTTGATACGCACAACACAACAGCCGTGAGCCGATATTCATTATTTTCGCAGGGGTTTGTAACCGCCATTGCCAACCCTAAGGGCTGGGCGTTTATGATTTCCTTATTACCTCCTTTTATTAATGTGCAATACAATGTTGCGCCACAGTTAGCGGTGCTGGTGGCTATTATTTTACTCTCAGAGTTTATCTGTATGATGATTTACGCAACAGGTGGCAAAAGCCTGCGGCTATTTTTAACCAAAGGCAATAATATTAAGTGGATGAATCGTATTGCGGGGAGTTTAATGGTGCTAGTGGGAGGTTGGTTAGCTTTGGGTTAAAAAAGAGCCCGAGGCTCTTTTTTATTTTGAGCATACAAAACCGCTAACCTTTTAATCTGAGTATGCTTGACTTTACAGCACTTTTAAAAACGGCGCAGTACGGCTTTTTGTAGATTGCGCAACCTCGTTTGGTTTACCTTGTGCAACTACTATCCCGCCTTCGTCGCCGGCTCCTGGGCCAATATCAATAACCCAATCACTGTTACTGGCTACTTGCATATCGTGCTCAACCATAATGACGGTGTTCCCAGCATCAACTAAGCCATTTAACTGCGCCATTAGCATAGCTACATCTTTTGGGTGTAGGCCTGTGGTTGGTTCATCTAAAATATAAAGTGTATCGCCGCGCTGAGTACGCTGTAGTTCAGTGGCAAGTTTAATACGTTGGGCTTCGCCGCCCGAAAGCTCAGTAGCAGGTTGGCCTAAACGTAAATAGCCAAGACCTACTTGTAGCAGCGCATTTAGCGCGCGCAAAATAATAGGTTCGTCGGCAAAAAATGTATGCGCTGATTCAACAGTTAAATTAAGCACATCGGCAATAGTTTTATCTTTATAGGTAATCTCGAGTGTTTTTTGGTTGTAACGCTTGGCGTTACATACAGGACAAGGCGAATACACGCTAGGCAAAAATAACAGCTCCACGCTTACAAAGCCTACGCCTTCGCAATTTTCGCATCGACCCTTTTTAACGTTAAACGAAAAGCGACCGGCATCGTACTTACGCGCTTTTGCCTCTTTGGTATTGGCAAACAGTTTACGTACGTGATCAAATAAGCCAGTGTAAGTTGCAAGGTTTGAACGAGGTGTGCGGCCAATGGCTTTTTGATCAACCGTTACCAGGCGCTTTATGTGTTCAATGCCGTGAGTTATTTGTCCGCCGGTTGTTATATCAATCTCTTGCTCGAGTAGCTCGGCTTCATCGGTAGGTATTTGTGGCTGCGATTTTTGCCCTAGTGCATTGTAAACCAATTCAACAAGCGCTTGGCTTACTAAGCTTGATTTACCTGAGCCTGATACCCCTGTAACACTTGTAATAACCCCAAGCGGAAATTCTACATTAAGTTTTTGTAAGTTATTACGCTCAACATTTTTAAGCGTTAGCCATGCTTTTGCTGGGCGTTGTTTACTTTGTATGTGAGTTTGTTGCGCTTCGATATTTTTAAATAAATACTGGCTCGTGTGTGAGCTGCTAATTTGCTTTAAGCCTTCAACTGGGCCGCTATAAACAATATTACCGCCATGGGAGCCCGCATTTGGCCCTACATCGACCACCCAATCAGCATGGCGAATAACACTTACGTCGTGCTCAACCACAAACACTGAGTTACCAGCGGCTATTAGCTCATCTAATGCGGCTAACAAGGCTTGGGTATCGGCAGGGTGTAAGCCTGCAGAAGGCTCATCTAACACATACACTACGCCAAATAGTTTTGAGCGAATTTGTGTTGCAAGCCTTAAGCGTTGTAATTCACCAGGCGATAACGATGGGGTGGTGCGTTCAAGCGATAAATACCCCAAACCAAGTTTGGTAAGTGCTTCAACGCGTTTAAGAATGTCGCCCGCTATACGCTTTGCGACTATGGCTTTTTCGGGGTTTTCAGCGTTACTTTTAGCGGGGTGACTAGCAGCAAACCTTAACTTTTCTGCCAGCTCATTGAGTGTTAGCTGTGAAATTTCGCCTATATCAAGGCCCGCCACTTTAACCGATAACGACTCTTTTTTGAGTTTTTTTCCTTCGCACTGCGGGCACTGTGATATTTGCATATACTGCGATACGCGCTTTTTAGTACGTGGGCTTTGAGTGCTTGCAAACGACTGTAAAACAAAGCGTTTAGCACTTGTAAATGTACCCATGTAGCTAGGGCTTTCTTCATTTTTAATAGCGGCTTGGGTTTGCTCAAGTGTGTACTCAGGAAATACCGGCACCGTAGGTGTTTCGTCGGTAAATAAAATCCAATCACGGGCTTTTTTTGGCAGGGTGTTCCACGGTTTATTAATATCGTAGCCTAAAGAGGTAAGAATACGGCTAAGGTTTTTACCTTGCCAAGCAGGCGGCCATGCTGCAATGGCGCGCTCTTTAATTGATTTAGTGGGATCGGGCACTAGCAGCTCTTCGGTTACGTTAAATACACGGCCAATACCGTGGCACTCTGGGCAGGCGCCTTGTGGGGTATTAGGTGAGAACGCATCGGCGTAAAGTATGCCTTGCCCTTTGGGGTATTCGCCTGCACGTGAGTAAAGCATTCGCAGCGCGTTAGAAATAGTGGTTACACTACCTACCGATGAACGTACCGAGGGTGCTCCACGCTGCTGCTGCAGTGCGACCGCTGGTGGCAGGCCTTCAATCGAATCTACATCAGGCTCGTCTACCTGATCAATTAATCTGCGTGCATAAGGTGAAACCGAGTCAAGATAACGATGCTGCGATTCGGCAAATAATGTTCCAAAAGCGAGCGATGATTTACCTGAGCCCGATATACCGGTAAAAACAACAAGTGAATTACGAGGCAGGTTTACATCCACATCTTTTAAGTTATGAACACGCGCGCCTCTTACTTGAATGCTGTGCTCTGGGTTTAATAAAGCCGATTGTATCTTATTAACCTCATGTGACTTTTTAGGTGTGGTTGCCATGTAATATATACTCCTGTGTAATAATCCTGTGTTTATTAATGTTCTATAAAGTATTAATACTAATGCAGTCTTACTGAATGAGCGCTTAGCTATATGCTTATTTTTCGTTTACATAACAGAAAAACTGCAAGTATAAACTTTAACCAAAAACAATAATATTAAGTGACTGAAGCGTATTGCGGGGGATTAAATGATGCAGGTAGAAGTTTGGCTAGGGTTGAAATAAGTTAACAATTTTAGTTATGTATTTATTGTTTTGCTTATTTGCTAGCATTTTTATGCTGTTTAATTAAATATGGGCTCAATAATACTTAAAAAGCACAAAAGGCGGTTGGCTTTTTCTGTGTAGTCGCTTATTCTAGCTGCGTAATTTAGTCATTAAATGTAACTTTAAAGTTTACTAATAATTTATAACTTTCCTCAATCCGCAAAGGTATGCCTCGTTTGAACCACATAGCAAAACAAAAAGCCAACTCTGTATTTTTAGTAGGTGTCGTTTGAAAATACCTAAACGCTTACAGCCATTAGTTGATGATGGTTTTATTGATGAAGTTATCAGCCGTTTGATGAGCGGTAAAGAGGCCGATGTATTTGTAGTCGCCTGTGGCGATGACATTCGCTGCGCTAAAGTATACAAAGATGCCAGTAAGCGCAGTTTTAAAAAAGCTGCACAGTACCAAGAAGGACGAAAAGTACGTGGTGGCCGCCAAGCCCGTGCTATGGGTAAACGTTCCAGCTATGGCCGTCAATTAGAAGAAGAAATTTGGCAAAATGCCGAGGTTGACGCACTCTCGCGTTTATCCTCAGCAGGTGTTCGGGTACCGCAAACTTACGGCTGCATTGACGGTGTATTGCTAATGGAACTTGTAAGCGATGATGAAGGCGATGTTGCACCACAACTTGGCGCAGTTGATTTAACCGAGCAACAAGCCATTGAGCAACATACATTAATGATGCATTACATCAAGCTCATGCTGTGCGCAGGGATTATTCACGGTGACTTATCTGAATTTAACGTACTTGTAGATAGTAACGGCCCGGTAATTATTGATTTACCCCAAGCGGTTAACGCCTCTGCTAATAATAGCGCCGAGGCGATGTTTGCCCGCGATGTAAATAACATGCGCCGCTATTATGGCCAATTTGCACCTGCCTTATTACACACGCAATACGCCAAAGAAATGTGGGCATTGTTTGCAGATGCTAACTTAACCCCGCACTCAAAACTCAGTGGCGAATTTGAAGACGACAGCGAAGCGGCAGATGTAGACTCAGTACTTGACGAAATTCAAGCCGCCTTTGATGAAGAGCAAGAGCGTAAAGAACGCATTCGCGACGCCGATGAGCAATAACCTTTAATTGACATGCTGAGTTTTGACTCTTAGATCAAAAGCTAGGGGGCTAGTAAGAGCGATCAGCGGACATTCAGGAGATTTGCCGCCAGCTAAGTAAAGCTAAGAGGATACTTCCCCTTTTTCTACATGACGAAATAACTCATCCTAAGCATAATATATATAGCTAGCAATAACTTATGCTTTTTGCTATTAATAGAAGCTCATAAAATAAGGACGTTTTTGCGCTAAAGAGCTAAAGGGGTCAAAGAGCTAAAGGGGTCAAATCTTGACTTCAGACATTACACTCCTGACAGTTTGCAAATGGCACTTATGCGAAGTTCGGTCTATTTTGATGTACATGCTGTTTCAAGTATCCGGTAGGAGAACAAATTGATAATCCCCAATAAGCTAAAAGTGAATGATGAAGTTAGGATAATTGCGCCTTCTAAAAGTTTGTCAATTATTGATAAAAAGACGCAAGAAATAGCAAACACTAGGTTTAAAGAGCTTGGCCTCACATTGTCATTTTCAAAGAATTGTGAGTCTATAGATGATTTTTCGTCTTCATCTATAGAAGAAAGAATTGAAGACTTACATGAAGCATTTTTAGATAAAAAAGTAAAAGCTATCTTTACTGTCATTGGGGGCGATAATGTAAATCAATTACTAAAGTATATTGACTATAATATTGTTAAAAGAAATCCAAAAATTATATGTGGATACTCTGATACTACAGCTTTATCAAATGCATTATTCCACAAAACAGGGCTAGTAACGTACTCTGGGCCTGCATATTCAACTTTGGGGATGCTTAAGGGGATTGATTTCTCAATAAATTATATTAAAAAGTGTTTATTCTCAAATGATCCTTATGAAGTTATAAACTCCAAGCAATGGAGTGATGATGCATGGTATATAGATCAGGAAAAAAGAAACTTTTATAAAGACAATGGTATAGAAGTCTTAAATCATGGTAAGGCAGAAGGAAAAATAGTTGGAGGCAACCTTTGTACTTTAAATTTGCTTCAAGGAACTGAGTTTATGCCTGACTTAACAAATTCTGTATTGTTTCTTGAAGATGACGAGTTAACATCTCCTTCAAATTTTGACAGAGATCTGCAATCGTTAATTCATCAAAAAAATTTCGATAGGGTTAAAGGCATTGTCATTGGAAAATTTCAATTAAAGTCAGAAGTATCAGAGACCTTGCTTAGAAAAATTATACAATCCAAACAAGAGTTAGCATCAATTCCAGTGCTTTACAATTTAAACTTTGGACATACAACACCCCATATTTGCTTTCCTATTGGTGGATTTGTGAAAATAGATACGAAAAGTCGTAAGCAAATAATAATAGAAAAACATTAGGTCTTGAAATTCTAGGCATTAGCTAGATTTCTTAATAAGTTAGTTCGTTGCAGATTTAATATTAAAGATAATGGGATCGGGTCTGCTTCTTTTATATGAATGACCCCTTCTGGCACTGAGTCGAACTTCGGCAAAGAGCGATAACCAGACATTCAGGTGGGTTGTAATTGTCTTCGTAATAATAAAAGAATACTTTCCCTTTTTCACATGTTTAAATAAGCATAATACTTATAACTGGTAATAACTTACACTATTCTGTGATTTACTTCGAGCATGAAAAACTTGATGAACTGTGTACTGAGTTGACAAAAAAAGGTTTTCAGTTTGAACAACAGCCGACAGAGCAACGGTACCTGTGGAAAGAAGCAATACTTAAAGATCCGCCTGGTAATAAAATCCAACTTTACTGGGCAGGTGAAAACCGCTTAAATTTTCCTTGGAAAGTTGAGAAACGCATATAAAAAGTGACTAAGTTTATGAGCGTCAGCTCAGCACACAACCATCACTCAGTAATGATACCTTCAAAGCAGTCCTTCAGTGTGATAATTTTTTTAAAAAAGTATCTGTTGTAAAGTTAAGAAAAGCTTTCACTTTAGGTATCTTTGCGCGATGCTTTGGATATAGCACATAAACATCGATATCACTCATACCCCATTTGGGAAGGATGTTGATTAATTCTGCATTGCTGATTGCTTTTTTACACATATAGCTGGGTAAGAGTGCAATACCTTCACCGTCAATAGTCGCCTGCTTTACGACAGAAAAATCATCAACAGCAAGCCTTGGATTTAGCTGAACTATTTCTTTTTTTCCTTTGATATAAGCTCTACCTTATTATCGCTACCAAGCATACGCATTAACAATAAGTGATGATTACACAGCTCACCAATTTCTTTGGGCTCATTGTTAAGCTTTAAATAGGAAGGGCTTGCATAGAATTTTCTTTGAGCACTTCCTAATCGTTTACCAATTAAACGTGAATCATCTAAGTCACCAATCCGAATTAAAAGATCAAAGCCCTCTTCAATAAGATCAACTTGGTGATTAGCTAAACTTAGTTCTATATTGATATCGGGGTATTTGCGTAAAAATGAAGAGATAACCGGTTTGATGATTTGCTGACCTATAGTCACCGATGCGCCAATTCTTATCGTGCCTTTATAACTGTGAAGTATTTCAGAAACGGTAGCATCAGCTAAATCGATTTCCTCACGAATGCGTTTGCAATGTGTTAGAAAGCGTGTACCTACCTCTGTTAAATTTTGTGAGCGTGTTGACCTTTCAAGCAGTGTCACCCCTAATTTTTGCTCCAACCGAGATACCTTGCGACTAACATTAGCTTTAGGTATGCCTAAACGTTTAGCACCAACAGTAAAACTACCAGCCTCAACCACTGCAAGGAAAACTAACAGGTCATCCACATCATAATTCATATAATTTCTAATTGTTGTTGAAAGTGGAATTATCTTATCAAAAAGCCCTTATATATAAAACAGTAAATAGCGCCTATGATTGCTTTATTAACAGATATGACAGGAGTATGAAATGCATATACTTTCAAAAAACACACTCACTTTGGGAGGTTTTGCAGGTTTACGCGAACATCGATTAGTGACAGACACACAGCTTTTTGGGCAACGCAAATCACCTGAAACATCAGAAGGCTTAGGCAATTTTGTTTATTTGGCTGATGCACAGTTTAACCCACATGGTGAAACAGGTATGCATTCGCATATGGAGATTGATGTAATTTCGGTGATGATTGATGGTCAAGTTAGCCACGAAGGATCGTTGGAAAACGGTCAAGGTCTTGAAAAGGGGGATGTGCAGGTGCAGCGGGCTGGTGGAGAGGGCTTTTCGCATAATGAAATCAACCCCGACAGCCAAAGAAATCGAATGATACAACTATGGGCATTGCCTGAAGAGAAGGGCCAACCAGCGGGTTACAAATATTACTCGCCAAAAGATCAAGGTGTAACACGCATCTATGGGGGGAGCAAAGAGCAGTCCGACACATTCAATAGCTCGACAATTATCGACATCATAAAACTTGATGTCGGCAAAAGCATTCAATTACCAAATGAGTCTTTGGTATACGTAACAGATGGAAGCGCTGAATTTACTGAAGCCAATGACAGACAGGCTGTTCAAGACGGCGACCTAATTCGAAGCATTGATGCTGAAGTAAAAGCAATTACGCCACTTAGCATGATAGTCGTACATCAATAATTACAAAACATCAGGAGAAAGAAATGAATAAGTTTACTGAAATGCTAACTATAGATAACGCCGTTTTGGCAATGATAGACCATCAAACAGGCTTATTGGTTAGTTGTAGAGACCAAGATCCGCATTTGATGACACAAAATATCAAGGGGTTGTGTTCATTAGCAAAAACCGTGGGCATGCCATCCATTATTACTGCCAGTATGCCTGATGGACCTAACGGGCCTATCATGACTGAAATTACTGATATTTTAGGCGATGATATAATAGAGCGTGCTGGTGAGATTAATGCATGGAAAAGCCCTGAGTTTAAACAAGCCATTAAAGCCACTGGCCGAAAGAAAATTATCATGGCAGGTATTGTGACTGATGTTTGTTTACTATTTCCAGCCATATCAGCCGTTGCTGAGGGGTACGATGTATATGCCGTTGTTGATGCTTCTGGCACTTGGAATAAAGCTGTAACTGATGCTGCTATGCATCGAATGACACAAGCTGGTGTGAAAGTGGTCACATGGGCATCTGTATTAGCGGAAGTGATGGATGACTGGCGAAGCGAGCATGGCATAGCGCTCGGCGGCGTGTTGGGCGAACATACAAGCTATCGTTGGGTGTATAACAGTTTCCTTCAGGCCAGTGGCCAGAACTAAAACTATTTGGCCGTATGTGAGTACGGCCGTTATTTAAAATTCTTGATAAATGTATTGACTATGAATAATGTAAAAAAACCTAATCAACATATCATAGCGCTGATTTCATTCTTAGCGCTCGTACCTTTGGTTTATTTTATCCCTGATTTTATTGGGCGGTATGTAACAGATAATAAGTTGCTCAACGTTATCGTAGCTGTAGGTATTATTGTGCCATTAATTTCTTATGTTGTTGTACCACTCTCACTAAAATTACTTGATAAGAAGTTAGATTAAGGACCATTTAATTTTAGAAACAGAAATTGTCAAAGTGAACAAACAGACCGCTTACTGCTAACTAAAGCAAGTCAACAAGTTGCTATGAGTGCTATTGGCACGTGCCAGACTCTAACTTCGAGTCTGGCTTAGCTTCAAATTTAAGCATCGATCTGTTCTGATACTTCTAACGCATCATCAACTTCTATTCCCAAGTATCTGACAGTGCTCTCTAGTTTTCTATGGCCAAGTAGAAGCTGACAGGCTCTTTAATTTTTAGTTTTTTTGTAAATTAGTGATGGTTTGGTACGTCTCATTGAATGAGTACCATATTGAGTCTTATCTAACCCAATTGAGGTGACCCAAGAGTCAACTATACGTCCATATTGATGGGTTGAGAGGTGTGCAGAAGAATGAACTCGTGATTTAAACATAATCATAAGAATTGAGACTAAATTGCTCTATGAGCGCCACAATTGAGATCCTTGTATTTCCAGTAATTTCAAATTGAACAGGCATACCAGTTTTTTTTTGAACGACTATTGCCCTTGATTGGATTGTTTTACCATGTGCGATGTCGTTAACTTTTAGTGAAACTAAGTCACATCCTCTTAGTTTGCTATCTATGGCTAGGTTAAATAGTGCTAGATCTCTTATTTTATGAAAAAGTTCTAGTCGTATTCGGATAGCCCATATTTGCTGTAATTTCAGAGGTAACTTTTGTCCTACAAGCTTATTTTTATTCCAAGGCTCTTTAGGCTGATATATTGTTAACTGATGCATTAGTTGTACTCCGGTGTTTATGGAGTTTTAAGCTTAGCCCGCTACAAAAGAATTCGGGTATGAGCGATAACCGGACACTGAAAAAGTTAAATTTATTCCTGTGTTTTAAGTAGAAATCTAATTTTGTCCAATAACATTATTAAACGCCGTTTTGGGGCAAAATAACATGCTTAATTTCTAGCTGTTTTAATTACTTGTTTACAAAGGTAATTATTGGTGAAATTATCATGGTATGTAATATACGCCATTTTGGTGTGTTATAAACCACCAAAATGGTGTTCAATAAGCTGTTAGGTTGCAAAGGAAGTCATGGACGTACCTCAAATATCTGCTGAACATGGTTATGCTATTTTGCTATTTTGCTATTTTGCTATTTTGCTATTTTGCTATTTTGCTATTTTGCTATTTTGCTATTTTGCTGTTAGCTGGCAGTTCAATGCTTCTTTTCGGGTTAGGCGTGAAAAAGCTCTGGATAGCCATCAAAGCGTTAAACCATTTCTGGCTAGTTAATGAAAAAGCTAACGAATTAACATATGGCAAGTTTCTATTTAGTTTCTTCTTTAGTTCTTTGTTTAGCGGTTTAGAGAGTGCTCAACGAGAATTAGCAATCTCAAAAATAAAGTCAGGTTTCAATTTAGTTTTGCTTTCCATACTTATACTATTAATTAGTCGCAATGGTGGGTTCCAATTTGTTGAAAATGCAATAAAATCTCTGCTAAATGCAACCTAACAAGCAATTAAACAGGGATAAAAAACTTGCGGGCTATTCGCTTCGCTCAATTTTAGCCCACAATTTTTTACCCGTTAATCGGGCGTTATGTGCCAAGTCGAATACTGCGAATTATTCATTAAAAGGAGTTGAAAATGAGTACTAATGAATCCAATAGAAGAATAAAATTTTCATATCAGATGGATGGTTGGGATTATGAAACAGGCGATCGAGCACACTTAAAGGCAAATGCTAGAAAATTAATTCCTTCTGAATATCAACCTGAAATGGACGGTACGTTGTTTTGCCCAGCTTGCTTTACCAATCTAAATAGAATCCCAAAAGAAAAAGAGCACTTTACGAATGGACGTGATGCTTATTTTTCACACATGACAAAATTCAAAGATACGAAGTGTGATTTGAAATCTATAAAACCAGAAGGTAAGAGATTTAATAATTGGGAAGAGGCTAAGCAGGCTATAGACGATGAAAATTTAGTGATTATCAGTAGTTTTTTAAAGTCAAAACCTGAGCCGAAAGAAGATAAACCTGCGGTATATGATGAAACACCAGTAGAGGATCTTGATGGTCCAGAAACAGAAGTTGCAATAGGTCGTCATAATGGTGAGAGCTTTACATTACCGAGCAAAATCAAAACTGTTGCTGGCTTATGCCGAAACTTTGATGAAAATCTATACAAGTATTTTCACCTTCCAGATAAAAACAATGCAATTCGCTTAATTGATTTACTTAAAGATGTGAAATCGATTTCTGAAGAAGATGACAAACCAAAGTTTTATTATGGTCGTATAATCAGTACGGTTCATTTAGGTGAGCATAAAAGACCAACTAATTTTCGTATGACTTATTTGGACACGGAAGCTGTTGGAGATTTTTGCATTAAATCACAAGACAAAGATCAAAAAGCTCATGGCATTACAGATGATTCAGTTGGTCGCATTGTTATAGTTTATGGCACAGTTCAGGATAACGGAACAGGGTTGTGCTTCCAAGGGCTTGGATGGGGTGAGTTTAGCCTGCTTCCTGAAAAGTATAGTCATCTATTAGATTAGGCACATAACACATATGAGCCTTAACTCTGTCAATAGGCATTAGTGTTCTTTTTGACCGTTTTTATAAATTGACGGTCAATTCTAAACCAATAAACAAATTCGTTTACTTCGTCTGTCGATACGGCTGTTAAGCAAGTAGCTTACGGCAAACACATATAGAGGCTCTCTTATTGCGATCTCATCGCAGCCAGGTTTTTCCCATATCCTTTTGGGGTTGCTGGGGCACTAGACATTCATCGGTTAACCTCATCATGGCACTATTCAAGGCGGCTGGTTTCATCATTATGATCCAGTTAGTTTCAGGCTCAAGTCAGGTGTAAGCGACTTTGTTTATTGTATTAATGCACGCGTACTGAGCGTCTAATCAAGACAAGTGGCTTAGGTCTGTAGGCATATAATCAGGTTAAACCTTGTTGGTTATTAACTCACCCAATTGATTGATGCTCAGCCTTATATCCAGTTAGATGTTCAGCTCACTCAGTACCGTGACTAACTCTTTAAGAATTTTGCTTCATCGAATACCGTCTCTTTTTTAAGCATATAATAAACACAGCGACCAAGCTTATGCGCAAGCGCTGACAGTGCTTTGGCTTTGCTCATTCGTTTTTGTAGTTTTTCGAGGTATTTGTTGGCGTTATGATTGTGACGCAGCAGTAATACAGCGGCTTCGGAGAACGCCCATTTTAGATGTGCATTGCCAATTTTGTTACCTTGGGTGCCATAGGTTTTGCCGGCAGACTCTGCTTTACATTTGACTAACCGACTATATGAAGCGAACTTTTGTACGCTTGAAAAACGATTGATGTCACCAATTTCATAAATAATGGTAAGTGCGAGAATGCGGCCTATACCACTAATTGTTTGCAAGATATTAAGGTGGACAGGGTTGTGTTGCTTGGCCATTTGTTCAATATAATGCTCTAAAGGCTTAAGCTCATTGTGATAGCAATCGAGTATGGCCATATTTAAATTAATAGATCGTTGCACAACGGGGTCAGGGAAGTAATAGCGCATCTTTTCTCTGTCGCAGACGTTCTTTAAATTCACGTTGTGGGCAGGTAAATTGTACTGGCTGGCGGTATTGGCGACATGGGCTTTTAAATCAGCGCCGTGGCGAACAATTTTAGTTCTTCGGCGTAATAAGTCGCGCGTAGCACGCATATCTTTGTCATACACATAAGCAAGTGGGAAGTTTCCCCCTCGGATGAGTTTGGCAATTTTATATGAATCTATTTTATCGTTTTTGGCTTTACCGCCATGAATCGCCTTCATATATAACGCATGACCGAGAATAAAGTCGATAGTGTGTTCTTTACAAAAGTCAGCGACCCAATACCAGCAATGCATGCATTCTACGCCAACCACAATGTCACCGGTATACGGTTTAAGTAGTTTTAGTAGTGCTTCTGGGTCATCTTTAATTTTCTTGTGAACAAGGATAAGTCCTGTATTATCAATGATACAGACGTAAAGTAATCGCGCGTGTAAATCGATTCCACAATAATATGGATGCATGTTATTGTAAAAGTTCATTGAGCTTTCTCCTGTAAGGTTGGTTGCCTTTTCAGCGTAGCGAATAATCGCGATGCTGGGGAGGAGGCTCAATGAGTATCAAGGCCATTAAGTCGGATTCTGCTCCTCACCCGTTTTAGTGGACACCTCCTCATTACTTTGAGGAGGCTAAAATGCCTAGATATACCCAACCTAGAAAGACATGGTTTTACCCAGTTAATTTTAAAATCAAAGCAGTCGAACTAAGCTTACGAGACGATGTCATGTCAAAGGACGTTGCCGAGGCGCTAGATATTCATCCGTTAATGCTGAGTCGTTGGCGAAAAGAGTATCGAGAAGGTAAGTTTAAAAACGTACCGCGCTATCAAAGCAACAATGAAACAATGAGTAAATTCCCAACAAAAAAAGAGCTGGATAACATTCAAAAGCTTAAGAAAGAAAATGAGCGTCTTAAGCAGGAGAATGACCTGCTAAAAAAGTGGCAACGGTATCTGGCGGAAGTACATCAGAACGATTTGGATTCATCCAAAAATTCGGACAAGCCTTAGGTGTAAAATACTTGTGTTCTTGGCTTAATGTTTCGCGTAGTGGGTTTTATGCTTGGCGTGACAGAACAGTGTCAGCTAGAGCGCTGTCAGATGCTAATTTGTTGTTGAAGATAAAGCACGTTTTCAATGTAAATCATCAAACCTATGGTAGCCCATGGGTATTTCATGCGCTAAAAAAAGAAGGTATAAACACAAGCCAAAAACGTGTTGCCCGCTTAATGCGAGAAAACGGTTTAAGAGCCAGAGCCCTTAAGACTTACAGCAAACCGGCGAAGGTGAAGTTCTTTTATAAAGAGATAGAAAACAAACGCAAAGATAGAGAAAAGGCCACGGGGATCAATCAGCAATGGTCTGGCGATATTGCGTATTTAAAAGTCGGCGCTCGTTGGCATTACCTTGCTTTGGTTATCGACTTATATTCACGTCGAGTAATCGGCTGGGCGTTTGGTAAAAACAAAACAACAGACCTTACGTTAAAGGCGCTAAGGCTTGCGATAAAGAAACGACAGCCAACAGAGAGTGTATTATTTCACACTGACCGAGGCGCAGAATACCGTGCTCACGTTGTACAAAAGTATTTGGCTAGCAAAAACATCAAAGCCAGTATGAATAGGCCTGGGTGCTGTACTGACAACGCAGAAGTCGAGTCGTTCTTTCATTCGCTTAAAGCAGATTTAATTCGAGGAAATAAATTTGAGAGCAGCGGTAAACTATTATCAAAATTAAAGGTTTACCTAAATTATTTTTACAATAGACAGAGATTGCATTCGAGTTTAGGATATAAATCACCTGCCGAGTTTGAATTGGCAGTTAATTGAAACGTGGACGGTGTCCACTTTATCGGGTGAAGATCATTCGTATCAGTTGGCTCGGTTCCGCTTCGCTTCACATTTTAGCCAACTGTAACTCACCGCTTATGGTGGCGTTATATTTATTTGTCAATTTGGGTATTTGATGATCATTCATTTTACGAAAAAATTTGAGTTTCTAAACTCTATTCTTGATTCAAAGTCATTTAGGCTGAAATATTGCTGTGAGTATATAGGTGATGAAAAAGGTAAAATAGTGTCAAATGCGGCACATCCAATAGTTTCATTTAGCGAGTTTGACGACAACGAATTAGAACATAAAAAGGTTACATACGGTCGTTATGGAATTGCATTAAAAAAAGATTGGGCTAGAAAGTGCGGAATTGGCCCAGTCTTGTATGTAGAAAAAAACTCCCCAGCAGCAAAAGGACTTATTAGCTTACTGCGAGCTCGGCAAAATCTCGACACATTGCCAGACGAGTTACGCTTGCCAATAATGCAAATGAAATGTTTTACAAAACATGAAACAGGCTACAATAGTTGGAATGAGGACGAAAACTTTTGCTTCAAAAGTGAAAATGAATGGAGATTTGTCCCAAGTAAAAAGCAGATTGGAAACAGACCAATTTCTGAGAACTATTCAACATACAAAGCAAATGAAAAAAAATACAATGAGCTGCTATTACCTCACCCTCTACGTTTTTCTGAAAAGGATATTGAGTACATATATACAAATACTGAAGCGGAAAAAGAAGAACTAATCTCTATGTTTGGGTTGAACGAAAGAAAGATAAAAATAAGTTCTTGGAAATCTTAAATATAAAAAGAGTCTAAGGGTGCGGCAGTCCGCTCATGGCACTGAGCCGTACTTCGGCAAAGAGCGAATTGCAGACACTCACCTTAGCTTGATAACGGACAAAGGTTTGTTACGAACTCTGAATTATGACAATATTTTAGATAACCTTAACTAAGGCAATATATTAAGTTATGTACTTTCAAGAGGGTGAATAAACGTAAAAGCCAAAACGAATGTCTCGTCAATTTTCCTACATTGTCGTCGCTTTTATGAAAGGAATTGAATCAAAAAGATCATTGTTAGGAAAAGTTTTTTTCAGCGTCATAATGTATTTTACCAGTCGATTATAGTTTTTTTCATCAACACTTTGCACATATGCCAACCAACCATTGACCTGAGCAAGTTTTGAACTGTCAGATTTTAGCATAGTATGGATTTCTGCTCGCATTTGACGATACTTTTTACGCCCGATACCAACACCATCAGTAGAAATAACCAAACCTGTTACTTCTTTACGTTTTCGAGTTCCACAAACCTTTGTCTTTCTGTGATTTAAAGTAAACCCTTCGTCCCGCACAATCTCCTCAATCATGGGTTGTGCTTTTCTAATCTTGGCTTCATTGAAGGCTGACAAGGTAATATCATCTGCATATCGAGTATAAATAATACCCTTAAGACCTGAATAGCCCTGTATCCTTGAATCTAAGCGTTGACAAGCCAAGTTCGATAATTTGGGTGATGTTGGAGCACCTTGAGGTAAGCGACCGTTGTAAGTACATAAACAAGTAAATATATGGCTTAAATTTTTATTATACCCGATAGAATGAAAAATACTGTGAATATGGGAAGCAGGAACTGAATGAAAGAAATCTTCTAGATCTATATTTAGCAAAACATGAGCGCCAACGTGAGGAGCTGCATTTGTTAATATTGATTCTCCTCTTTCAAAACCTTTAGAGTTATGGGAAGAACTCAAACGATACAGAACTTTTCTTAAAATCCATGATTGGGCCGCTTTCATTACTCTTGAGGGCTGCGCTATCTCCCTTGTTCCGCCAGATTTCTTCTCTAGCTCATAGACTTTGTAATGCTCATCTGACTTATAAACTAATTGCCGAATTAGACCTGAAGACAATCGCATATGACTAGACAGTTCATCTAAATCAGTTATTGCAGGTAAACCTAGATTTTTAAGTCTGCTTAAATTGTTATTGCTTGACGAGCTTTTCATGTTATGAATACGCACCTTTACGTCATAAGTTCGCATTTAGAACTTGCGAGTCTAAAACGGAGTTTTAGTGAGCAAGAACTAAATGAGCCAATAAATCAGATTAGTTGAAGGACAGCGAATCACTACCCAGTTGTATTCCTGATTTCTCAAAAAACAACTCGCTAAAGGTGCGTTTGCCCATTCTATCATAATGAATACCTGATTTTCCACGATATTGAAAGTTCATTATTTCAATCCGAACAAGATCTAAGCGGTGACTGGTGAATTTTGATCGAACATGTGACTCGCCGCTTTTAGTCATGTCATAGCCAATTGTTGTTTTCATTATCATTCGTTTATATTGCAATCTTGTTAGGGCTGAACGTGTTGCTATCTCTGACATCACATCATCTTGATTCGTTGCTATTTTGAGTAATGTTCTTAAGTTCCTAAAATCAATATTCTCAATGAGGTAAATGCACGGAAGAATGAAATTTTCAGCTTCCAAGATATTAGTCACATTTTTCTTCACTGGGTTTTGTTTTTGGATTTTTGTAATCGAATCAGATATCAACCTAAAAATTTTAGCGCTATCTTTCGGGCAAGTCAGTTTATCGTAATCCAAGTTGATAACTTTTCCAGTATCTGACGATTTAATAAGCCTATTGGGGCCGTAGTTTAAAAAACTTCTTTTGTTTTTATAGCGTTGATTAGCAATACAAATTAGCTTATTGACCAGTTTTGGGTTACTGGAAAACGCACCTAACTCAGCAAAAGAGCCTGGGCTTTCTGGTAGAAGTACAATCGCATCAACAGAACTAGCTAAAATATTTTCTAAAGCAAGTAAACTGTGCTGACCTTGACCTGCAAGCAGATCATCAAATAAGCTTTCAGGGTATAGTAACTCATACTGAATTCGACTTTGATTATCTTTAAGTAAAGAAGCCATTTTAAAGCGACCTTGGGTTTTGTCTTTAATATCTGCACCACATAGAAAGATGGTTCTTTGTTTTGCAAAGACAGGGACATAAATCCTTTCTTTGATAACGTTAGCAATGTCAACTAATTGCGATGCTGAAAATGTTTTTTCCATAGCTTCTTCCTAGAGTAAATCCTCACTCATCATAGCACTATAATATATCTGTCTAAATCATTAATGAGGAAACTGAAGTGGACTCCGTCTTAAAGCTAAATGGGTCAAGCCTTGACTTCAGGCATTATAGCCCCTGACCGTCTGCAATTGGCACACTTTGCAGACAATCGATAATACAAAACGCTTATGTTAATTGAGACGCTCATATTCAACTTAACTTATAGTCGAAATTAGTGTGTTGATTTAACGCGCCTAATTCGGTTTAATATCAGCTTAATTAATATGCTGAGTAATGCAGGGATGGCCTAGGGCAGCGGATTTCATTAACTTGGGCCTGGTTAGGGCATTAAAATCTTCCCTTTATAAACTAAAGCCCATTGTATGAATAGCTCCCACGCAGACACCCAAACTGGTAGTACTTCGGTTAATATGTGCCAAGGATAGCTCATTGAAAAAATTAAGATTTATACTCGTTCTACTTACCGCAGTTTTCCTTATAGGTATGATTATACCAGATGACATTGTTATTCCTGTTGAGGGTGCAACACCCAATGATTGGAACCATAATACTTTTTGGTATGAGCCATGGGGAAGCTCTGTGGTACATAAAGGGATTGATATATTTGGTAAAAAAGGGACTACCACACTTTCTTCTAGCAAAGGCTTAGTCATTTATACGGGCACAATACGTAAAGGCGGGAATGTAGTGGCAGTATTAGGGCCTAAATGGCGTATTCACTATTACGCGCATATGGACAGTTACTCTGTTACAACGGGTACTGTTGTTAAGGCTGGCTCAGTTATTGGTGTTTTGGGAGATTCAGGTAATGCCCAGGGAAAACAACCGCATATTCATTATTCAATCTTATCAATAATTCCAATTCCTTGGTTAGCTACAACACAGACTCAGGGTTGGAAAAGAATGTTTTTTTTAAATCCTCACGAAATGTTTATATAAGCTGTTTTGAAAAAATGTATTTAAGATAAATACCAATATGAACCTCATTCACAAGTAAGATGCGGTCAAACTATTTACATTAGCGATTAGGGTCTGTTGACCTTTCAAGGTTAAATTTGCAGCAGCCTGTTTGGTGTTTAGGCAAGGCAGAGCCTATGTGGTGTGGTTATTCCCCATAAATAGGCGATAACACAGCAGTAATGCCAAACAGGCGCTGCCCTTTGGGTTCTGCCTAGGGGCGATTTACTCTTTGTTGCTCGGTTTTGACTTAGCCCACTAGGTTACAAACCTCGCGCCGCGATTAAACCGCCCCTAGCTTGAACAAATTTTAATCCGCAAAGGTCAACAGACCCTAATATCAAGGAGAGTATATGCCTCATTTTATAATGGACTGTTCTGAAAGTGTTTTTGGGGAACATGATGAGGAATACATTATTGAACAAATTCATTTTGTTGCTCACGCTACAGGTTTATTCGATGAAGGTGATATAAAAGTTAGAATAAATCCATTTAATACTTTCTCTGTGGGGAATAAGCGTGAAGACTTTATTCATGTGTTTGCCCATATAATGCAAGGAAGAACAACAGAGCAAAAAGCGAACCTATCACGAGCAATTGTTAGTAAGCTTGTTACTTTATTTCCTGAAATTTCTAACATTGCAATGAACATTAGTGATTTTGAAAAAGCGACATATTGCAATCGCACGATGCTTTAGCCAGCTATTATCTGCTATTTAATACAGTTTTGGATGTTTATAAGACGTATGAGTAATTCGCAATTACAAAAAATAATATCTCTTTATACTGCTTTTGTTTTTGTACCTACGTTATTGCTTTATTTGATTTATAGTATATTTGGTTGGGTTGTATTTTCACTTACATTAAACCCTTTTTTGGGTTATTTTTTGGTGGGTGGTGCTTATGGTTTATGGTCACTACATTCATTAATAAAAACGATGAAAAAATTAACGGTATTAAAACATCCTATTATTGTGATAGTTGGATTGTTATTAGGTTGTAGTTTTTGTCCTGTCGTTTTAACTACGACTGAATTTAGTACGATGAAACCGCAAGAATTTATTTTTATATATATTATTATTGCACCCTTTATAGCGACCTTTCATTTATTTTATTTATATAAAAAAAACAGTCGACTAGCGCCTCTTGAGGATACTTTAACGAAACTATTTCTCAGTGGGCTGTATTAAACAAGGAAAACACAGGTATGGAACCAAATTACTCAGAATATTCAATTTCAGAGCTAGAAGAGTCATTACGTGCTATCGATAAAGAAGCGTATCCTGAAAGAACAAATGAGTTAAAGAAAGAGTTAAATAATCGCCTTGAAAATCCAACAACGAGTCATGAAGTAGAGGATGGTTTTGAGGCGAATGAACAATTTTATAAATGTCCTCATTGTGAAGAAAAAATTGGATTTTTTTCTAAAGCGCTACAAAGTTGGAGCAAGATAAGAGAGTGCCCACAATGTAAAAAACCATTTGCAGTAACCTTTAATGTAAAAGTGTTTTTCGTTGCGCTTTTACCTATGGTTATTTTTAATTATTTTATGATAAAACCTGTTTTAGGAGCACTGGGATTAAGTAAGTCCATTGGTTTGGGTATAGTTTGTGGTGTGTTAATTATTATATCAACCCGCTTGATCAGAGTTCGTGAATCCATCCGGTAACTTTAAAATTTATCAAACTGAACTACCCGTCCAAGTAACAGTTGTTGTTATTTAATTAAACCTATCACTCCTTGATTAACTAAATAAGCCTGCGCTTCATCTGTATGGGGCTTAAACTTTTTCCAGCGGCCTATGGCCTTGTTGTTAAGCGGTTGGCGCACTTGCATTTTGCTAGCGGTTGATACCGGTGCGGTGTTTAAATGAAAATCAAGGCACTGTGGTTGCCAGTCTAAGTCGCAATAGCTCACTAACTCTTTTATTTTTTGCTCTGGTGTGGCGACGAGTTCTTCGTATTTTACTAGTTTAATATTGCTGTGCAGGGCGCTAAAGTGCTGGATCAGTTTATAAAAGCGGCTGTAAAATTTAGCGGTGTCGAGTAAGTCTAAGGAGTAAGCATAATACGGGTTGTTAATGGTAAATAGCTGACGATAGTTACCAATACAGGTGTCCATGGGTTCGCGAAGCAGGCAAATTATTTTGGCGTTTGGCAGAGCTTTGGTAATTAAATCGATATAAAAAAAGTTAAACGGTAGTTTATCAATAAAGTGTTTATGGCTGCCGGTTACAACACGGGTTGCTTCAAGGTAAGTACTGCCAAGTTTTGCAAAATCAAGCTGGTAAGCTTGGTTTAAGGTGTCTATATCGAGTACTTGAGGCGTGTGCGTTTGGCTAAGTTTTTTTACACTTAGGCCAAAGTCTTGCAGCTCGCCCGCCGATTGTACGTCGCTGTGGCTTGATAAAATGCGTTCAACTAATGTGGTGCCAGAGCGCGGCATGCCTAATACAAAAATTGGCTCACTGCTTTGGTTGCCAGCTGTTTGTTGGTTTTTGTATTTATCACTGAGCTGTTTTATATGTGCAAATAAAGCCTCAGACGCTTGGTTATCAAACGCCTTATTAGCGAGTTTTGCTGCTTTACCTTGTTGTAACGCGGTAAAGGCTGCTGAAAACTCTCCTAAGTCTTGATATTCTTTAGCGAGCGCATGACCTATATGCAGTTTAGCGTCGGGATGATTGACCTGTTCGAATACATTTTTTAATCGCGCTATGTGGTTATTATGTTCGGTGACTTTAGTTAAATCGGCTAAGGCAAAATGACTTTGATGATGAAGCGGGTTCAGTGCAATGGCATTTTCAAACGCTTGCTGTGCTTTATCAAACTGGCCTAAAAATTTAGCACACACCCCATAGTTATAATAAAACTGCGGCTGACGAGTATTACTCGCCTCAGCTAAACTTAATGCGCATATAAAGTAATCAGCTGCTTGTTGATGTAAACCCGCTTGGGTGAGCGCGACGCCTAATGTATCGGCATCAAGTGCTTTACTAATATGTTCAATCTTAACGCTGAGGGCGGTGTTTTTTGCTTTTTGTAAATCGCCGGTAAGGGCGTAACACTTGGCAAGTTGCGCTGTATATTCAATAGACTTAGTAAAGCTTAATGCTTTTTCAATTAGCTTTATCGCTTTGTAAATTTGGCCAACCTGTAAATTAACCATAGCGAGTAAAAAGTAGCCATCAGCAAAGTCAGGCTGTTGTGTAACCAGCTCAACCAGTGCTTTATGCGCTTGCTGAATATTGCCTTGGTTTAAGTTGTTGATAGCGCTTTGGTGTAGTTGCTTTAAGTTTGGCTGCATGAATACTCTTATAAATAATGTACTTACAAATAAAAAGGCTCAAAATTAATTTGAGCCTCTTGATTGTACTTAAACTTATCGTTTAATTACATTTCAAACTTGTCGCTTAATTATATTTCAAACTTATAGTTAAATTTAATGCCAACAGTAAGTGGGCGATTAATAAAGTAACCATAGTTACGTTGTATGTCTGCGCCATTGGCTGTTGTAATATCCGCATCTGAACGACGAACAGAAGTAATCGCATATTTATTAAATAGGTTATCTACATATAAAGTAGTCGACCACGCATCGGCGGTTAATTTAGCTGAAATATTACTTAAGCTATAACCTGGGAGTGCTTCACCGTTGTCACGTAGGCCTACTTTTGAAATTACATCACTTTGTGCAGTTAAACCGTAGTTAATATCTAAGGTTTTGTCGTTAAACACTTCTGTTTGGTAGTTAATCCCCATAGATAACTGATGCTCAGGTGAGCCCGGTAAACGGTCGCCATCTTTTGCGCCATCAGTGCCATCGGCATTAAATAAATACGGAGCGTCTGAGGTTAGTTCTGCTTTTGTATAGGCATAAGTTGCATAGGCAGTAAACGAGTCCGATAAAATTGCACGCGTGGCAATTTCAATCCCTTTCGCATTTGCGCTACCAGCATTTGATAAGTAAGGTAATTGGCCTACTGTTGTTGCACCGGCGATTTGTGCGTTATCCCAATCTACATTGAATAGCGCAGCATTAAAGTGAAGCTGGCTTCTCATCCAAGTACTTTTGAAGCCTAGCTCATAGTTGGTGGTTGTATCGGCATCGTATAGCATTTCATCAGGTGTACCACAGCCTGTTTGTTGGTCCTCAGGTAGAGGGGTTGGGCAAGGCACTAAGCCATTTGAGCCACCAATTCTAAAGCCTTCACTTATAGTTGCATACGCCATTACTGAATCTGTAAATTGGTATTTAGCATTAAATTTGAACAGATTACCGTTATCACCGGCTTCGTTCTCTTCAAAGTTAACTGAAATTGCATCAGGTGCTGCACCTTCATACAAGGTATTTGCTAATGGGAAGTCAAAGGCCGCTTTTGATTCTACGTCGTATTCGTAAAAACGCGCGCCAATAGTAATGTCGAGTTTATCGGTTACTTGGTAACCTACTTCACCAAAAAGTGCTGATTCAGTGACTTTGCTGCCAGTAATTTCTAAATACTCTAAAGAGTCAGGTCTAAGTTGTGCGCCACCAAAATTATCAACTGCGAACTGATCAAAGCCTGGCGTAAACTCTCTGCTTGATGCGTCGGTATCGGTTTTATTGTAAAAACCACCAACAATCCAGTTTAAATCGCTATCATTTTGTGATACCAAACGTAGCTCTTGAGTGAAGGTATCGACTTCGTCTAATTCACGGGTAAATGCCGAAAACGAAGGAAACTCTTCGTAGCCATAGTCTAAACGAATTAAAAGGTCAGTTTGGTCGCGTTGACCATCGGCTTCAAAGTGTGAAATACCGGTAGCTGATACCAGTTCGGCAAAACCTAAGTCGGCTTTAAGTTCGAGGCTCAGTAATTGATCTTCTTTTTCCCGTGGCTCTTCAAAACGATACGCTGACTCGTATTTGCCGATGCGATCATTTAAACCATTATTTCCGTTAAGGCTATTGTGATGAACAATTGAGCGGCCTTCGGTGTCTTGCTTTTGATAGAAGTAGTTTAATGTGCCTTCGAATGACTCGTTTGCCTTGTAACGCAATGAAATACGCCCAGTTGTGGTGGTTTCACCGTTGGCGTCTTTTACATTTTTAAGGTTGCTGTTTACTGCATCAAGGTTTGTCCAATCAGGGTCGGTAATCGACACACCTGGTTCACGAACGGTGTAGGCGTAGTCTATAAACCCTGGGTCTTCATAAATATTTAAACTGGTACGTACCGCCAGTTTGTCTTCAATTAATGGTAAGTTGAAGATAAAACCGGCTTCGCCGCCGATTGAATCACTTTCTTGAGTTTGAAAAACATCACCAAATACTTCACCTGATATAAAATCAAGCTCTGGCTCTTTAAGCATGTAGCGAATAGCGCCACCTAATGTACCAGCCCCGTATAGTGTGCCTTGTGGCCCAATAAGTACTTCTACTCGTTCTACATCAACAAGGCGCATATCTACCGATACTGGAATTTCGTTAATGTAAGTGGCTACCGTGCCGCCATCTGATGAAGGGCCTGATGAATTTGTATTTAATCCACGAACTATAATAGGTGAGCCAGAGCGACCACCTTGATCAGTAATTGTTAAACCTGGCACCCAACGCGCTACATCGGCTAATTCGCTGATATTTTGGTCTTTCATTACATCGGCATCAAGCGCAGTAATGTTAAGAGGCGCAGCCTGAATAGAGCCACTTCGGCGTGTTGCTGTAACCTCAATAACTTCAAGCGATTTATTTTTTTCAATAATTTGCTCTTGTGCTGTTGCATTACCGCTAAATAATACACCGCTCATTGCGCTTGATACAGCCAAGGTTAACAGGCTTGGTTTAAACATAAAAATTGATCCCAGTTAGATTTAGTACGTTAATAAATGAGCGCTAATAGTATCAGGGAGTTTTGTTGATGGAAATAAAAACATGAATTTTAATTCACTTTTTTAGAATAAAAATTGGGTAATGGGTTTTTGCTTAAATTTAAAGTTTAAAGATAACAAGGTATTTGTATAAATAATGCACACACCGTAAATGGTATATATTGTTTTAAGTGCAATAATGAGTGGTGTTAAAGGGAGAGATAAAACGTAGGCTTAATTATACTAAGAGGGAGTTGTAAAATATGAGATGAGAAGTTGCGCCATGATAGCTCATGACGCAATTAAAAAGTTCAACAGACCCTAAGACGCGGGCTGCTTTTTACCATTAGACATTGAACTGCCTACCGAGGCTATAATTACCAGCAATATAGCCAGCCACTGCCAAATAGTAAGCAGTTCTCCTAAAATAATGAGTCCGGCTAGTGCTGCAATAGCAGGTTCAAGGCTCATCATAATGCTAAACCCTTGTGGCGACATATTACGCAGCGTGATCATTTCTAAAGTATAAGGTAGTGCGCTTGAAAGCACGGCAATAGCAATGCCTAATGGAATAATATCCCAAGTAAATGCAGCACTTTGTGAAATGCCACCATAAGGCACAAGAACAATAGCTGAAATGGTCATGCCCATCGCAACCGTTGCGCCCCCAGAGCTTTGGCTGCCTGTTTTTTTACCAAATAAAATATAACCAGCCCAACAGCCACCAGCCGCAAGTGCAAGTACAACACCTACAGGGTCGAGGCTGTCTTGGCCTTGCATATCTGGTAAGAGTAATAAAATACCGGCCACTGCACAGGCAACCCAAAATAAGTCACGTTTTCTGCGAGAAGAAAACAAGGCAACAGCTAATGGGCCAGTAAATTCAAGCGCAACGCCAATTCCCAATGGGATACGTTCTATCGCGTAATAAAATAGAATATTCATGCCGCCTAAACTTAAGCCATAAATTAATATGGGTAAGCGTTGGCTAGCAACGGGGAAGTGTTTCCATGGTTTAAAAATCAAACACAAAATAGCGGCCGAAAACCCTAAACGTAAGGCTGTTGTGCCCTCAGGTCCAACAATAGGAAAAAGCTGTTTAGCCAGTGACGCGCCTGACTGAATCGTCATCATTGCTAGCAATATGCATAAAATAGCCAGTAATAGATCTTTGGTTGATTTTTGCATGGATGTCCTTAAAGATTGCGATGAATTTTGGCGGCATGTTACCTGCTTTTGATCTTAGAGGTAAGTCAAATTTTGTGATCTTTTTAAGCTTAATTCAAAATAGCAGTGTTTAGTAAAGTGTGCTCAAAGGCCAAGCGATAAAATACGCTTATCGCTTAGCCGGTAGTTTTTGTTTATTAAGTCGTTAAATCTGCGGGGTAAACAACACCAAGTTGTGCGCGTGCGGTATCAAGTACTTGCATTACATCGATAGAAAGCTGATGAGTATTAACGCTAGACTCCCCCTGATTTTGCTCAATGGTATTGATAAAGTTCTCGAGTTCGTACTTCATAAAATGCTCGTCAAATTCTGTGCTAATAAGCTCTTTATGACCATTGTTAGCAATAAACTCTATTTTTTTAAGCTGCGACACGGCTTCAATTCTAATTCGACCTAATTCCCCCTGGATTTCAGTGATATTTTCGCCTTGTGAAATTTTCGAATAGCTGATCACCGCTTGTCTGTCGGGATAATTTAAAAGCACATCGCCTGCACCATCAACACCACTTTCAAGTAATACGCCGCTGGCGTGAACAGAGCGTGGTGCCCCCCATAATGCAATAACAAGATAAAGTGGGTAAATACCCAAATCTAGCAAGGCACCATTAGCAAATTCAGGTAAAAAGGTATTAGGGCGCTCACCATTTTTATACTTATCGTAACGTGATGAATACTGACTAAATTGACCAATAAACTTGCGCGGTGTGCCTATTTTTTTCAGGGCAGCTTGTAAGTGCGCAAAATTAGGTAAGTGCGTTGTCATCATCGCTTCCATGTAAAGGTGCTGATGCTGCTTTGCCGCCGTTAAAATAGCCTCAAGTTGCGTGCTATTAGCGGCTGAGGGCTTTTCGCCTAATACGTGTTTGCCTGCTTTTAAACACTGTATTGCATATGCACTGTGCAGGCTATTGGGCGCGGCAATATAAACTGCGTCTACTTGTTCATCTTGGCACACAGCATCAATAGAGGTAAAAATTTTAGCGTCGGTATTTGTTGGATGATTAGCTAAAAAGCGCTCGCCGCTGCTTATTTGGCGAGAGCAAATACCGTATAAATTAAAATTGCTGAGTGTATTAGCCGCTGCTAATAACGTGTCGCTAATAAAATTAGTACCTACAATTACAAAATTCATGTTTAGCCTTTTGCTGTTTTTAATAAGGGCGCAGTTTAACAATGTTTGGCTCTAAATGCGCGGGCAGAGCAATGAAACCAACGTTTAATGCTAGTACATAACGTGGCTTGCTCCTGATAACCTAAAAGCTCTGAAATTTGCGTTACCGATAATTGGTTTTGTAATAAATAGTGCTCACATAAGGCGCGGCGGGCGTCGTCTTTGAGCTTTATAAAACTGGTATCGTGCTTTTTAAGTTCTCGGTGCAAAGTGCGAGGGTGAATATTAAGCGCAGCGGCAATGGTATTATTAGCGCTTTGAAATATCGGCAGCATAATACGAATAAGCGCGCTTACCTGAGCAGGCAAAGATTGACTATAAGCATTATTTTCAGCTAAAAAGTTAAGTGCTGCTTGGGTTTTATGCTGCTTAGTAACGTTAAGTATTAAAGCTAAGTCTTGTTTGGCAATTAATACGCCGGCGCTATTTCTGTGGGTAATAACCTTACAACCAAAATGCTGATGGTAGGTCTGCCTATTAGCGCCTAGGGTATGAGGTAAAAATACACTGTGTGGCTTACAGCGGCCATTACTCATATTTTTTAAGGTGGCAATGGCCAATGCAATAGTGAGCTCTATTACTTGGTTTATTGCCGGTAATGGCCTGAGATTTATAGCGAATGATAAAAACACGTGTTCATTATCATCAAGTGGGTGAGTGGTTAAATTAAGCGCTGGCGTATGTAAGTGCAAATATTTTATCACCCAATCTAGCGCCTCGGCTAAATTAGTGCCTGTTTGAGCGGCTATTGCAATATGGCCTAAAATATCAAAGCTTTGCAGGCTTGCTAATTTTAAACCAAAATTTGGACAATTCAGTGTATTCGCACAATGCTCTAATAACTGTGCATACGCGCGGTAAGTAAGGGTTTCTTGCTCTAGTTTATTAAAGTCTACATTAATGGCGCATTGTTGCATTATGGCAGCGCAATCACCCCCAAGCTCTGCAATTAAATGGTCTATTCCTTGTAAAGAGGTGGCTCTAATTAAGCGGCTCATAAAATATACTTTTGCGTGAGGGTGTCTAAAAATAACAAGTTTTTGTTCGATGTTCCATGCAAACTGGTTTTTTAATTGGAGAATAAGTATGCATATCACTACATTTGATTACATTGTTGTTGGCGCAGGCAGTGCAGGCTGCGTTATTGCATCGCGATTATCAGAAAATAAAAATGTGAGTGTGTGCTTAATTGAAGCGGGCGGCAGTGATAAAGGTGCAATGGTTCAAATGCCTGCAGGGGTTGCTGCAAGCGTGCCTTATGGCATTAATAGCTGGCATTACAATACCGTACCTCAAAAAGAGCTTAATAACCGCTGCGGATTTATGCCTCGTGGCAAAGTGCTGGGCGGTTCAAGTTCCATTAATGCCATGGTTTATATTCGAGGTAATAAGCACGATTACAATAGTTGGGCTGCACTGGACAATGAGGGCTGGGATTATGAGAGTTTATTGCCTTATTTCATTAAAGCTGAAAATAATAAAACCTTCACTGAAAGTGAGTTACACGGGGTTGATGGCCCTTTGCATGTGCAGGATTTAAGCCTGCCAAGCCCAGTAAATCAGTTGTTTTTAAACGCCTGCGAACAACAAGGTGTACCGCACAATGCCGATATAAACGCAGGGCAACAAGTTGGAGCAAGGTTATCGCAAGTGACTCAGCATCAAGGGGAGCGTTGTAGTGCAGCAAAAGCGTATATAACCCCCCATTTAAACCGAAAAAACCTAACTGTACTTAGTAAAGTACACGTTAATAAAGTACTTTTTTGCGATAAAACTGCAACGGGAGTTTCTGTTTCTATAAACAATAAGGTCGTTGTATTGCATGCAAAAAAAGAGGTGGTTTTAAGCGCTGGCGCAATTAACTCTCCGCAAATTTTAATGTTATCGGGGGTTGGTCCTAAAGAGCAACTAAAGCAGCATAATATTGAAATACTAAACGAGCTTTCTGGTGTTGGAGAAAACCTTCATGATCACTTAACCGTTGTGCCATTGTATAAAGCTAAATACAGTAAAAGCACATTTGGTATAAGTGCGGGTGGGGCGTTTAATATTGCAAAAGGATGCGTTGATTGGTTTGCCAAACGTGAAGGGCAGCTTACTAGTAATTTTGCAGAATCACATGCGTTTATAAAGTTATTTTCTGATTCAAAAGTACCCGACGTACAGCTTGAATTTGTAATTGGGCTGGTGGATGACCATAGCCGCAAACTGCACCTAGGCCATGGCTACAGTATTCACTGTAGTATTATGCAACCTAAAAGCCGTGGCACTATACGATTAGCCGATGCCAACCCCTTGAGTGCACCACTTATTGATCCTAATTATTTAAGCCACCCCGATGATTTAAACGTGATGTTAACAGGGCTTAAAAAAACACTGCAGATTATGCAAAGTGAAGCATTTGATGTAATTAGAGATAATATGGTTTACCCGCTAGATATTAACAATAATGAGCAGCTTATTGAGTATATTAGGCAAACGGCTGAAACTGAATACCATCCTGTAGGCACTTGTAAAATGGGACAAGATCCCATGGCGGTAGTGAATAGCCAACTACAAGTACATGGCGTAAAAAATTTGCGTGTGGTCGATGCCTCAATTATGCCGCACATAATTACCGGTAACACCAATGCTGGTGTGATAGCCATTGCCGAAAAAGCAGCTGATTTAATTAAGCAAGCAATTTAAGTTGTCTTATAAAACGCTGTTAACCATTGCTGCCAGTCTTGCTCTAGTTTGACCATTTGCAGGTGCTTTTTAGCGGCAAAATGTTTACTTTTATCTTCGTCAGCTAAAAACGGCCCTACACGACACAGCGAGCAATAATTATCTGTTAAGTAAGCAGGCAAAGTTAACAGGTTAGCGAGTTCAGGTAAGGATTTTTCACTAAATACATAGGTAATGCCGCTGGTGTCTTTAACGTGCTTATCACGGTCAACATTACGAATTTTATAACCATTAAAGTGACTTATATCAAACGACATTTGCCCTTGATATTGTGCGTTTAAATGGGTATTTAAACTGCCTTCGATATTCCATTCACGGTACGGTTTAACATCTTTTGAAGTGATAAAACATAGCCCCGAGCCTTGTGGGTTTAAAGCAAACTCATTTGCGTATTTTATAAATTGATGCAGTAATGCGCGGTTAAGTACGTTCATGCTGGTATGGCGAGTATTGTGTTCAAATGCATCACGACCAACAAATGCAGGAATAAGCGGAAATTGAAAAATAACCACATCGAAACTATGTAAATGCTGGCCAAGCGTTTGCCAACATTGTGGGTTGGTTACATCAAAGCTATTAAGTACTTCTACCTGTTGCGACTTTAAAGCATTGAGCGCATTGTCTGGGTATTTTTGCTCAATAGTTGATTGGTTGTCGTAAGTGGATGCCACTAACTTTTTTGGCTTAATATGACGATATAGCGAATTTGAAAACGATAAATCGCCATCACCTACCGTGAGTATGTTCCAATTTGGATTTAAATACATAGTTAGCGTTTAGTTGTATTTGGGTTTTCGGGCTCATCATTTTGCTGAGGTGTTTGATGCAACCGGTACATAGCTAAACGTGTTTTTAAACCTTCAATAGCAATCTGTTTTAAAATCAGGTTAAAGGTAATCAAAATAGCAAAAACAATATGGATAGGACCATGGGTGAATCCTGCATCAGGATCAAATATAGATAAACCAAACAATACAAACAACACAACCATTAGTATTTCAATGAGTTGATTTGAATAAAAAGAAAGACGACCTTCGCTTTTATGATCTTTTTTTATGCTTATGGCACAAAAAAAGGGATCACTTTAATTTTAAAAGCGGCGTTTTTTTCTACAAAATTCTCACCAAGGTCAGTAAGCTGTTGGCGCAATTGGTCTATCATGGGGTGTCCTCTCAATACAGTGCGCGGATGTTACCCTATTACAGACCAATGGTTAAGTAATGGCAGACTATTTAGGGTAAATACTCATACCAATAATAAGAATATGACAAACAAACACCACAGATGTGAGCACAAAGCGCATTTTTTGGTAATCTTTGTGGTAATTCTGCCAATTAACCGATGCTTTTTCGAAAATCAGAACCAACCAAAAACTCGCGCCTAACCACGCAAGCATCCACTCAATTGGCAAAAATGATAAAAACGGAATAGGAATGACCGGCAGCACAGCTTTAATAGCATCGGCAAAGCTTTGTTGCCCTGCATGCCATAAATTACCTGCCATAAAAGCTAAAATAGCGATGCTGTAGAAACTAAAAAACTCTAAATTAACACTGTTGCTGCCAAACATAAGTGGCCAACCCACACAGCCTAAAAACGGCAGCAAGCCCAAATAGCCTAGTTGAATGTGATTAACAAATTTTTCCATGGTTAAGCGCCTTAATTGAGTAGGTATTTCAACATTGCTATTGTAACAAGGATAGATAGAGTTATCTCATAGAATTCATACAATGCTTAAACGATCATGTTATTAATGGCGATCACTCATTTTAGTAATAACAAATTAAAATAGTGGTTTTTGAAGCGCTAAGTTAGTGATTATTCGATTATTACCTATACTGATTGTGGGTATCACCAAATGGATGATTAGTATGGCTAACAATGTCACTCGACGTAAATTTTTAAGTACGCTAGCGGTCGGTGCTGCTACCTCTGCTGTCGCATTTAAAGCGCCGTATGTGTTTGCAAAAAAACCGGTTACGCTCAGAGTCATGGGAACGCATGTAACTTTACAAGAAGAGCTTAGAGTCCGCGCCATGCAAGAGCTTGGTATTAATATTGAATTTACCCCTATGGGGAGTGCGGCCGTTTTACAGAAAGCAGCCGCCGATCCCTCTTCATTTGATTTATATGAACAATGGTCTGACTCAATTAATATATTGTGGCAAGCCAATGCTATTCAACCAATTGAAGTAGAAAGACTAAAATATTGGCAGGAAATAAACCCACTAACCAAAACCGGTAAGTTAGTTCCGACAGCAAAATTGGGCGCAGGTGATGCGCCCAACAAAATTTTATATGTTCAACAAGATGGCTCACTTGGAAGTCAAGCTACTGAAAAAATAAGTTTTATGCCCTATGTTCATAATGTGGACTCATTTGGCTATAACACTAATTTTATACCTAAGGGTGTGGCTTACGAGACTGAATCGTGGGGCTGGTTACTTGAAGAGAGTAACAAAGGCTTTGTTGGTTTGGTAAATGCCCCCACCATAGGCATTTTTGATGCCGCATTGGCAGCCCAAGCACAAGGGCTCATGACATTTAATAATATTGCCAATATGAGTGTTGCAGAAATAGACAAACTGTTTGCAATTTTAATTAATAAAAAGCAAGCAGGACATTTTTCTGGGTTTTGGACATCGGTGCCACAATCTGTTGAGTTTATGCTTAAAAAGCGTGTGCACATACAAAGCATATTTTCTCCGGGGGTGACTGCATGTAGAGCCCAAGGTTTACCAGTAGTTAATGCATCTCCTAAAGAAGGGTATCGAGCATGGCATGGGGTGATGTGTCTCTCTGCTAATACGGTAGGGCATGTAAAAGACGCCGCTTATGAATACATGAACTGGTGGTTATCGGGCTGGCCTGGTGCATTTATTTCCAAGCAAGGTTATTACATTTCTAATCCAGAACGTAGCAAAAAAATAATTACCCCCCGAATGGGATTATTGGTACGATGGCAAAGAAGCGACTCAACCACTAGCGGGTACCGATGGCAAAAATATAATTATGCCAGGGCAAATTCGCGATGGCGGCAGCTATGAAAAGCGCTTTTCTAATATTGCGGTGTGGAATACAGTGATGGATAACTACGATTACAGTTTAGATAAATGGTTTGAACTACTAAACGCATAAGGGAATTGAATGCTAAAACAGTTAATTGGTTCTTTATCTATTAAAGTATTATCTTCGTTGGCTATTTTTATTTTAATACAAATAATAGTTTACGTTGTTATTAATGAGCGAACCGACAAAATAGAGCAAGCCAGTAAAAATGTATTGAACATTAATGGGCTGTCAGTTGTTGTATTTGAAATTAACAAAGATATTTTACAGATCCAACGAGATATTTCGGTTTATGGTGTGTCGGGTAGCGAGGTTATTTTTGATAAAATAAAAAGCACTCATCAAAGTATTCAAGCGCGGTTAATTGAAGCACAACAGCGAATTCAGCAACCCGAGATTAAAAACTCATTAAATGCCATGCAATCATTGGTTTTAAATTACGGCAAAAGTATCGATAGTCTTAAAAAACGATATGATGAAAAGTCTAAAATTATTGAGCAACAGCTACCAAATACCTACGAATTAGCATTGACTACCTTAGCAAGCAGGGATCGAGAAACGGCCAGGCTGAACAAAGAGTCGTTATTATTATTTCAGCTAAAGGATCATTGGCATCATCTGTATCGCAATTCAATCCTGTTTTTAACTCAACGTGATTACGCCAAACGTAGCCAAGTAAAACAGCGGCTACAATTAATTAAACAATTAACCAACAGTGGCGCTACAAACAAAATGATTGGCCAAAACAAGGTCGAGCAACTAAATAGTTTAACAACTAAATTCGAGTCTTTATTTGCTCAGGCCATTCAAGCCAATAGAAATTATTTAACCTTAAGCAATATTGTTATTGCCGGTGATTCGGTTGAATTTTCAGCACTTGCTAAAAAATTGCAAGAAGATGCATTGTTGTTGCTTAGTGATATTTCGCAAACCAGTCAAGAGAGCATTAATGCTGCGCAAACTGTTATTCAAGTGTCGTTATTTTTGTCTGTTACCTTGTTTATTCTTTTCGCTTTATTTTTTCACTTTCATATTATTAATGCGATTAACAGGCTCACAGTTAGTTTTAGATCATTTTTAAATGGTGATTTCTCAGCAAACATAGCTGATATTAACCGTGAAGACGAAATAGGGTTTTTAGCCCAAGCAGCAAATAAATTTAGAGTGTTAAACGAGCGCCTAGTTGAAGCAAAAAAAGCAGCAGAAGAAACATCCCGAATCAAATCTGAGTTTTTAGCTAATATGAGCCATGAAATACGCACTCCCATGAACGGTATTTTAGGCATGGTACAGCTAGTGAGTAATACCGAACTCGATGCTAAACAAAAACGCATGATTGAGGTTATTAGCTCTTCAGGTAACAGTTTATTGGTTATTCTTAATGACATTCTTGATTTAAGTAAGCTCGATGCCGATAAAATGCTACTAGAAAACAGAGAGTTTAAATTAAGTGCTTTATTGTATGAGCTGGAACAAATTTTTAAATCGCAAGCCGATCATAAAAATATAGAGTTTAAAATAGTAAAAGAAAAAGTAGATTCTGTTGATTTGGTACAAGGCGACGAAACCCGTTTAAAACAAGTGCTAATGAACTTATTGGGGAATGCATTTAAATTTACAGAGTGTGGAACAGTAACATTATCTGTTGACTTAAAAGAGAAAAATAGCAATGAAGTGATGTTACTATTTAGCGTTATCGATAGTGGTATAGGTATTTCACAACACAGTATAAAAACGTTATTTGATGCTTTTACCCAAGCTGACACTTCAACAACACGTCGTTTTGGTGGTACAGGGCTTGGATTAACTATCTCTAGTAAAATATTAAACTTAATGGGCAGTAATTTACAAGTAGAAAGTGAATTGGATAAGGGTTCGAGATTTTATTTTCAGTTAACGCTTAGTACTCCATCATCAGATGTGAACGTAAAACAGCAAGCACAATTACCCGATGTAAATATTAAAAATAAAGATATACAAGTATTAATTGCCGAAGATAATCCGGTAAATCAAATAGTGTTAGAGAACTTTTTAAAAGCAATGGGTATTAAACATATTACCGTGGCAGATAATGGTGAAATAGCGCTTGAGCTATGCACTAAACAACAATTTGATTTAATTATGATGGATATTCAAATGCCGGTAATGAGCGGGCTTTTGGCAACTAAATATATTAGGGAACTAGCCAATTACCACGATGTGCCCATTATTGCCGTTACTGCCAACATCACTGAAAAAGACGAGCCTGAGTACGTGGCAGCGGGTATAACTAACACTATAAACAAGCCTATAGAATTCAATAGTTTAAAAGTTATAATTGACCAGTATAGCGAGTAAGAATAAACATCCTATGTGCTTTTATATTTTTTGGTGGTATTGGTTAGCAATACACTCAAAAGTTAAAAGCGCCTTTAGGCGCTTTTAACTTTAATTAGCAATAGATATTTTCAGTGGTTTATTCATTATCACCACCAAAATGCTAATTACTGGGTTGTATCTCTAAGTAGCTGTTAATGGTTGATTCGAGTTTTTTGTAGCGAGTTTGAATGAGCTCTAATTTATTCTTCATACTGCCCATGGCATTTTCACTGGCCATTACTTCCAACTCATCAAATAATTTATGCAAGTTAGCTGCACCTACATCACCCGATGAGCCTTTCAAGCCATGACTTAGTTTTGATATTTGCGATAAATTATTGTTATTTATTGCATCCTCAAGTTCTTCTAGCTTCATTGGTGTACTTTGAAGGTATAATTCGCATACTTTTATAAGTAGCTCTTCATTATTTAATAATCGGGATAGTGCATTATCTCTATCCCAATCAGGTAAATTTTGACTATCCAAAGTATCAGGAATTGGTTTATTAATTTCGTTAAGCTGATTACTTTCTAATGGAGCTTCTTTTATAAAAGTTGAAGACAACCACTTTGTAGCCGTTGCAACTAATACCTCTGCCGAGATAGGTTTAGTGATGTAATCACTCATTCCTGCATCTAGGCATTTTTGTCTTTCACCCATCATTGCATTAGCAGTCATAGCGACTATGGGAATATCACTATTTTGAGGCGCTGCTTCACCAGCTCTTATTTGTTTTGCTGCATCATAACCATTCAATATAGGCATTTGGCAGTCCATAAATACACAGTGGTATTGATGATTATTGGCCACCGAGTTAACAAGTTTTTCTACTGCTTGTTGGCCATTTGACGCGGTATCTATCTCTAAAGATAAACATGACAATATACCCGCGGCTACTTCTATATTTATATCGTTATCATCAACGATAAGAACATGCGCCCCTTTAAAGTCAGAATTATCAGTTTTAACTGAGTCTGATTCACGGCGTTTGTTAATATTAACATTGCTGCTACCAGCACTTATTTTATCTTCAAGACTGCGTTCATCGGCTACTGTTTTTAAAAACTCTGAAATAAGTATTGGCTTAGAAAGTAAGCTGGCTTGCACGTGTTTTGTTTTAATTTGCGGATAACCACGATTTGCTAATAAAATAACTTTAATTGCATGATGATTAGCAATAGATGGCCACATTTCATCTAAACGTTTTAACAATGTGTCGTCTTGTTCAATAAGTATAAAGTCAGGTAAAGGTACGTTTTTTATATCATCTGAAACAAGAGATTGTTGTAATTGTTCAGGTGAAAAACTGTTTCCAGAAAAAGCAGCTATTAAATTATTTATGCTGTCGGCTAACTCGTTATTTTTAGTCACAATAGTAAAGCTTTTGTTTTTTAATCGTGGGGTAAAACTATAATGAGTTGTATCATCATTGCTCAGTGTTAGTTTTATATGAAAACTGCTACCTAGTGACTTTTCTGACTCAAAGCTAATTTCTCCGCCCAGCAGGCTACAAAGCTGTCTACATATAGAAAGCCCAAGCCCTGTTCCACCAAATTTAGACGCTACGCTTTTGTCTTCTTGAGAAAAGGCGGTAAATAATTTGCTTTGGTTTTCTTGTGCAATGCCCACACCGCTATCGGTAACTTTTACGTGAACAGTCACATTATTATTGCTTGTTTGCTCGCAATAAGCGGTGACCTTTATAAACCCAGTTTCAGTAAATTTAATCGCATTATTTACTAAGTTAGTCAGGATTTGTGAAAAACGATGGGGGTCAGTTTTAATCGTCTTACATTTTAAATTAACAACATCTAAAACAAATTCGAGGCCTTTCTCCTGAGCTTTAACAGCCATACTGCCACAAACGCTTTCGATTAATTTTATTAAATTAAACTCTTTAAAGTTCAACTCAAGTTTACCGGCTTCTATTTTAGATAAATCCAAAATATCATTTATTAATACAGATAAAGCACTCACACTTACTTCGGTCATTTCTAAATAATTTTTTTGTGTTTCACTCAATGGCTCTTTTTTTATTAAGTTTAAAGTACCCACTATGCCATTAAGCGGAGTACGCATTTCATGACTTATATTAGAAATAAACGCACTTTTTACTTCACTGGCTTGCTTGAGCTCTTTAGTGCGAATGGCTACTTTATTTTCAAGCTCATGATTTACTTTTATTATTTCATTCTCAATGGTGCGCTCTTTGGTTACATCTCTGGCTATTATTGCAATACCAATAAACATTCCAAATGGATCGATAATGGCTGATAAAGAGAGTGAAAAGTAGCGTTTAGTAGAGCCATTATTAATACTCACTTCCTGCTTAAATTGACGAGTACCATCGGTGAACTTTTCAATTAGCTCGTTAAAATTTAGCTGATCTATTATTTTTAAATCATTAATTGGTTTTCCAATAGCTTCTAACTCTCCAAGTTTAAACATTAGAGTTGCGGCGTTATTCCAACTAGAGACAATACCGTTATTGGTAATGCCAATTACCGCATCAGATGAGCCGGTTATAATTGCTTCAGATTGTGCGCGTGCATTTGCAAGCTCTTGGCTTTTGCGAAGACTACGATTGAAAAATGCGAGAATAATAGTTAATACAATAACCAAAATAAGTAAAAAGGCGTAAAGCTTTGTTCTACGTTCCATTTCAATATTTTTTATATACTCAACAGGCGCTAAAACGTGACTAGATAAAAAGTTTTGTTTTTCACCCATCGCTAAAGTGATTTGTTTTCTTGCGGTGTAATAACTTGTTTGCGCATTATTTTTTGGTTTTATAAGCGATAATGAGCTATTAGCAATGGGGTTAAAAGTGTAATTATTATTGATGCTAATATCACTACCTAAGTCTTTACCAAAGGTGAAATCTTTATTTGGGTGCGATAAAAAATAGCCATTACTGTCAGTTAAAGCGAGTTGAAATGGTGTAGTAAGACTGTTTTTTAAAAGGCTTAATAAGTTATTAGCATCTACGTTAACAATGATAAAGCCAAACCGATTTTGATTTTCATCAAAAATTGGCATAGATAGCCTCAGCATCGGGCGATAAGGAAACTCTATTTTACCGTACTCTCTATTTAACGAAATCTCAGACATATATATTTCGCCATCAGAGAGGTTACTACTGGCCGTAAAGTATTCTTGCGCTCCTTTATTTTGGAGCCTATTTAAATCTATAACCTCTACAGCGGCCTGAACGCGATCAACCCTTACCAGTTCTTGTCCTTTTTTGTTGGTACTGATGATTCTTAGCTGCTCGTAATCTGGGTTATTTTTTAAAAACGCTGCAAATATAATTTCAAGCCTTGTTTTCCATTGAGCATAGGTGGTGTTTTCTAGTGGGTCTACACCTTTGTTATTTGATGCCCTGGCTAAACCTTTGATTGGAGGGGTTGCGTGTAGAAAACGAATATTTCGACGGTAGTTTTCAATAACCTCTTGTGTTTGTGAATTAATAGATTGGTTTTTGTCTATTATTTCATGCTCTACAGAGCCAAGTACTGAGCGCGATAAACTTGCTTCATTAATAATTATAGCTACAACAATTAAGGTAATTATGGCGGATAAAGAAATAGGGAATAAAAGGGTGTAATTACTTACCTGACGAATTATCCTTTTCTTAAGATTTATTGGCATCCACTACTCCAATTAAAGACCAGCCATTATTTGGCTACCCTAAACTTAGAGAGCTATAGGTAATTTATCAAGTTTTACCTTTAATAAAGAGTTTTGTTTTTTATTCATTTATATCAAATTTAGAACTCTAAAAACCTTTTTTGATTGACGCTAATAATATAATACTTAAGTATATATTTTAGGTAATTGGTGGAGGTTTGGGTTAACTCGGCTAGGATTTATGTGCATTTGTTTAATTTTTTATGGGAAGTGATTGTGTTAACCACTGTAGATCAAAGCTTTGCGCAACGAGTACTTATTGTTGATGATGAACCCACTAGTTTAATGATTTTAGAGGGGGCATTATCAAATATTGCAGAAGTTATATGTAGCGATACTGGTTTTGGCGCCATTGAAAAAGCACAGCAGTTTTTACCTGAAATTATTTTATTAGATATTGAATTACCTGATATTAGCGGGTTAGAAGTGTGTAAACGCTTAAAAAACGATCCCAAAACTAGTGGTGTAACAGTAATATTTATTACCTCCCATAATGAAAGTAAGTTTGAGCATTTGTCTTTAGAGTTGGGTGGGATTGACTATATACAAAAGCCCGTTGATCTTAAGGTGTGCCGCTTGCGCGTTGGCAATCATCTAAAACTAAAAACACAAGAGCAACAACTAAAACATTCACAGCGTTTACTTGCTATTGAATCAGAAAGATTGCGCGTAACGCTCAACTCGATTGGCGACGCTGTTATAGCAACAGACAAAGACGAAAAAATAACGTTTATGAACCCGATTGCAGAGATGATGACCGGTTGGGTAATGCATGAAGCAGTTGGTAATCATATTTCAGAGGTTATGCAACTACGGGATGCAACCACAAAGCACAAAAGCCTTAATCCAATTTCTATTGCTTTAAAAGAGCAGCGAAGAGTGGCTATGGCGCTTAATTGCCAATTAACGAGCTTAAATGGCAGAATTCATCGGGTTGAGGATTCTGCTTCCCCCATCAGAGATGAAAAGGGGAATATTATTGGCGCGATTATAGTTTTTCATGATGTGAGCGAGTCGATTGCGATGGCTGTTAAGATGAGCCATTTAGCAAACCATGACCAATTAACCGATTTACCCAATCGAATTTTATTACATGATCGCGTTGCGCATGCTTGTCAGGTATCTGTGCGTAATGGTTTTTTAGTGGCGTTAATGCTAATTGATATTGATCATTTTAAATATTTAAATGATACAGAGGGACACCATGTTGGCGACCAAATCATAAAACTGGTTGCTAAACGACTTGAATCTATTGTTGATTTAAATACGACCTTGGCCCGTGTTGGCGGGGATGAATTTGTATTGTTGCTCCCAGATATTAAATCGCCGTGTCATGTTGATGCTGTTGCATCTGATATTTTGTATGCAATGCATCAACCTTTTCGTGTTGATGGAAGAGAGTTTAATTTAACTATAAGCGTGGGAATTAGTATTAATCCAACGGATTCTGATTCTGCCGAATTAATGATGTCGCATGCTGATGCAGCAATGTATAAAGCCAAAGAGCATGGTAGAGATAGATTTTGTTATTTTTCAGATGACTTAGAACATGAGTTTCATCAACGTCAAAATATAGATAAGCTTTTGAGAAATGCACTTGAAAAAGACACGTTGGAAGTTCACTTTCAGCCCAAGCTTAGTTTAAAAAATAAATTAATTATAGGTGCTGAGGCGTTAGTAAGGTTAAGAGATGAGGAGGGCGGTTTTATATCGCCGTTACACTTTATTCCATTAGCTGAAGAGACCGGTTTGATTAATAAGTTGGGTCATAGCGTTTTAAAACAAAGCTGCAGAGCGGCTAAACGCTGGCTAGATAAAGGCCATCCAATTAAAGTTGCTGTTAATGTGGCTGCTAAACAATTTACAGATCCTAAATTTATAGAAAGCGTAGCACAAATACTTGAGGATACTGAGCTTCCTAGTGGTTATCTTGAATTAGAAGTGACAGAAAGCGCTTTAATGAGTGATTTTGATGAAACAAGTCGGATATTAAACGGGCTTTCAAACCTTGGTTTGAGCATAGCGATAGATGACTTTGGAACGGGCTATTCGAGTTTATCGTATTTAAAGTTATTTCCTGTTGATGTATTAAAGATTGACCAGTCATTTGTTAAAGATATGGTTGATGATAAGCAAAGCCTAGATATAGTGAAAGCAATCACCCATTTAGCACACTCACTTAATTTAAAGATTGTTGGTGAAGGCATTGAAACTCAAGCACAGCTTGATACGCTTATTTCGCTTGGATGTGAGCAAGGGCAAGGGTTTTTGTTTAGCAAAGCTTTACCTAAAAATGAATTTGAAAATCTCATTTTCTGATGGTGTAACTAGTATTTTTAATTTTAAGATAGCTTGCATTCAATTATTGTGGCTTGTTAACTTGATCAATCTTAAAAAGCGATTGTTTTAATCTAAACAATCAATTTTATTTAATTTCTCAATGGCCTTATTGTATTAACCAAGCCAACGCACAAGGCGTTAACTTTTTAAATACACTAAACATAAATGAGGAATACTATGAGCACTTCATTGATTAACACAAAATTACAACCTTTCAATGCAACAGCTTACCACAATGGTGACTTTGTAGAACTCACTGAAAAAGACGTATTAGGTAAGTGGTCTATCTTTTTCTTTTACCCTGCAGATTTCACATTTGTATGCCCAACTGAATTAGGTGACCTTGCAGATTATTACGCACAGTTACAAGAAATGGGCGTAGAGGTTTACTCGGTATCAACAGATACTCACTTTACTCATAAAGCATGGCATGACACGTCAGACACTATCGGTAAAATCACTTACCCAATGATTGGCGACCCAACAGGACGAATTACACGTAACTTTGGTGTAATGATTGAAGATGATGGTTTAGCACTTCGCGGTACATTTGTAATGAACCCAGAGGGCGAAATCAAAGTTGTTGAAACGCATGATTTAGGTATTGGTCGTAGTGCTAAAGAACTTGTTCGTAAAGTACAAGCCGCACAATACATTGCCACGCATGACGGTGAAGTATGTCCTGCATCTTGGCAGCCAGGTGAAGACACATTAGCACCTTCACTAGACCTAGTTGGTAAGATTTAAACTTTACCTTCACTAAATTTAGAGTAGAACATGACTCTAATACCAGTGAGCCTACTTGGCTCACTGGGCGCTCTCCCACGCCATCACTCTTTTCTAAAATTCGCACATGCACTGATGGCATGGGGGTTCTGCTGTTTTATTTTTCCGTAAGGGGCTAAGCCATGTTAGACAACAACATAAAGAACCAATTAAAAAGCCATTTTGAATCGCTGACTCAGCCTGTTGAGCTACTTATCGCCTTGGATGACAGCAAAAAATCAACAGAAGTAGAAATTTTAGCGAATGATTTAGCATCACTAAGCGATAAGTTTAGTGTGAGTAACAATCCAGATTCTGCGGCACGCAGACCTTCAATGGTGGTGCATTCGCCACAAAAAAATACTCATATTACCTTTGCAGGGGTACCTATGGGTCATGAATTTACTAGTTTAGTACTTGCGCTATTGCACACAGGCGGACACCCAAGTAAAGCCAGCCAAGATGATATTGAGCAAATACAATCACTTGATCAAGAACTAAACTTTGAAGTGTATATCAGTTTGAGTTGCCAAACCTGTCCGCAAGTGGTTCAGGCACTTAATACTATGGCTGCTACAAATAGCAAAATATCTGCCACCATGATTGATGGTGCATTGTTCCAAGATGAAGTCGAGCAGCGAAATATATTGGCTGTACCCGCTGTTTACTTAAACGGAGAACCTTTTAGCCAAGGGGCAATGAGCCTAACCGATATTTTAAATAAAGTTGATAGCAAAGGTGCAGAGCGCCAAGCTAAAGCATTGAATGAAAAATCAGTGTTTGATGTTCTCGTTGTAGGCGGCGGCCCTGCGGGCGCATCGGCAGCTATTTATTCTGCACGTAAAGGGCTAAATACGGGGGTGGTTGCTGATCGTTTTGGCGGGCAGGTCGCTGACACATTGGCTATTGAAAACTTTATTTCGGTAAAAGCAACCGAAGGACCAAAAATGGTGGCCCAGCTTGAAGAGCATGTTAAAGAATATGATGTTGATGTAATGCACAACCAACGCGCTGCAAACCTGCAAAAAGGGAGTAATGGCTATGACATTACTTTGGAAAATGGCGCTGTATTACAAGCAAAATCACTCGTATTAGCAACCGGTGCACGCTGGCGAGAAATGAACGTACCTGGCGAGCAGCAATATAAAGGTCATGGTGTTGCTTATTGTCCGCATTGTGATGGTCCGTTATTTAAAGGCAAACCTGTTGCTGTAATAGGCGGCGGTAACTCAGGTATTGAAGCGGCTATTGATTTAGCTAACATCGTAGAGCATGTAACGGTGCTTGAATTTGCCGACACGTTACGTGCCGACGAAGTGCTTATTCGTAAAGCTAATAGTCTGAAAAACATTACTATTATTAAAAATGCACAAACAACTGAAGTACTCGGTGATGGTAATAAAGTGACAGGCCTGAATTATACCGATCGTGTTTCTGGAGAAAGTAAGGAGCTAGCTTTAGCCGGTATATTTGTACAAATTGGTTTGATACCAAATACCGAATGGTTAAAAGAGAGTGACCTTGAACTTAGTCAATTTGGTGAAATACTCATTGATGCTAAAGGTGCAACGTCGTTACCGGGTATATACGGTGCGGGCGATGCGACCAATACGCCATTTAAGCAAATTATTATTGCTATGGGCGCCGGAGCAACTGCGAGCTTAGGAGCTTTTGACTACTTAATTCGCCAAACACCCGATGCAGAGCAAAACGCTGCTTAATAGTTTTAGCTTAAAGTCTCTTGATAAAACAGCTCTCACCCATAGCTGTTTGTTCACCCAAGCCGCCCTCTCCAAAGGCGGCTTTTTTGTGTGCTATTTAAGTCGGGTAATACCCACTAAAATACAAACTGCCCCGCCAATAAAACCTAGCCATGCTTCTACAGGGGTTTCGCCGTTTAATGCGCGGGTAACTTGTGAAGCTGCAGAATCGTAAACATCATAACCCCACATACCAAGCGCTACCCCAATAACAATAAGTACAATACCAATGATTTTATTTGTCATAATGATCCTTTGTGTTTTTAGTGCAAGTTAATCTAGGTGACACTTATTGTTATAATGTGGCTAAGCCCAGTCTTTTTAGTGTATTTGTAATTGCTTCTTCTATCGCTGGAAGCTTAAACGGTTTGGCTATAAACATTTCCATGCCTGCTTGCTGGCAGTTTAGTTTATCTTGTGAGGATGCATTGGCAGTTAACGCCACAATATAAGTTTCTTGCGGGTCACAAATACCTTGTGCTTTTAGTTGCTTAGTGGCCTCGAAACCATCCATGATAGGCATGATGCAGTCCATAAAAATAAGGTCAAAATGCTTTTGCTTGCATTTTAACAGGGCATCTTGGCCGTCTATAGCAAAGTCTGACTTTATATTAAACTTATCCAGCGCCGCTTCTAATACCAGACGATTTATTTCGTTATCATCAACCACCAAAACAGATAACTTATTACTGTGATTATTAATAGATTTAAGGCTAGGTGTTTGTATTTGTTGTTTACCAAGTTCAATCGGGATAGTTAAGGTAAAACACGTGCCCACGTTAACCTCACTGGTTACCTCAATTTTGCCATTCATAAAACCAACGAGCTCTTTAACTATGGCTAAGCCCAGCCCAGTGCCACCTTTATTGTTGTTAGCATCAACCTCTTGGGTAAAAGGCTTAAATAATGAGTTTAAATACGCTTTACTCATGCCGCGACCTGTGTCGGTTATTTTAATGGTAAGTAAAGGGTGTTTTGTATCTAATGCTAACTGTGAATCGAGAGAAACAGATCCATGCTCTGTAAATTTTAGCGCGTTACTCAGTAAATTAGATACAATTTGGCTTAATCGAGAGGTATCGCAGTATACCCAAACATCATTAGCAATGTTGTTTGTGGCTAGCAGTTCAATGTTTTTATTGCTAAACAATACCGAATATAAAGAAACTAAATCGGTAAATACCGTTTTAAGTAGGGAGTGATGGGGTTCCAGCTTTAATTCACCATGATTTATTTTCGAAAAATCGAGCACTTCATTGATAATATTCAATAAAATATCAGCGCTTCGAAGGGCGACTTTAATTTTTTCTGCCCGCTTATCATAATCGTGTTCATCAATGAGTGTGGCTAACATACCCGTAATGCCATTGAGCGGAGTGCGTAGCTCGTGGCTAATTTTTGCAAATAGTATACTTCTATCTTTTAATAGCTGCTCAGCAAGTGCTTTTTTTTGTTTTAACTCTTCGCGTAACTTAACGGCTTCAGTTATATCTTGAAAAGTGCCAAATAACCGTACACATTGGCCATTATTAAACTCGGCTTCACCAAAAGTCGACACCCAAATATTTTGCTGTTTAGCGGTAATTATTTCCAGCTCTAAGTGCCATTTTTCACCCTTAGATACCGCATTTTCTACCGCTTTATTAATGCTATCTCGACTTTTGCCCGCTTTGTAAAACTCTACAGCGGTATTCATATCAGGAGTAAAGCCTTCTTCGGCTTGATGAATACGTCGAGTTTGTTGACTCCAGAAAATGGTATTTTCTATTAAGTCGACTTCCCATGTGCCTATATTTGCTACGTTTTCTAGCTTTAATAAAGAGTCACTATTTTTGGTAAGATTAGCTTTATCCTGATTGCGCGCAAATTCAGAGCCTAACCACTGTGCTAATAATTCAATATAATCATAAGCTTCATCGCTAAAAGGAGCGCATTCTTGAGCTGATGAAAGGTTAACAGTGCCAAATACCTCTTGGCCTATTCGTATAGGCGCACCAATGTACGCTTCTAATTGAAAATTAATATAGCATGGGTGATTGGCAATACTACTTTGCGACGCATTATGAAATGCCAATGCAGAGTTGGCCGACAAGGTATGGGTGCAATAGGTGCCGTTTAACTCAAACTCAGTGCCAATAGCAAGAGAATTGTCAGGGGTAATGGCATGCAAAACAGTGTATGAATCATTTTTTACGCGGCTAATAATAGCTAAATCGAGCTGAAAAACATCGAGCCCAAAAGCAAGTAAGTCTGCAATTTTTTGATCAAAGCTTAGTTGTTGATCTGAGACTATATTATGAAAGCATCGAAGAAAATTCACAAAACCCCTTAATTTATTTGGTGTGTACACAGAGTTAATGCAAGAAACATGCCTAACTTTAATCTTTTTTTGACAACAAGACGATTAATACATCGTTCTTTATTACATTAACTTGCTGACTTAACAATTTATAGGTTGAGTTGGTTTTATATTTAGGTTTATAACATCGTCGACCTCTTCTGGATCGATTTTATCGCTTATGGTCGTTCCTTAGCAAATCGAGAGTTATCCAAGTACGTTTTAGCTTTACTTATGCCCATTTTATAGCCTGAATTGAGTATAGCCAGATTTTTAGTGGTGCGGCCGACTTTAAACTCTGCTGGTGGAGCAATAATATTTATTTTGCAATCTGAGGGAGGATTATACAAAAAATCAATACTGGCATTATAGTTTTTAGAGCGCTGAATAGTGGCCTGTGCAAGTGCAGGGTTATCTTTATAGAGTCGCTTAGTTAACCACGGTACTTTGTAATCTTTTTTACGATAGCCTAAAGATTGAGAAAGGATAACCGTTATCTCTGATGCCCCCATCTCATAAGCTTTTTTTACCGGAATAGGATCTGCTACGCCACCATCGGTCATGGCAATCCCGTTTATTGTTGGGTAATCCCGATAAGCAAAGGGTATAGCGCAAGAGGCTTTTAATTGCTCTACCATTTCGCTGCCTGTTGCTTGTAAGTAATGAGCTTGCCCAGACTCGATTGCTGTTGCAACAATGTAAAAGTCGTGAGGAGATTGCGAGAATTCGTCTTTATTCAACGGAATTTCACGTATGGTCTCTTGCCAAAGCCAGTCTAGGTCAAACAAGTGACCACCTTTAACAAATCGGGAAAGGTTAATAAATTCAGGCCTACAGGAATAATCAGTAATCACTTTGTAGTTTCGAGTTGCTTGTTTACATAAATACGCAGCAACATTTGTAGCACCAGCAGATACACCAAAATAGCTGGTAAAAGGTTGATATTGTTGTGCTAAAAACTCATCTAGCACGCCAGCGGCAAAAATACCGCGCATGGCACCACCCTCTACCACTAATGCATGTTGGCTATTGCTCATATTAACTTCCATCCTTTGACAATACGCTCATGCTAACAAGTGTACTTGAACTGTGCGAGCATCTTTTTACTTTGATTCATTAGTTTTAAGTTGTTTTCTGTAGGCGGTTGGGGAAATAGAAAAAGTGGCTAAAAAATGCTGGCGAAAACTCACACTTGATAAAAAGCCTGAATCCGTTGCTACTCTATTAATTCTTAGCAAGCAGCTTAGTTAGAATTAAGTTTGTGTAAAATGAATGATCATAATATTAAAAAGGGCGGTAATAAAGTATTACTGCCCTTTTTATCTAATGTAGTTCTATTTGGCTTCAACCCACATAGTGCCTACTTCTTTTTTTACAACCTTAACATGTGTACCCGCAGGGATTGGTTGTTTACTTTTCAACTTCCAACTAATTCCTGAATAAAGGTGCGTAGTGTGTCCGTTTTCATCAACATCGTCAGCTAACACAAAATCAAGCTCAGCGAAGTCGCTCTGTACACCTTTTTTATCTACTTGGTTTTGCATACGCTTTAATGGTTTCCATAAAAATAGCGCAAATCCAGCTGTAATAAGCGTGTTACTCCACAGTGCGGTAGTTAGAGAGTCATCTAACAAATTAAAGTTCATCAATAAACCGCTGGCAAACAAAGACATACCTAAAAATAATAATATAAAGGTAGACATACCTAACACAGCCACTTCGATAATGAGCGCAAGCACGCCTAAAATCATCAGTGCTTCAGGTAAGTTGTTAGTAATAAGCGTCATTATTTATCCTTAACAGGTTAAAGTTTTTGCTTTTGATTTAGTGAGTTAATAATTGACATGCCTTGTGCAACTAATGAGCTTGCATCAGTGGCGCTATCGGGCAATAAAACAACTGATGACTCTTTCGCGATAGCTTCTTTAGCGGCAATGGCTTTTGTTGCTAAATCGAGTTGAATCGCTTTTTGACCTTGCTCAGTATCAGCAGCTTCACCTACTTTACGCAGTGCATCGGCTTGCGCTTCTGCAACCGCAATAATAGCTTTAGCTTCACCCTCTGCGCGCAGAATCTGTTCAGCTTTTTCCCCTTCAGCGCCTAGAACCTGAGCCTGTTTTTTGCCCTCGGCAACATTGATATTTGATTGACGATCACCCTCTGATTCTAAAATTTGTGCACGTTTAACACGTTCAGCTTTCATTTGCGCTTCCATCGCTTCCATCACTGATTGTGGGGGCACAATATCTTTTATTTCATAACGTAAAACTTGAATACCCCAAGGCTCAGCTGCTTGGTTAATAGAGGTTACGATATTAGTATTGAGTACATCACGTTCTTCAAATGTTTTATCAAGCTCCATTTTACCCAGTTCAGAACGCATCGTGGTTTGTGATAGCTGCGTTACTGCAAATACGTAATCATCGACTCCGTAAGTTGCTTTATATGGGTCGAGCACACGAAAGTACAATACACCATCAACTGATAACGAAATATTATCTTTGGTAATTGCTGATTGCGAGGGCACATCTTGAGCTTGTTCTTTTAAGCTTCGATCAGCAGCAATACGATCAATAAAAGGCACAATGAAATTTAAGCCCGCTTCTTTAGTTGATTGGTATTTACCAAAACGCTCAATTAACCATGCTCGGTTTTGTGGCACAAATTTAACACTACTTTTTAATAGTACTAAAACAAAAACTAGTAAAAACGCTTCAACGGTAAAAACAATATTTATAATTTCTGCGATGGGATCCATAGGGTATTTCCTTGTTAATTACATTCAGTCCAAAAACTGCGTGGTGTTTATAATTTCAACGATCTACAGATTATCATTAGTTTTTAGTTTGTTCTATAAAAACAGAAAGTAGGCCATTAAGAATAGATTATTCAAAAGAACATATTTGATTTCTGCCTGCTTTTTTGGCTTTGTATAAAGCAATGTCGGCATTTTTTATTATCGTTTGCATATTAGTGTTAGCGTTTGGGTAAGTGGTAAAATACCCAAAGCTCATTGTGATATGAGGAGTAACAGAAGAAAATTCATGGGGAATATTTAACGCTTTAATTTTTTGCTGTATCAGTATAGTAAACTTTTGGCATTGTTCTTTATTCGAGGCCGGCAAAATAATTGTAAATTCTTCACCTCCATACCGAGCCACTATATCACCCTCACGTTTACATACGCTTTTTAAAGCGCGCGCCACTTGTTTTAATGTGTCATCACCTTTTTGGTGACCATAGTTATCGTTATAGCGTTTAAAGAAATCGATGTCACACATAATCAAACTAATAGGCTGATTATGTCTTGCACAACGCTTAATTTCACTGTTGAGAGTGCTATCGAAAAAGCGACGGTTTGCAATATCAGTAAGTGCATCGGTATTCGCTAATTTATTGAGCTTAGTGTTGGCGTTAATTAATTGCTGTTGGGTTAACTGCAGCTTTTTTTTATAGTTAATATTCTTGAGGGCATTATTGATGATTTCACCTACGAGCTTTATTCTAATCAAATCAATTTTGCTCCAATGGCGCTTAGTTTTAACGCAATCACAGCCGATGAAGCCTACCAGTTCCTCATCGAAACGAAGGCCTATGCATAAAACCGACTGAATACTTTGCTCTTTAAACTCTGCTTTTTCAGCATCAGCTTTAGTAGGTAATAGCTCAATATCATCTACTTGAAATAGATGGTTCTCATTCATTACCTCAAAAAAATAGGGGAGTTCTACTTTTGGTATGTTTTGCAGTCTGTCTTTGCAAGCAACAATACCCTGATTGACCCATTCGTGAGTATTGGTGATAGTTTCGTCATCGGTGTTAAATTCAAATAAATAACTACGGTCAGCCTTTAATACGGTGCCGATGGCTTTGAGGGCAAAGTTAATTTGTTGGTCTATATTATCGTTTTGTATATCAATAAGTTTGGTAGAGATTTTGGAGATAATATGATCAAAGTTGTATTGCTCTGAGAGTGAATGATCTTGCTCTAAAGTGAGCATAGATATAGAGCCATCAATTACAGAATGATCAATATTTAACAGCTGTGAAGTGGGTTCAGAATCTAATAAAACGGTTGTTATGTTAGAAGAAAATAACTGCTTAATACTGACAATTTCATCATTACTAAAGTCGCGTAGCACAACATTGCTAAAAGCATCTTTTTTAACAGCACTTTCATCCTCTATTTTGAGTAACGTTTTGGCATGCTGATTTAATGTGTAGTTTTGGTTTTTATCATCATAAACAATCACGGCTAAATTAATAAGATTAAAAACCTGCCAAATTATTTTGTCTGAGTCATGACTCACTGATTTCTCCGCAATTATACAGGCAGAACTCGCCAAATCTTTTAATTATTAATAATATATGTCTCTTTATATTTAGTACAGTTCTTTGCATTTTACTAAGTTTTTAGTGCGTTTAATTGGTCTTCGTATTACAATTGTGACTGTATATCATTTCGCACTTTCTAATTTGCTTTATTTCATTAGCTTACTTTGTTTTCAGTAAAGGCCTTTTATATTTCATGACAGAAATAACTACACACCACGCCTCCCGTCGCCGTCTATTAATTGCACTTGCAATTACCTGTTCGTTTATGGTGATTCAGCTTATAGGTGCTTATTATGCTAATTCACTGGCTGTTCTTGCTGATGCCGGCCACTTATTTGTTCATAACAGCTCACTATTTATAGCACTTATAGCCTCAAGCTTTGCTATTCATTTGGCTAAAACTTATAACGACGGCCATCAAAAAGCTGAATTAATCGGCGGTCTGATCAACGGCATTTTATATCTCGCTATCAGTTTACTTATTTTATTTGAGGGAGCTGAGCGCTTTATGGATCACAAAGGTGGACATGAGCTGATCATAAATAGTTATTTAATGTCGGTGATTGCTGCTATTGGTTTTTTATTTCATGGTGCGGCAGCGTGGGTATTATATAAAGGTCGTAAAGCCAGTATTAATGTGTATGCGGTATTTTTACATTCGTTTTTTGATTTAATCTCGACTGTTTCCACTTTTGTTGCCGGTGTTCTTATTTATATTACAGGCTGGAATGTGATTGATATTTTATCGAGTATGTTAATCGCATCATTTGTACTGTTTACGGGAATTAAGGTGATAATTAGTTGCATTAAAGGGCTACGCTCAAATAAAGCAAAGTTGCCAGAAGTCCAAGATATCGAAACAGAAATAACCAGCATGGAGCATGTTGCAAATGTGCATAACGTTACCGTTGTTCGTAAGAATAAAAAAGTGATAGTAGGTGCTCACGTAGTGTTAAAGCAACATTGCACTATAGAAAAGCATGATGAAGAATGTCGTTTAAAAGTAATCAAACTACTTGCAGATAAATTTAATGTTCGTAACAGTGTGCTACAAATCGAAAGCTATGAATGCAAGCACATCCATTAAAAAGTTTAACCTAAAGCGACTTGGTTAAGTCGCTTTAGGTTTAGATTAAATCAATAATCTTCTCAAAGCATGCAGGGCTCATTAAATCGCTGGCACTCATAGGGCGAGCAAAATAGTAACCCTGAAGTTTATAGCAACCTATGTTTGTTAAAAAGTCTAGTTGTTCCCGCGTCTCTACCCCTTCAGCAATACAATATAACTCTAAGTTTTCAGCAAGCGAGTAAATAGTTTTAATAATCGACTCGTCACCTTTGTCTATGCCAATACTATTAACAAAGCTTTGGTCAATTTTTATTACATTAATTGGAAATTGACTCAAATAAGTGAGTGATGAATAGCCAGTACCAAAATCATCAAGAAATAGTTTAAATCCTGCAGCTTGAAGACTTTTAAGTTGTTTTGCTGCTTTGTACTTATCTTCTAACAGCGTGTTTTCTGTGATTTCTAGGCGTATTTGCTGTGGTTTAATACTGGCTTTCTCAAGTATAGCGCTCAGTCGCTCGGTTATATTGGCCTTTAAAATATGCTTTGGTGATACATTTAACGAAATATAAAACAGTGGGTTTACGCTAAGGATAGGCTCAAGCTCTGTGATTGCACGTTGCAATGCTTGCTCAGTAAGCATATCAATTAGGCCAGTTTCTTCTGCCACCGGTATAAATAAAGCCGGAGAGATAAGTTTTCCTTGGTTTTCCCAACGCATCAATAACTCAACACCACTTATTGTTTTATCTTTTGTATTAACCACGGGTTGGTAATGATTAAATAATTGGTTATCTTTTGCGGCATCTTTTAAGTCATTTTCAAGAATAAGTTTTTGTTTAATTTGCTCATTCATTTTTTCATTAAAAAACTGAAATCCATTCCGACCTGCTTGTTTTGCATGCATCATAGCGATATCTGCATTACGGATCAAAGCATCAGTTGAGCATGCATCATGGGGATATAAGGCAATACCAATACTGGCAGATATATTAATAGAAAAGTCTTCAATAATAACTTTGCTTGCGAGCTCATTACTCATTTCGTTAAGTGTGTGCTGCAGAGAAGACATAGAAGTAATGTTCTCGATTAAGACTAAAAACTCATCACCACTTTGGCGTCCAAAAGTCGCGTGGTCACCTAGGTATAAGGCAACTCGTTCAGTAATGTTACACAGTAACTTGTCGCCTACTGCATGCCCAAACGAATCATTCACAGGTTTGAATTTATCTAAATCTATAAATATAACCGCACATTGTAAGTCGTTTTTAGCGGCCTTTGTAATGGCATTTTCAATTTTTTGATTCATTAAGCTGCGATTAGGTAGCCCAGTTAACGCATCATAGTTGGCCAAATAACGTAACTCATTTTCAGCACGTTTTTGTTCGGTTAAGTCTGTAATTACAATTACATAATAACCAACTTTACCTTCTTCATTAGCGACTGCAGTGGCACTTATATGAATAGGGTGTTGCTGTGCTTTTGTAGTATTAACATAGGCATTTGTTCGCCAATTTTCTTTGGGTTGCAATGCCTTTAACGTGGTTGCAAATTCTTTGCATTTAGTTTGCCCAATCGCTTTTAAAAATAGCTCAGTAGTAACAGCTCCCTCTTCACCATCATCAGAGAATACCTCCATAAAGCTATTATTAGCTGAGAAAGGTACAAGGTTTTCATCTAGAATAAGTAAAAAGTCATTGATTTGGCTAAACGCTTCGCCAAGTATTTTTGCTTGCTGTTCGTTTGCTAACTGCTCGGTAATATTAGTAAAAATACCAGATACATATTCAGGCTTTTTGCTATCTTGATTATAAATAATTTGCCCAAGGTCATGAAACCATAACCAATGACCATCTTTGTGGCGTAATCGGTAAGTTGCTTGCCAGTCTTGTGGTTGAGTTTGTTTTATAAATGCATCCCACTTGCTTTGTATTCTGCGGCGTTCATCAGGATGCATAATATTAAAAAATCTGCTTATATCAATACGTTTCGATAAATTCTCGTAACCTAATTCCGTTCCTCTGGCGGTATTAACAGTATTGTCTATAAAACTGTAGTTCCAAACGCCACTCTTGTTACTCTTTAATGCTAATTCAGTTTGAGTTTTAGAGTGAATAGCTGCACGGTGGGCGCGTTCAATCGCCATTTTACGGCTACGGTATTGCCAAAAAAATAAAAACAGAATTATGGTCACTGCGAGGAAATAGCATGCGTAGGCAATAGGAGACTGCCAAGGAGCATATGCAACACTAAACTTAAGCACTACGGGCTCGCTGGTAATAACCCCATTTCGTTGTTGTGTGGACACTGATAGCTCATAGTCACCTGGTTGTAATTTAGTAAAAAACACCTGATTAGATTTTAAGTCGTTATAACTTAAAGATGACGGACCATTCAGCTCTACTTTGTAGTAGGTTTTACCTATATTGTTATAATCAAAATTAGAAAATCTAACCGTCAACCCCATATCATCATGCTTTAGTTTTAACGGTTCATTACGGTATTTGTCAGGCGAGTAGTTGAGCGTCTCTGAAAACAAATTAATATTTGTGATCGCTAATTTACTTTGGGTGTTTTTTTGGCCACTTTTAAATTGATAAGGGTCAAACTGCAGTACACCGCTACGATTTCCAAACACGAGCTCATTATTTTGTAATTTTAGTGCAGCAATTGCAGTAAAGTGGTTGTTGCTTAAACCGTCTTTTATTGTATAGGTGGTTATGTTTAACGTATTTAAATTAAGTCGATATAGCCCATTATCGGAACTAACCCATAAAAAATCATTATCATCAGCAATAAGTTCGAAAATAGAGTTAGTGTTTAATGAATTGTTTTTATCAAAAGTATGAACTTGCTCGTAAGTTTTAGTGTTAACGGCAATTAAGCCCTCTTGTGTGGTTGCTAACCAAAGTAATTCACGTTTTGAATCTAAGTAATAGTTTTCTACTGTATGAAAAAGATTATTTTTTGCTGTTTTAGATTTAAAAATTGTAGTTAAAGTGCCGGTTGCTTCATTATATCGATAAAGCGAGTCAGATGTACTTAATAGCAATTCATCGGGGTAAGCTTTTGATGGGGTATGAAATGCGTATGCCTGTAAAGGAGATACTTGCTCTTTTAGACCTTTTATAACTCTATTTTCACCAGAGTAACCGTCAAAAATATAGAAGTTATCATTATTAATATAAGCAAATGTATTGGGTGCTACCTGCGCAAGGCCAAATAAATAGTCAGTGTTTAGATTATGCTCGGTAATAAATTTGTTTTGTTCAAATGCGCCTGTTTCTTTGTTAAAAAGCTCAAGCCCAAAAAAGTCACTAACCAAAGGTAGTTGTTGCCTATACTTTTGGCAGAGTAAATATCTCCGATAGCAGATAAACCATAAGCAGCTTTATTATCTTTAGATTGTAAAAATAAATCACTCGTTTTTGTTTTTGAGTTATAACGAACAAGCCCGTCGTCAGTGCCTATCCAGAGCAGTTGCGGTGTATCTTGATATATAACATTTACAATATTATTTTCAGGTAGGGTGATTTTTTTGAATTTCTTTGTTTGTGCGGCCCATGTTAATACACCATGAGTTCTTGAACTAAGCCACAACAAACCAGATTCATCAAACATAATATCGTTGATTGTGTTTTCAGTAATGTTGTAGCTACTATCTTTAAAATTTAAAATATGAGTGAGCTCCGAGGTTGCTCTGTCAAACTCAAATAAACCACTTTCTGTAGCAATAAATTCGCCATAGGGTGTGTTTACATAATCCCAAATATTATAATCACTAATAAGTGTTGATAATGCTGCAGGATCTATATGTTTATTTTCATCAAAAGCAATCCGATACATTCCTTCAACCGTACCAACCAACAATCCAAGTTTCTCGTCTATAGACAGAAATTTTACGTTGTTACCATCATTAGTAACTTTTTTCGTGTCGTTAAGTTTTATTTGTTGGCGTTCGCTACTTTCGGAGTTATAAGCGTATAGGCCCTGATCTGAACCAATATATAAGGTGTTTTGGTAAAGTGACAACGCACGGATAAACATATTTTCATTGGGCAAAGATATGACAAGAGATAACTTATTTGTTTTTTTATCAAACTGGTATACGTGTGAATCAATAGAAAAATAAAAATGTGTAAGTTGCTCAGCAACTGCGACAACCGGAGAGTATTTTTCTTGGTCTTGGTTTAAGTGACCTGAGTATATTTGTTCAGCATTTAATGTGTTTGGGTCAATTAAATAACTTCCAGCAAGTTGTGTGCTAACTAATAATTTACCGTTATTAGCTTTGTAGATATTCACTATATAATTATTTTTTAAACCTGTAGGGCTTTCGTAGAGGGTAACCTGGTAACCGTCGAACCGAAACAGGCCTTGTGAAGTGGCTACCCACACATAACCAATATCATCTTGTACAGATTTTACTACAAAGCTTTGCGAAAGTTGTTCATTGATAGAAATATGTTGTAGTTGTTCAGAGTAAGTTTGTGAAGCAAAGCTCTGTTGCATCCAAACTAATAAAAATATGTAAACAACGAAGAAAAACTTACTCAAAAGCACTTACCCTTTTTGGCCGACAAGGTTGGTATTTAGTATTGGTGTAATATAGCATGAGTTTAATTCAAAAATTACAAAAAGCACCATGGGTGTGAATTAATTGTTGCTTTTTTGTGGGTGTTAAAAGTCAGTTTAGCAAAAGTCAAAGGACTCCATATGAATTTTAGAGAAAATATCAACTCAGAGCACAGCGTGCTTTTAGTCATCGATTTGCAAAGCAAACTGGCACCGGCCATCGCTTCATTTAATACGACTCTAGAGTGTGCTTTACAACTTGCAAATGCAAGTGCTATTCATCAAATTCCTTCAATAATTACAGAGCATTATAAAAAAGGGCTAGGTGAAAGTGATGAGAAAATAAAGCAAGCTTTACCTAGCGCGCAGTATATTGAAAAATTAAGCTTTAGTGCCTGTGCTGAAGAAGGTTTCTTAGATACTATTTCGCTATTGCAGCGCCCTCATGTAGTAGTTATTGGTACAGAGGCGCATGTTTGTGTATTACAAACTTGTTTAGATTTATTACAACATGGTTATGCAGTGACTGTTGCTACAGATGCAATAGCCTCAAGAAATGCAGAGCACAAAGCCATTGCCGTTGAGCAGCTTCGTCAAGCAGGAGCAGTAATATCATGTGCTGAAACAATAATATTCCAATGGACAAAAAAAGCAGGGACGTCTACTTTTAAACAAATACTATCAATTGTTAAGTAGCGCACTAAAAAAATTTTAAATCAACCTAATTGATAATGTTCGGCTTGATTTAAAATAAAAAATTGCCAGTTGTTAAGGGCTATACTAACAACCAGCGTGTTTAATTTATTACAAAATTAATTAAGGTTTTTATGTCTAGTGTGAGTCGGTTGTTTACAATCATATTCTGTTTTTTGTTTGTCGAGTCTATTGGTATCGGCCTTTATTTCGATACACTAACAGAGGCGTTTTTGGTCGGCTTGCCCTTGTGCTTGCTTCCTATTTGGTTATTAAAAACCCAACCCGAAAGTAAAGTTACACCTCATGTTGTCGCTGCTGCAATCATGATGTTTTCATTTTTGCATATTCAGCAAGCGTATGGCCTTATTGAGGTCCATTTCGAAATATTTATTTTCTTAGCCATGCTGATAATGTTTGTTGAATGGCGAGTTTTTATTACGGCTATTGTGTTTGTGGCAATTCATCATTTATCTTTTTACTACCTGCAGACTCAAAATACTGGGTTTTATGTTTTCGACCCTGATCGTTTAGCTTTTTCAACTGTTCTTATTCATGCAGCCTATGCCATTGTTGAAGCGTTTGTTGCTGGCTTTATTGCAGTGACATTAAAGCGTGAACGCCAAGCTGGTTTGTCGTTAAGTCATACCACAGAGCAAATAATGCAAGACCCAAATCAAATAAAACTTTCAATGCGAGCAGATGATACAGATAGCAGTGCCGTGGTAGGTTTTAACACGCTACTAGAATACTTATCGGACGTGATAAAACAGGTGCAAACGCAATCTGATTCATTAAAAAATAACTCCCAAGAGTTAATAAATGTTCATGATGAGCTGGCAGACAGTGCTAAGCACCGAAATACACAAACTGATGATATAGCTAATTCAGGTTCACAAGTTGCTCATGGTTTTAAATTGGTCGAGCAAGAAAGCGATATTTTAAAGCAGCAAGTGAGCAATATTACCGACTCTGCCCATGTTGCTTTACAAGAAGTGTTACAAACAGACAGTAAGAGTAAAGAGTTGCTCACGTTATTAACTAATACCGAAGAGCAATTAAGTCATTTAGTGGCTGCTGGAGATGTAATTACAAGCTTATTGAATGAGATATCAGGTATAGCTGATCAAACTAATTTGCTAGCGTTAAATGCCGCAATTGAAGCTGCTAGAGCCGGTGAACATGGTCGTGGTTTTGCTGTAGTTGCAGATGAGGTTCGTTCTTTAGCGAATAACAGCCAGAAAACAACAGCTAAAATAGCATCTACATTAACAGATTTAGTGGATAACAGCCGTACTTCAACACAATCTATGAATCAGTGTGTTGAGTTTGTTGTAGATCTTACGAAAATTAGTGCCACCATGAAAGAGAATATCTCGTCAATGAGCGAGCAAATACAGGCCGTATCCACAAGTTCTGACTCAGTTGCGCAAGTAGTTGCTGAACAGGCTGGCAATACTGAGCAGATTGCAACAAGCACAGATCAAATGCGTCAACGCCAACATGAAGACGGAAAAATTGTTGATCAACTTACCGCTAAGGTACAAATGATTGATGTCAGTATCGATGTATTAGAGCAAAGTATTGCAAAATTTAACTAATAAGCGCTACTTTATTTTTGCATTGATTGGTGTGTGGTTTGTGGTTGTGGTGTCGGGCTTAGTGTATTTTCAACTTGGTCAATTAAAGCCTTTTGATGAGAATAAAATGCTTGAGCGCCATAACTGGTTTTCGCAATTTAAAGAACGCGTTGTTTGGCAGAACAAAGATAGTGCGCAACTACTTATTATCACTGAAGATAATTGTGGCTGTACCATACAAGCTAAACCGCACTTATCAGCCTTACAGCGCTTTGCGAAAAATCAGGGCGTTGAGGTACAAACATTTAAACTCAATAGCCAACTAAAGTCAGTGGTTCCGGCAACGCCAGCCGCAGTTTTAATTGATAAAAATGGTGAGTTTGTTTATGCAGGCCCTTTATCAGAAGGGTTGGCTTGTTCACAAGGTAGCGGGTTTGTAGAGACCGTGATAAGTAATTTACAGGCTGGTTTTAACTCATCTTTGTTAATTGCCAACACAAAAGGGTGCTATTGTATTAACCGAGCATAAAAGAGGCTCATTCTATTCTATGATGGCTACTTATACTTTTTTGAAACGCTTACTTACTTACTTTAGGTAAGCGTTTTTTGTTGTAGGTTACTTAATCACACCATGGTTATTAAGCCATAAACACCTAGTAATACAAATACAGTGGCGGCAATAGCTCTTACTGTATTTAACGGGATCCGTTTTAGTAATGCCTTACCAGCATAAATAACAGGTACATTTGCGATCATCATACCAAGAGTTGTACCAATTGTTACCCACAAAACGGATTGATATTGTGCACCCAATAATACAGTCGCTATTTGAGTTTTGTCGCCAATTTCAGCGATAAAAAATAAAATTAAAGCCATTAAAAATGCCCCATAACGATCGTACTTGTGGCTAACGTCTTCGTCTTTATCGGGAATAAGCAGCCATAAGCCAACAACAATAAAGCTTATATTGACTACCCAAGGTAAGTATTCAACAGCAAAATTACTACTTAACCAATCACCAAACCACGCAGATAAACCATGATTGATTATAGTAGCGGCAAGAATACCTAAAATAAGCGCTATTTTATTATGAAAACGTGCCGCAAGTAATAGCGATAGAAGTTGAGTTTTATCGCCAATTTCGGCAAGGGCAACAGTGACGGTAGAGGTTAAAAAAATATCCATTAATATAATCTTCAGGCGGGAATACTAAACCAAGGCAAACAGCTATCTCCCGCCATGAGGATAGTGTCTACCTAGGTCTCGCCGATAACGCTTGCTACAACATTACAAACTTACCATGCACATAAGGTGCAATTATGTTGATAAGTTTACTCATTACTGAGCGGGCTACTCCCCTAAGAGGAAGGCGATTATTCCACAAAGTTTAAAGCAGGTAAATATATGCGGGTAACTTTTAAATTTAATAGGTTGCTTTGTGACGTTAGTGCACAAATAAACTTGCTTTGAGCTATAAAGTTAGCTGTAATAATAAACAGATGGAAGTTGAGCAATTTGAAATTATATACACGTGTAAAGGAATTAAAATATGCAAGCAACAATTGTTAAATCAACAATGGCAACCATTCAAAATGGAGTTATGAAAGCCGACGGAAAGTTTTGGATCACGCAAACTGACTTAAATTTTGAACCTTTTAATGAAAAGTTGGGGTTAGAACAATGCACAATTTCCCGCGATACAATTTTAAAAGTGGTTGAATGTAAAGGCAAGGGCGCAGGCCTTGTGCCAATAACAGCTGATGCGATAGAGGTTTTCACGCAAGATGGTAGCTCATATCAGTTTATACTCTCAAACCCCAGTGATTGGATAAGTATATTGTCTAATCAAACTAGCGCTTAAAGTAACCAAGTTGCCATCATTTAATAATTTTAAATGATGGCATATAAGGTTTTTATTTAAAGTATAAGCGCTAACATGCCCCAAAATGAAAGCACCTAAACTTTAAATACATTGACTTTTCCTTGTAGCATTGCCGCAAGCTGTGCGAGCTCTTGCGATGCTTGAGCATTTTGTTGCGAGCTTTCGCTAACCGAAGTAATACTCGCGCTAAACTCATTAATATTGCTGCTTAGCTCATTTGCGACCATTTTTTGCTCTTGAGTTGCGGTTGATATTTGAGTATTCATATCTGCAATTTCGGTGACTTCTTGGTTAATTTCGCTGAGCACCTGTGAAGAATAATTAGCGTGGTCAACACTTTCTTTGGCACTGCTTTCAGCGTTACTCATAGCACTAACTGCTTGCTGAGCCATACCTTGTAGTTTTGTAATCATTTCATTAATACTAGCGGTTGCTTTTTGAGTGTTGTGGGCAAGTTGCCTTACTTCATCGGCTACAACGGCAAATCCACGACCAGAGTCTCCAGCTCTTGCTGCTTCAATGGCTGCATTTAAAGCTAACAAGTTTGTTTGCTCAGCCACACCTTGAATCATCATCACAACTTGGTTTATATCATTGGTTTGTGTATTTAGATCTGTAATAAGCTGCGTATTTGTATTAACCAAAGTTGAAAGCGTATTTATTGACTCGATATTATCAGCAACAGCTTGCTGCCCTTGACCTGCTTTTATGTCGGCATTTGTAGCTTTGTCAGAGGTTACTTGAGCGTTTTGAGCAACTTGCTCTATTGCACTACTCATTTGGGTAATTGCAGTTGCAATCATGGCTGATTGTTGCTCTTGCTGGGTTGCTGTACTGGCTACTTGAATACTAATAGAGTTCATTTCTTCAGCTGCCGAAGCAAGTGTTAGTGTTGCTCCTGCCATATCTTTTACTAAATCTTGGATCCGAAGTAACATATCATTAAAGTTAGATGCGGTATCTGCAATTTCGTCTTTACCCTGAACCTTAGCACGAGCTGTTAAATCGGCATTGGTTGCAATATTCGTTATGGTATCGCGTAATGACATTAATGGATTTTGTATCGAGCAGTAAATAAAGTAGGCAACAATCAGTAATAGTAAAATTAATATTGCGATCGTGGCACTCATTATTAACTTTATTAATTTATAATTTTCATCAGCTTTGACTCTAAAGTCACTCGCTTCTTTAAGTTGTAAATCAATTAAAGCCTGGTAACTGGCACTAAGCGGATCAAATAATTGGTAAAGCTCATAAACAAATTTATTTTGTGGTAGTGATGAAAACTCACCATTATTAATGCTTACAATCAAATTATTCAAATGCATAAGCACAGGCTTTAGTTTCTTTTCAACGTTATCCACCAAGCGCTTTTCTTCAGCTGTTAGCTTTGTGCTCAAGTAAGCTTTCCATTCTTTATCAGCTGTATTTCTAGCATCATTAATATTTGCTAAGAGTTTTGGTTTGGTAATGGAGTCAGCACGATACTTGTGAAGTAAATCAACAATATTTACAGCGTAATTATCTGACACATGTTTAATTTGCTTAAGTGGTACGACACGGTCGTCGTATAAACTATCAATCCCTGCTACTAACCTTCCCATTGTGTTTATTGAAAAAAATGATGTAATTAAAAAAATCATAATTGGTAGCAATGCAAGCACGGCTAAACGGTTACGCACAGAATAATTGTTTAACATAGTTATCCAAAATTACAGCAATAATAAAAAAGTATAATATGGATAAAAAATTTTACTGAATTTTACAGTAAATTATTCAAGTTTAAAAATTATTATGTGTTTTAAGCTAATAACGCTTGCTTCATCTAAAAAGTTTTTTCTAGTAAAATTCCATCAATTTTTTATTATCTTTACTGCAGTTAGGGAAAGGTAAGCTTGCCATTGTTTGCAAGACGCCAAGCAAGTTATGTTTTGATTGAAGTTCCGCTTAGCGTTGTGAGTTAAACCATTCTATGCAACACACAGCTTAAATCGCTCCGCAGGTGTTTCGTATTCTAGTATTTTTCGCGGCCTCTCATTAAATTGGATAGCAACTTGGTTTAATTTTATCTGAGAACGCTCATTTAAGTTAGTGCTTTTAGGAAAGTATCGCCCTAATAACTTATTTGTATTTTGATTGGAACCTCGTTGCCAAGATGATTGAGGATCGCATGGCTTCGCCACTTATTCGACCTACGTCAAAAGGTAGATTGGTTAAGCTGAAGGCGCCACCCAACAGAGTTTCTAAGCATCAATTTAATGATGGAAAACTTACCCAAAAAAGGCGTTCATTAAACTTTAATGAAAAAAATGATTTAGCACAGACTGACAGTATCGTTCAAACAATATTCCTATTAATTTCTTTTTCAATAATTACTATTGCAACCGTTATATAATAAATTTATTATATAACTAAATTGTTATGGGGTGGTTATGAAAGTTCTATTTTTATGCACTGAAAACTCGGCTAGATCTATCATGGCCGAGGCGTTGTTAAAACATCATGGTAAAGGTGAGTACGAGGTTTACAGCGCTGGTACTGAGCCAAATAATGTGGACAGCCGAACGCTGTCAGCTATTGAACACTTTGGGTTGCGTACCGATGGTTTATGCTCAAAACACCTTGATGAAGTTAGCAATATCCATTTTGATTTTGTTATTACCCTGTGTGATAAAGCGGCAAAAGAGTGCGATAGCCGAGTTAATGGCACTAATTGCCTTGCGTGGGATTTTCCTGAACCTCGTTCCCGCAAAGAAGCCAATCCGTTTGAAAAAACACTACAAGAGCTAAATGAACGGCTCAAAATGTTTTTGCTAACAAAAGAAAAGCAAAAACTAGCGCCAATCACACCAACTACTTTTTACAAAGCGCTAGCTGATGATATTCGTTTGAAAAGTCTATTAATTATTGCTGTTGAGGGTGAAGCATGTGTTTGTGAGCTAATGACTGCTTTGAGTGAAGAGAGCCAACCTAAAGTTTCTCGTCACTTAGCACAACTTAGAAAAACGGGCATTTTATCCGATAGAAAACACCAGCAATGGGTTTTTTATTCGATCAATCCAACACTACCAGAGTGGATGAAGCAAACTATTACATCTACGGTAGTGAATGATCCCATTTTCATTGAACAAGAGCTAGCCAGATTAAATGCGATGGGTGATCGTCCCACGCGTGTAGCAAGCTGCTGTAACTAGGGAGTATTATTATGGGAATTTTTGAACGCTATTTATCTGTTTGGGTCGCTATATCAATTGCTGCTGGTGTCTCATTAGGGGTTATTTACCCGCCGCTTTTTGAAGCAATCGCAGAGCTCGAAGTGGCACATGTTAATATCGTCGTTGCCATCTTCATTTGGGTAATGATCTACCCCATGATGGTACAAATAGATTTCTCAACAATTAAAGAGGTGGGTAAAAATCCACAAGGACTGGTGTTAACTTTAGTGATTAACTGGCTTATCAAACCATTTTCTATGGCTGCATTGGGTTGGCTTTTCTTTGAAGGATTGTTTGCCGATTTTGTTTCACCAGAAACTGCGCAAGAATATATCGCAGGAATGATTTTACTTGGCGTAGCGCCATGTACGGCAATGGTATTTGTCTGGTCACAACTTACTAAAGGCGATGCAAACTATACCTTGGTTCAGGTATCGGTTAACGACATTATCATGATTTTTGCATTCGCCCCACTTGCTGGATTACTGCTGGGGGTATCGGATATTCATGTGCCTTGGGGAACTTTGTTTACCTCGGTTGTGTTGTACGTATTACTGCCTTTAATTGCAGGGATATTGACGAGAAAGCACTTAAATGCCTCAGGTCGTGATGAAACAACTATCACAACCTTGTTAGAAAAGTTAAAACCATTTTCTGTCATTGGTTTATTAGCCACAGTTATGCTGTTGTTCGGCTTTCAAGCTAACACTATTTTAGACCAACCACTCAATATTTTGCTAATCGCGATTCCGCTGGTTATTCAAACGTATGGCATTTTCATCATTGCCTATTTTATTGCGCTAAAAATCAAGCTTAAACATAACATTGCAGCTTCATCGTGCTTAATTGGTACATCAAATTTCTTTGAGTTGGCTGTAGCTGTAGCGATTTCTCTTTTTGGCTTGCATTCAGGTGCAGCGCTAGCAACCGTGGTTGGTGTACTTGTAGAGGTGCCTGTGATGCTATCTCTCGTAGCGATTGTAAACAGAACAAAACATTGGTTTAACGAATAATTAAGAGGATTCTTATGCAAATGCACCCTTATGACAAACTGACACTTGATAATGGCGCTAGTTTTATATTTACGCCATGCCCAGGAACGAAAGAGGTTGATTTAACAACATCGGTAAAGCAACTAAAAGATGCGGGAGCACAAGCGATTGTTACTCTGATGTATGACGCAGAAATAAAGAAAAACGAGGCCGAAACACTTCCTCAAGTTTGTAACGAACAAGGCATAAAATGGTTTCAGTTACCTATTTTAGACGATGATGCGCCTAATAATGACTTTGCAACGGCGTTCAAATCTCACCTTGATGACGTGTTAGCTATTTTGCGTAATCAGGGCACGATAGCTGTGCACTGTAAAGGCGGTTCAGGTCGCACGGGCTTAGTGATTGGCATACTGATGTATGAGTTAGGTTACAACAAGACAAGCATTATTAACCAAGTACAGAAAGTACGCCCCAAGGCGCTTTCTAATCCTGTGCAACTTTCATTTTTTAATGAATATCAAAAAGTAGGAGTTTAACCATGACAATTAAAATTGGTATTAACGGTTTTGGCCGCATGGGCCGATTAACGCTTAGAGCAGCCTTTGGTTGGCAAAATATTGAGTTTGTGCAAATCAACGATCCTGCTGGCAACGCAGAAACACTGGCACACCTATTAAAATACGATTCAGTGCATGGCACTTGGTCACATGATGTATCTAATGATGACAATAATGTGATAATCAACGGTCAAGCTATTCGGGTCACTCAAAATCAAGCAATTAACGATACGGATTGGTCTGAATGTGATGTCGTCATTGAAGCATCAGGTAAAATGAAAAAAACCGATCTGCTGCAAGCCTACTTAGATCAAGGTGTTAAGAAGGTGGTGGTCACTGCACCAGTGAAAGAAGAAGGCGTACTCAATGTGGTGATGGGGGTTAACGACCACCTTTATAATGCTGAACAACACTCAATCGTAACGGCAGCGTCTTGCACCACAAATTGCTTAGCACCAGTGATAAAAGTATTACAGGATAAAATCGGCATCAAACACGGCTCGATGACGACTATCCATGATATTACCAATACTCAAACCATTTTAGATGCTCCGCACAAAGATTTACGCAGAGCGCGTGCCTGTGGCATGAGCCTAATCCCTACCACTACGGGCTCTGCAACGGCTATTACCCATATTTTCCCTGAATTAAAAGGCAAACTAAATGGTCACGCCGTTCGTGTACCACTGGCAAATGCATCAATAACTGATTGTGTATTTGAAGTTGAGCGTCCAACAACGGAAGCTGAAATTAATGCTTGGATGAAAGAAGCGGCTGAAGGCGAGTTAAAAGGTATTTTGGGCTATGAAGAAAAGCCGCTAGTATCTATCGATTATAAAACTGACCCGCGTTCTAGCATTATCGATGCGCTATCAACAATGGTCGTCAACACCACTCAGGTGAAGCTGTATACATGGTATGACAACGAGTGGGGATACGCCAATAGAACAGCTGAGCTTACTCTTAAAGTTGGTCTATCAATAAAAGGGTAATGTGACACTATGAACCGCTTGGCATCATTATCAGACGATATTAAACAATACCTCGTGGTCACAGGCAACTATTGGGCATTTACCTTAACGGATGGCGCACTACGTATGTTAGTAGTGCTTCATTTCCATGCGTTAGGTTATAGCCCGCTTAGTATTGCTATGTTGTTTTTGTTTTATGAAATCTTTGGCGTTGTAACCAACTTGGTTGGCGGCTTCTTAGGTGCTCGTTTAGGGCTAAATAAAACCATGAACATTGGTTTGGCTATTCAAATTGTTGCCTTGCTCATGCTAGCTGTTCCCCCTGAATGGCTAACAGTTGTATATGTGATGATTGCCCAAGCGCTTTCTGGTATTGCCAAAGACTTAAATAAAATGAGCGCTAAAAGTGCTATCAAGTCGTTGGTTACCGATGGGCAAGAAGGCACACTTTTCAAATGGGTAGCTATATTAACAGGCTCCAAAAATGCATTAAAAGGCGTTGGCTTTTTCTTGGGTGGTTTACTGTTAACCTTATTATCGTTTAAAGGTGCAATGCTGTTGATGACGGGTGGTTTAGTACTTGTATGGTGTTACAGCCTTTACGCTTTAAAAAGTGATTTAGGAAAAGCGAAGAGCAAACCTAAGTTCACCGATATATTCTCAAAAAGTCGTTCAATTAACCTTTTGTCGGCTGCACGACTATTCTTGTTTGGTGCACGTGATGTCTGGTTTGTGATTGCACTGCCCGTATTTTTATCGCAAGCCTTTAATTGGGATCATTGGACGGTAGGCGGCTTCTTGGCACTATGGGTGATTGGCTACGGTTTCGTACAATCTATCGCACCTAAGGTAATGAATCTCAAAGAAGGGTTTTCGCCTGCTATAGAAACAACCAAATGGGCGAGTTCACTGGCACTGGTTACATTAGGTATCGCTTTATCCCTGTATTATAATTGGCAAGTAAAAACAGTGCTCATTGCTGGTTTAATGTTGTTTGGTGTACTGTTCGCCATTAATTCATCGCTACACAGTTATTTAATTGTTAGCATGGCAGATGCCGACGGTGTTTCTCTTGATGTTGGCTTTTACTATATGGCTAATGCGATGGGGCGTTTGATTGGTACAGTATTGTCAGGCTGGATTTTTCAGCTATATGGGTTAGCGGCTTGTTTAGCGATATCGTTTGTATTTATTACACTGGCTGGGCTTTTCTCAACAAAGTTACCAACAACAGCAACTAAATAAGCATATAGCGGATTTAATAACTATCCTATGACACTCATCCGTCAGGGATAGTTAACTACCCTATGATGGTAATAAGCTTTTAGCTTAATGGTTGCATTGTGGCACATAACTATTGCCTTTCTATATGAGTGAACGTATAAGTCAGCTCAAAGACACCTATAAAGTATTTACCCTAAAGCGTTTTTGGGTAGAAACGAGTTATACCTGAATGACTGCAATTAGCGCTTTTAAGATGTTCAGTGACGTGCGAGTATTGATTTATAAAACTTTATTTTAAAGTTTTATAAATCTTAGTAATAGCATTAGCTTAGGTAACTTGTTAAAACCATATAAAGTAGATAAATTAACGTGGCATCGATAGAAATAGGCACGATGAGGGCATTATTAAATAGTTAGGTATAACAAGGAAAAACAGGGATGAGCATTGAATTAACAATTAAATACTCTGATTCAGAATATAAATCAGCTATTAAAGAAAAATTGGCAGTTATGCCAAACATAAACCTTCATACATATCTACCGACTGGAATATTAATTTTATTTGGTTTAGTTCTTTTCTATTTCAAGGTCGTTTTTTCTTGGTGGGGCATTAGTCTAATTGTGCTCACCTCAATTTATGCTATACCGTGTTTATTTGGGAGTATTCTTATGCCGCCAATAGCTCTTGCGTTTGCTAAAAAGAGAAAGCTACAAGACACTTACCACTTCACAATTAATGAAGAACAAATTGAAAGAAGCTCCAGACAAAGTACACTTAGAATAAAGTGGGAAGAGCTGACCTCAGTAGATTTTTTTCCACAGAATATATTCTTTAACTTGAAAAAAGGCTCTATGGTAATCCCGAACTCAAGACTAACGGATTCACAATTAGAAGAACTGAAATTGTATGCGGCACTTACTTAAAAAGAATTAAGGTTACAACGGTCAGCAGATGGCACTTTTATGAAGTTCAGCTACGAGCGATAAGCAGTCAGTCGAGTTTCTTTGTTTGACGTGAAGTTTTATCCATATGACTATTAGCTTATTGGCGTTTTTTTCAATCCATTCTTAAAATTTATTTTTGTTGTTATTTTCGAGTAGTTTTCGTTTAATAATATGATATTTTTTAAAGATAACTACTGGCGAATCTTCATCCCTTTAGTGAAAGCTAATGCCGGACCACATATAAGGAAATAGGTATAAAATGGACACTACAATACGAAAAGCTGAATCAACTGATATCGCTGCAATAAAAATGTTGTGGCAGTTTTATCAATACCATCAAAGTATATTTGACTTAGAAGATATTGGTTTAGATGGTTGCTATGATATTGATGAAGAGTATTTAGAATGTGTAGTTCGTGGTGAGGAAGACTGCATTATTTATCTTGTACTCGTTTCTAACCAAATTGCTGGTTTTGCTACCGTAGAACCAACTGAGATCGTCGGCAAAGAAATACCTGAGTTGGCTGATATTTTTATTCTACCCAAATACCGAAAACAAGGCATTGCCAAATTTGTTATTCAAAATTTGATGCCTGTTGAAACAAATCAGTGGCATGTAGCAGTCCACTTAAACGATAGTTTAGCGTTAAAATTTTGGAATAGTTTGTTTGCTAAATTAAATGTTATGCGTGTTGATAAAGTTGACCCTCCTGAAACAGAAGGCTACCACGAGTTTGTTATCACGAATGCCTAACAAGAGGCTGTGGTGGGCGTTACCAATGTCTGCTCATGGCACTCAGCGATAGTCGGTATAGAGTGGTTTAACTTACAGTACAAAGCAGTTATATATAGCTAACGTGGTGAATTAGGTTGTTTCTGGTAAATTTATCATTTTTCGGATGGCGTGGCTCCGCCACTTATCCGACCTGCGTCAAAATGTAGGTTGGTTAAGCCGAAGGCGCCACCCAACAGACTTAATATAATTCATTTTAATCATTCAACTATTTACCTAAATCTAAATCTACTTAAATTCAAGGCGAAACTTTAGCTAATAAATCTCAGTTTAAGTGCCATACCTCGAATGAAATTCAAACAATTCTCAAGCTGCCGCGAATTCTCAATTTAAGTGGCGTTGGCCACACAAAAAATAAAATTTAATTTTTGATCAAAAACCAATTGATAACTATTTTCGTTTAGATTAATATAAACCCACTAAATGAAATTAAGAGTTGTTTGTATTCATGTATGTTTGTCTTTGTCACGGTGTGACCGATAAAAAAATTGAGCAAACCATCGACGATGGTGCTACTACCATGCGCGAGCTAACTAAAGAGCTTAAAGTGGGCAGCCAATGCGGTAAGTGTTGTTGCTGTACTAAAAAGATCCTCAATCGTAAACTGATTCAAATTGCAGATATAACCGATCAAGTGGCTTAATAGTAATTTACAAAAGTAGACCCTATCTAAACGAATTGGTTTAACATTTAAAAATTAAACATAAAAAAAGCAGCCTTAGCTGCTTTTTTTGTATTTATAACTTTAATTTACAGTTGCGATTGTAAGTAGTTTTCAAGCCCAGTATTTTTGATCAGTAGTTGCTGTGTTTCTAGCCAATCAATTTGCTCTTCTTGCTCATTTAAAATGTTATCGAGCGCTTCACGGCTAATGTAATCTTTTTTACTTTCAGCTAGTTTAATCGCAGCACGTAGCTCATCTACTGTATCAAGTTCAAAGCTCATGTTAGCGGCAATCATTTCTTCGCTGTTTTCACCAATGCGTAAGCGTCCTAAATCTTGAAGGTTAGGCAGGCCTTCTAAAAATAAAATACGCTCAATTAAACGATCGGCGTTTTTCATTTTTTGTATCGATACTTTGTAATCAGCTTTGTCTAGTTTACTAAAGCCAAAATCTTTAAACATGCGTGCATGTAAAAAGTATTGGTTAATACCCACAAGCTCATTAGCAAGTACTTTATTTAGCGCTGCAATAACGTCTTTATCGCCTTTCATAATATAAGTCCTTATTCGCCCATTTGAGCTTGGTGATAGTTTTGAGTGCCAATTTTATCAATCAGACCCAGTTGTTGCTCTAACCAGTAAACGTGATCTTCTTCGGTATCAAATAATAGCTTTTCTAAAATTTCACGAGATTGATAATCTTGCTGTTGTTCACAGATAGCAATAACCTCTTTAACACACTCAACCACTTCAAGTTCTAAGGTTAAGTCGTTTTGCATCATGCTTTTTACATCGTCACCAATTAACAGATCACGACGTTTAGTCATGTTTGGTACGCCTTCTAAAAAAGAATACGCTTGATTAGCCAATCAGCGTGATCTTTTTCTTCTTCCATTTCATGGTTAAGACGCTCATAAAGTTTGTTTAAGCCCCAATCGTCGTACATACGAGAATGAATAAAATACTGGTCAATAGCAGCTAATTCGTTAGCTAACAATGTATTGAAGGCGTCGATTACTTTTTGATTACCTTTCATAGCGCTTATCCTAAAAATTCTAATTGTGGCTAGTCTAGTATATAGGCACAGAATTGCAAGTAATTTACTTATAAATCATATGGTTAATATTGAGTTTGATTCTCGTTTAAGTTTGCATTGCTGGTTAATAAATGGACAAGTTGTTATTTGTATTTTAGATCAGCAAGTTAGTTGAGGGTATAAGCGCGTTCATACCGTAAAAGTATAAACGCGTAAGTGATCAAAATTGATAAGTAACACCCACTGTGGCCGTTGTACCTAAACCTTTAATGTTGTATCCACCATAGGTGTAAGATTGCGCACGGGCAGGGAAGTAGTCTTGATTAAATAAGTTTTCTATCCCGATAAAACCTTGCCAGTTATCTGCAAACTGATACTGACCGCTTAAATTAAAAACAGTGTAGTTATCGACAGGCCCCTGATCGCCAACATACTTACTATTAACATTAGGTTCAAAGCGTTTTCTATCACCCACATACAAGTAACTTAATGTTAGTGACAGGGTATCCGTAGGCTGCCAGTTAAGGTTGGCTGTGGCTTTTGGTGGACTGATTTGCTTAGAGCCTAAATATATATCGGCTTCAGTATTTTTACCTTCTACATAACTATACGTTGCCAGTAATTTAAGAGATGGGTTTATGGTGTAGTCTACTAAGGCTTCATAACCCCAAATTTTTTGAGGTGCTCTAACCGGTTCATAAACACCCGTTACTTCATTAAATTTGTTTGTAGTGCCAAGCTCAGAGGTGCTTCGATATGCTGCGACTTCTAAACGAACTGCATCAAATTGAGAGTTAAAACCAATTTCATAATTATCGATAATTGAAGCTTGTGTTTGAATAAGGCCTATATCATTGACTGTGGCAGAGCGAAGTAGGCGGCCAATATCTGATATATCAGATCCCTGTGAGTAGTTTAAAAAGGGGCTGAATCTTTCATCTAGATTGTATTTAATGCCCACGTTATAGGTTGTAGCATTGTAATCAACCGTGTCGCCTTTTACGCTACTTGGCACAGAGCATTGCGTGGCTGTTTTACATAATTTAAGCGTGCGATAATCGTCTACGCTAAGGTCGATATTTTCTTTGCGTACACCGGCCTTTATTATTAAGTCATTAGCGATGACCCACTTAGTTTGTAAAAAGCCCGCGACACTTTTCATGTCCATTTCTGGCACCCAAACACGACCATCAACCAGGGGTTGTGCAGTCACATCATTTAACGCATCAATTCCGTAAATAAATGACGCTTCAACTGAGTCAAAGTCTACCTGGGTATTAAAAGTTGCTCTGGCGCCTTTTTTTCTGAGCTTATAACGGATTGACCACCTTGATAATTCTCATCATGATTGGCAAGGCTTGGAGAGAAGAAAAACACATTTTCTATATCTTGCGTATAGAGGTCTAACGTCATTTGTGTGTTTTCAAGCAGTGCGTAGTCGGTGTATTTTAAGGTTATATTTTCGTTGCCTTCTGGCCCTTGGGGTTTACCTTGTTTTTGTAATTCTGACGGCACATGAATGGCGTAGGTTTTTTCTCCTTGGCTCATATCACCAACAACATCGCCTAAATCGGTTTTTTGTTGTGAACTAAAGTAGTTATAGCTAAATTGGAGTTGCTTTTCATCATCAAAGTCATAGCCAAGCTTAGTGAAGTAATTTTGTGTAACGGCATCAGATAAACCATATTGTAAACCGAGAACATCGCCTTGCGAATCGCGTTGTACACCGTTTTCTTCATAGCTTGCAGTTACTAAGTAGCTAAATTTATCTGCACGACCATTAAATGCTGCAGATACCCTTGCGCCTGCGCTTTCTTCGAGTTTTACCGCACTAAAACGACTCGATAAGCTTATTTCACCTTGGGTTTGCCCATCGCTTTGTGCTTGTTTGGTAATATAGTTAATAATTCCGCCTGATGCGCCGTTACCATAAATTGACGTTGCCCCTTTAATGACCTCTATTCGACCTATTGCGCTTGGATCTAAGGTTTTTACGCCTAATGATCCGTTACGCAGTGGTGTTGATTGTGGCACCCCATCAATCATAACCAGTGGGGCACGCCCGCGTAAAGTTTGCCCTGAATTACTTGAGCTTCCAGTATCTGGAGCAAGGCCAGGAACCATTTGTGCTAAAAGGCTTTGTAATTCTGGATTAACTTTTAAATGTGCTTCTATTTGTTTTTGACTAATAATAGTTATGGAAGCAGGGACCTCATCAATACTTTCAAAAACACGACTACCCGAAACAATAACGTGCTCCATTTCTGTTTGATTTAAATTTCTTTGGATCGTTGATTCGTCTGCAATACTGGCGCCACTGACTATTAATGCTATTAAGCTCAGAGATGTTTTAAACATGCGGGTCCTTCGTTTGAATGGTTTAAGTGTATTAATGATGGGCGCAATATTAAGAGTAATTTAAAGTAAACGCAAGGTTAATGATAATTGTTTCTATTTGCATTTATTGAGAGGGTAATAGAGGTTTGAATATAACGTTGTGTTAAAAATAGATGTTTTACTCGTACCGATAGTGGATTATTGTTAGCAGGCCTTCTGCGTTATGTTGCACAAGGCATTAAAATAAAGATACGATCAGTTTTAATTACAAGGCACCTTGTAGAATCACACCGAGGTTAATAGCACTCAATTACGCAGTGCTCAATTGCAAATTCATCATGTAAATAGTTTTTGATGGCGTTAAGCTCAATAGGGGTATCTGTTTGCATCACAATTTCACAGTGAGTAGTAGTATCGTCCAGTTGCCATGCTTTTATAGATTTTATTTGCGTAATGGCAAACTGTTGCAGTAATTTTTTGCTGATAAGTTGCTGGTCAAAACCAATGGGGGCTGCTTGCATTAAAATACTGCAGCTCGCTTTAAGTAATAATACACCATGATAAATAACATATAGTGATATTAAAATGGTCGCTATTAAATCAACTACATACCATTGATATAAAATAATTAAAGTACCCGCAATAATAACGACTATTGATGCCATTGCATCCGATACGTTATGAATAAACGCTGCCTTTATATTCATATTGTTTTTAGCGCCAGCTTTATAAGTTAATAACGCAGTGACTAAATCAATGAGTAGCGCAAAGGCAGCAACCCACACAATAATCCAACCGTTAATTGGTTGGGGGTTTAAATAACTATTTATCGCTTCAAAAATTAAATAACCACCGATCAATATTAATGTAGTGCTATTAAAAAGGGTTGCTAGTATCTCTGCACGTTTGTAGCCAAAATGATGGGTTGTATCAGCCTGCTTATTGCCAATGTTTCGGGCAACGAGGGCGATAAAAATAGAAGCCGCATCACTTAGGTTATGTAGAGCATCGGCAATTAATGAAAGACTGCCAGAAAATACGCCGCCAACAACTTGCACTACCGTCAGTAAAACATTTATAAATACGGCAAGAGTGAGCTGTTTATCACTTTGGTTATCATCAACGTGACTGTGTGAGTGACCATGACCCATTTTAGTTAAACTCCCTTATTGCTTTACTTTTTTCTCATAATGACAACTTTTAACCATTTATAAAAGCGCTGTTTTAATTTGTTTTTTAGATACCCTAATGGCTAAATTTAAATAAGCCCGTGATAGTTACGTATTGAATATAAAAACGATATGCTAGGGTACAAATAAATGTATTAATTGCTTAAGTTATCATAATTATTTAGGCACTTTTTATTTTAAATTTAATAGGCATAAAAGCAGTTTTTAAAGGATCAATAACAATGAACACAGCAATAGAAATTCGCGATGCACAGCCAAGTGATGCTAAAACAATTCTGCATTTTATTAATGAGCTTGCCATTTACGAAAAAGAGCCAGATGCAGTTAAAACCAATGAGCAAGCCATTTTAGATACACTTTTTTGCGACGGCGCAACAGCGCACAGTTTAATTTGTTTACAAGATGGTGAGCCGATTGGTTTTGCAGTGTATTTTTACAACTACTCTACTTGGTTAGGTAAAAATGGTCTCTATTTAGAAGATTTATATGTTAGCCCAGATAGCCGTGGAAATGGTGCCGGTAAAGCAATCATGAAAGAGCTGGCAAACAGAGCAATAAGCAAAGACTGTGGCCGCTTTGAGTGGGTAGTGCTTGATTGGAATAAACCCGCGATTGATTTTTATAATAGCATGGGCGCTGAGCCTCAGAATGAATGGATTATATATCGTTTAACGGGTCAGGCATTGATTGATTTTGCAAACAAAGATTAGTACCGAATATGGCCAGTATTATATCTAGTTTTTGTTAAGCTAAGCGCTACATAATTTATAAGAGCAATTTATGGTTAATCAGCATTGGCAAAAAGCGCGTCAGAGCCGCGATGCGCGTTTTGATGGGCTTTTTTATGTAGCGGTAAAAACCACAGGCATTTATTGTCGGCCAATTTGCCCTGCGCCCACTGCGCATGAAAAAAATGTAACCTACTATCAGTTTGCGCACTCTGCTGCGCAAGCAGGGTTTAGGCCTTGTATACGTTGTAGGCCCGATAGTGCACCAGGTAGTGCTGCTTGGCTGGGATCAAAAACCACGGCATTGCGTGCTAAACAGTTAATTGATCAATATAACGAGTGTGATTGTGAAGTGCTTGCCGCGCGTTTAGGAATAAGCAGCCGCTATTTAAGGCGGCTTTTTTCTCAATATTTTGGTGTTTCAGTTACTCAATATCGGTTATTTAACCAATGCCATTTTGCAAAAAAATTGATTCAAGAAACCAGCTTACCGCTTACCGAGATAGCGTTTGCCTCCGGCTTTAAAAGTGTAAGACGATTCAATGATGCTTTTTTAAAACAACTTAATATCGCGCCCTCAGTGCTCAGAACCGCCAAGCACCCAACTGATCTTGGGCTGACCTTAATTTTGCCTTTTCGTCCGCCGTATAACTGGCAGGCATTGCATGGGTTTTTAGCAAAACGACTAATAGAGCCAATAGAGTGGTTATCGCCAACCAGTTATGGGCGTACTTTTACTTATAAATCGTGTAGAGGCCGCTTTAATGCTGAATTTATTGCAGATAAACATCATTTTCGGGTGCAAATCGATATAGATAATACGCAATATTTACAGCCAGTTATTAACAACATTCGCCGTGTACTTGATTTAGATGCTGATACTTATTTAATTGAGGCGCATTTAAACGAGCATATTAATAATGCATTTCCACTTACTAAAGGCTTAAGGTTACCAGGTATTTGGTCAACCTTTGAAGCGGGTATTCGCGCTGTGTTAGGTCAGCAGGTGAGTGTGACTGCGGCGCACAATTTAGTGACTCAATTGGTGGATCAGCTTGCAGATCAGCAAGAAGGAAATGTGTACTTTCCAGCACCTAAAGTAGTGGCAGGCAGTGACTTTACTTTTTTTAAAATGCCGCAGGCACGTAAAAATGCACTGCATAATCTTGCTGATTTTTGTGCTACTCATCCCGAGGAGGATGATTTAGACCAATGGCTTACTTTAAAAGGAATTGGCCCTTGGACGGTTAATTACGCAAAACTGCGCGGTCAAAGCCAACCGGATATTTTACTTGATGGTGATTTAGGGGTTAAAAAAGCCAAAGCGGCAGCAAGCTCGTTTGAATCTGCGAACTGTGCACCATTTCGATCTTACTTAACTTTTCAACTTTGGCAGCAATTATGATAGTGCAAACCAGTTTACCCAGCCCGATTGACGATATTATTATTCAGGCAACTGAAAACGGTATTAGTTATGTGGGATTTTATCCACCGACCGGTTATATCAGTACGCCTTTAAATAAGGTGACTAATTCACATGTTTTATCTTGTGTGGCGCAGCTTAATGAGTACTTTGCTCATACGCGTGCTGAGTTTGATTTAGAGCTTGATACTGGCGGTACGCCATTTCAGCAAAGCGTATGGCAGGCATTACAAAGCGTACCGTTTGCTAAAGTGGCAACCTATAAAGATATTGCCATACAATTAAATAATCCTAAAGCAGTGAGGGCGGTGGGGGCTGCAAATGGTAAAAACCCAATCAGTATTATTGTGCCGTGTCACCGCATCATTGGTGCAAATAAAAAGCTAACTGGTTATGCCGGTGGCTTAGAGCGCAAGCAATGGTTACTAGAGCATGAAGCAAAATAAATAACCTGAACTCCGGCTAATAAATCCATCTCAAGCAGCTACTTTCAGCGCTAACTGCGTTAAATTTACTTGCAATAGGCGAGCTATTGACGCGTAATTTCGCCTTGTTTTCACTAAAAATCGCTAGCTAGAGAAAAATAAGCACAAATATCATTTTTGATTCAAAATGTTAGTAAATCTCTTAACCAGAGTTCAGGTTAAATAAAATAGCGTTTCCAAATTTGTATTCTCTGCACTTTAGGGTAGCATAAGCGCACTTTTTATTTGAAGGCATGGCCATGGCGCAATTATACTTTTACTACTCTGCAATGAATGCAGGTAAATCAACCACTTTATTACAATCAGCGTTTAATTATAAAGAGCGCGGTATGGAGCCTGTGATCCTCACCGCCGCCATTGACGATAGAGCAGGAGTGGGCAAAGTATCCTCACGTATAGGCCTTCAAGCAGATGCACATATTTATGATGCGAATAAAGACGTATACGAGCTTATAAAATCGCTCAATAGTGACAAAAAACGCCATTGTGTACTCGTGGATGAATGTCAGTTTTTATCTAAAGATCAAGTTATGCAGTTAACCGATGTAGTCGATGAATTAGGTATTCCCGTATTGTGTTATGGCTTAAGAAACGACTTTAGAGGTGAGTTATTTAGCGGCTCGCAATATTTACTTGCTTGGGCTGATAAGTTAATAGAACTTAAAACGGTATGTCATTGTGGGCGTAAAGCAAATCACGTATTACGTACCGATGAAAATGGCGAGGCTATTGCCGATGGTAACCAAGTAGAAATTGGCGGCAACGACCGTTATGAATCGGTGTGCCGCAAACATTATAAAGCCGCGTTAAATATGGGCCGTTAAGGCTTTTATAAAGGTATCAATATTCGCTTTGGTAATACCTAAATGGGTTACTAGCCTAAGTTGCTTACTTGGGCTAAACACAATGTCTTGTGCTTTTAAATCGGCTGCTAATTTTGTGATGTTTATGCTGTTATCAAACGTAGCGTAAACCATATTTGTGGTATTACTCATATTTACGTTAAAGCCTGAAATTTCATTTAACTGTTTTGCTAAATAACGCGCGTTAGCGTGGTCATCGACTAAACGTTGCGTGTTATTTTCTAAAGCATATTGCCCCGCAGCAGCTAATATACCCGCTTGGCGCATACCGCCGCCAAGCACTTTTCGCCAGCGTCTTGCTTTGGCTATCAATGCTGTTGAACCAAGCAATAATGAACCAACAGGTGCACCTAATCCTTTTGATAAGCAAATAGATACAGAGTCAAAATGTTGGGTTATTTCTTTAATATCAACGTTAAGCTCGGCAGCGGCATTAAAAGCGCGAGCGCCATCTAAATGCAGTGCTAAGTTATGTTGGTTAACAAATTCGCGGGCTTTGAGTAAATAATCAATACCGAGTACTTTACCACCTATGGTGTTTTCAAGGCTTAACAGGCGGGTTTTTGCAAAGTGGCTATCATCGGGTTTAATTGCTGCAGCAATTTTAGTAAAACACAGACTACCATCGGCTTCATTTTCAATAGGCTGTGGCTGAATAGAGCCTAAAACGGCAGCGCCACCGCCTTCAAACTTGTAGTTATGAGCACTTTGGCCACATATATACTCATCGCCACGTTCACAATGGGCCATTAATGCAAGCAGATTTGTTTGTGTGCCTGAGCTACAAAAAAGTGCATCTTGCACATTAAAGCGTAATCGAGCATAAGCTTCTAATTGGTTTACACTTTCATCATCACCATACACATCATCGCCAACGGGGGCATGATACATAATGTCCCACATTTTGCTGCACGGTTTTGTTACTGTATCTGAGCGAAAATCTATCATGAGGTGTCCTTATGTGGCTTTTATGCTAATTCTTCACAAATTTGTTCACGGGTGGCCTTATCAAAATAGCTCCATGCAATAAAGCGGCTGACTTTTTGCCCTTGTGCCATTTCAACAATTTTAAATTCACTAATAGGCTGTTGTTTTAGCTGTGCTTGTAAGGCTGCCAGAGTTTCTTTTTTAGAAACCAAGGAGGTAAACCAAATTACTTGGTCACTGTAATCACTGCTTTCTTTAATCATGGAAGAAATAAAGGCCAGCTCACCACCTTCACACCATAGCTCATTGCTTTGTCCGCCAAAATTAAGTGCTTGCGAAGGCGCTTTGCCTAAGTTTTTCCATTTGCGTTCACTGCCTTTATTGGCTTCTTCTGCACTGGCGTGAAATGGCGGGTTACACATCGTTAAATGATACAAATCTTTCGCATTAATCACCCCTTTAAAAATATGTTCAGGATTTTTTTGTTGTTTAAGCGTTATTTTTAAATCATTAAACTGAGCGAGTTGCTTGGCTATTTTGATTGCTGCAGAGTCTATATCGCTGCCAGTAAAGTGCCATTGGTATTCGCTACTGCCCGTTAGCGGGTAAACTAAGTTAGCGCCAGTGCCTATATCAAGCACTTTAATTTGTCGGCCAGTGGGAATAACCTGCTGATTATCTTCGCTGAGTAAGTCAGCTAAGTAATGAATATAGTCAACTCTACCTGGAATAGGTGGGCATAAGTTGTGCTCAGGAATGTCCCAAAAGTTAATATTGTAATGACTTTTTAATAGCGCCTGATTTAAGGTTTTGACAGCTAAGTTATTACTAAAATCAATACTTTGATTGCCTGCTGGAGTCGTAATTAAAAAAGCAGTTAACGAAGGGGTTTGCGAGGTAAGCAAATTAAAATCGTAACCATTTTTGTGTTGATTGCGCGGATGTAATTTAGAACGAGTTGATTTTGCTTTCATGAGGCTTTTTTAACAACAGGAATAAAAGCCAATAGTAACAAATACAGACAGAAAAAGTGCATAATTTTCCCTTTGGCTTACCAGTTATTACTGGTAGGATGAGTTGTTAGCAATTATAAGGAATTCGCTTTGGCAGTTACTCAACAGTCTGTTTTTATTAAATTAGGTGACCATCAAACACTGCATTTGCGCCGTATCGCAAATCAGCAGCCAAGTGGGCCTGTGGTGCTATTAATTCATGGTGCGGTAGAAAATGGCAAAATATTTTACACTCATAGCAATAAAGGGTTAGCGCCTTTTTTAGCTGAACAAGGGTATTGTTGCTACGTTGCTGATTTACGTGGCCGTGGTGAAAGTAAACCTGCCATTTGTAAACAAGCACGTTATGGACAAACTGAGGCGATTGTTGAGGATATTCCGGCATTCATTGAAAAAATTGAACAGTTAGAGAGTAAAAAACCTGACTTTTTAGTTGCTCATTCTTGGGGTGGGGTGTTGCTTAATAGCGTGTTTGCTCGCTTCCCTGAGTTGATAAACGATGTAAAAGCGTGTGCCTATTTTGGTTCAAAGCGTTCGCTATTTAATAACCACCCAAAAAAATTATTCCAGGCCAATTTGATTTGGTATTTTATGGCACCCATATTAGCGAAAAAACACGGTTATTTACCGGCAAAGCGCTTGAAATGGGGCAGTGATGATGAAACTCAAAAGTCGCATTACCAAAGTATGCAGTGGGCCAAGCAAAAGCCATGGATAGACAGTGATGACGGCTTTGACTACGCTAAAACATTAGCAAATCTTACGCTTCCTCCAACGTTACATATTGCGGCAGTAAAAGATAAAGCATTGGCACAGCCTATCGATATTCAAAAATTTATTGATGAGTCAGGTACTGGGGTGCAAAAGATGCAAATATATGGCCGCCGCTTTGGGCATTCAGTAGATTACGACCATATAAATATGCTTACTCACCCTCAGGCACGTCAAGAACAGTTTATGGATGTGCTTAACTGGTTTGAGGCAACGAGAGCAAATTAAGTAAAGGGGCTTCATAACGCTGCCACTTATCAAGGCTTTTGTTATTTACAGGTTGCCTGATGGCATGTTTACTAAGCGTTGTAACGGCGCTTTTATTTTTGTAAAAGTCTAAACAAGTGTGTTCAAATTCGCAGCCCGTAAAACTCAATAGTGCGGTTAATTGATCTTTAGGATTTTCAATTAACTGCTCGTAACTTAAATTATAAATAGCTAAGCGGTTAAATTGCTGCCAATGGCTCATCAGTTTTTCATAAAGCTGATGGTACAAAGTAAATTCATTTAAATCACAAAAATAGGGTTCGTTTTCAGCAAAGTAATTAGTAAACACTGAAAAGGCGGTTGCGTGAAAGTTGCGGGTCAGGTTAATAAACTTAGCATCTGGGAATAAAATATAAATTAGCCCTAAGTTTTGATAGTTGCTCGGCAGTTTATTGATCACAAATGGGCAGTTGCCTCCAAAAGAGCTTAACGTATCTAAATAAATATCTCTGGCTTGGTTAATTAAAGGCGTTGTTAGTTTAGCTAAACATTGAGGGTAGCGTAATCCTGTTTTATGTTCTAAAAAAGCAACTACCTTATTACTAATACTGGTGTCCTCTCCAAGCGTTGCCCATTGACTGTGCCCTGCTAACATTTGCTCAAGTAGGGTTGAACCGCTTCGTGGCATGCCAATAATAAACACGGGTGTGACAGGGTACTGTTTGTTTAGTTTTGCTAAATTGAGCACACTTTCATTGTGATATTCAATAAGTTGATCATAAAACCCAATTAAATCCTCAGTATTAAATTCACTGAGTTTACGTTGTTGCTGATTGGCAATAACAAAGTAATTAAATGCTTGATCAGTATCATCTAACTTGTCGTAACTTTTAGCTAAAGCATAGTAACAGACCATTTTTAAGCGTAGGTTATTTGTTTGCGTTAAAAAATGGTGTAACTGATCAATGTAATTATTTGCTTTATTAAAGCGCCCTAATTGTACCAATTCAAATAAAACATAAGCCGTAACCGGTGCTATCCCAAGCTTTAATGCCTCCTCAAATGTGGCCTGCGCTTTATCAAGCTCGCCAAAGTTTAAATAGTGCTGAGCTAAATAATAATGAGTGTCTGGGTTTTCTGTAGCAATACTGGCTGCGTATTCGAGTACTTTTTGCGCATCTTCAGGGGAGTTGACCGCATTAAATGCATCACTTAGTGCATATAAGGGTTCTAATACATAGGGTAGATGCTGACACGCCCGTTGTAGTATATACACGGCGGCATCAAATTGTTCTAAACGCAATGCTACCTTACCTAGGCCAAATAGGGCGTCACCATTGTCTGGCTCTGATTGTAAAAGCGTTTTGTAATGAAACTCAGCTTCTCTAAGCTTGTTTTGTGATAATAACTCATTTGCTTTTTTTAGTAGCATAATACAACAAATATTCTTTTTATTTACTATAACCCTAACGCCATAAAAAATGCGAGTGTAATGGTCATTTTAAATGGGTTTATAGAGGGTAATAAAAAGGCGAAATGCATTACACATTTCGCCTTTTCTTGTTGTTAACACATTTTAGAAAGTATAGGTTGCTTTAGCGTAGTAAAAACCACCATTAATACCGTATGGAGAAGTTTCGTAGTACTTACCACCCCAATTGTTATTAGGTGCTACGGTAAAATCAAGTTTCTCTGCTTCTTGGTCCAGTAGGTTTTGTGCACCGACTGAGAAACTGATTGAGTCATTCATAAAGTAAGTTACTTCAACATCTAATGTTACTGCTGCATCAGCTATTTTAGCGGTTTCATCATAATCTACGTGAACACCTTGGTACTCACCAAAGTAATTAAGGCGAGAAAATGCTGAAAAGCTTTCCCATTGCTGTGCCCAGCTCAGTGTTGCACGGTGATTAGGTAAATCATTTTCAAGACGGCTTACTTTAAATGCTCCTGTGATATCACTTGAGCGTGTTACTTCTGTTTCATTCCAGTTGTACGCTAAGCTAAATGTAGAACTACCATTGAATAATTCAGCTGAGTAGTTAGCCACTAAGTCAACACCTTGAGTAGTGGTATCAAAGTCATTGGTAAAGAAACTAACTTGCGCTAAGTTTTGTACGTTAGGTACACCGGCAGCTTCGAGCGTGTCTTTATCTGCTTGGCTAAGTTCTATTTTATCTGACTGACTAATACGATCATCTACTTGGATGTTGTAGTAATCAACTGTTAAGAATAAATCGCCCATGGTGTATACAGCACCAAAGGTATAGCTTTGTGATTCCTCAGGCTCAAGTTCAGTACCACCAAGTTGAATAGCAATTGGGTTTGTAGGTGGTAACAAAGCTGAATCTACCAGTACACCACTGCTTAAGTTAGTTTGTACGTTACTAACATTCGCTTGGCCTACGGTAGGTGCACGGAAACCGGTGCTAATTGAACCTCGAATATTCAGATCATCAGTAAGGTGGTATTGACCCATTAACTTATAGTTAGTGGTTGAACCAAAGGTATCGTAATCTTCGTAGCGAAGCGCTAAGCCCATTAAGAACTCTTCAGTAAATGGCGCTTCAATATCAATGTAAGCTGCATAGTTTCGACGGTCGTATTCGCCTGCATCTGATGGTTTAAATCCAGGGAAACCGTTAGAACCAATACCAAAACCTTGATCAGTTAGTGGGCCAGCTATAAACGAAGCTTCATCGCCTGATACCACGGTAAAGGTTTCTTCATGCCACTCTAAACCACCGGCAATGTTTACATCGTAAGCTAAGTCAAAGTCAAAACCCTTTGAAATATCAAAATTAAAGTTTTTCTCTAATTGTTCATATTTACCTGGGCTAAAATCACGCGGGCTATCTGGACCCAATGATGCATTGATTGTGTCGTATATAAAGTAGCGAGATTCGTTATACCCTACAGTACCGCTTAAATCATAGTAAGCGCCTTCTAAAAAGCCGCCAGTAAACTCGCCTTTAGTACCAATAGTGAGTGACGTATCTGTGATATTGCCACCAAAGTTTGGTGTAAAACCGCCCGGAAGCATTTCGTTAAATGCGAAACAATCAGGGTTGTTTGCTACACCATTAATGTAGTCAGGGTTATCAAGAACGTTGTCATCAATCATGATTGTTGGACAATTACCGCTCATGTCGCCGGTTAAATCACCAACAAGGAGTGTTTCGCCACCATCATTTGAGTATGCACCAGGGCGAGTATGCGGGTTACGGTAATAAAAACCACCACGTACATCACGTTCAGAATAGTTACCAAACATATAAAATTGTGAGTCATTAGTTAGCTCTAAACCAACATTACCAAAGATAGAGATGTCGTCATCAACCTCTGGTGCACCCCATACTTGGGTGATTGGAGCAATGTCAGGAACACCAGCTGCATCAAGTGCTGCGGCATCCGGTCTTTGTACCGAGCGGCTAGTCGCATCGGCTGTTTTGTACTGAAAGCTTAAATTTGCAAAACCGCTATCGGTAAACGGTAAACCCACATTACCTGAAATTTGGGTTGTATCACCGTCGCCTTCGTAATATTGGCCTTTTCGAACTTCAAATGACCCGCCTTCCGAGGCATCTTTAAGTTGGAAGTTTAAAACCCCAGCAATTGCATCAGAACCATATTGTGCAGCAGCACCATCGCGAAGTACTTCTACTTGTTTCAGTGCAATACTTGGAATAACTGAAATGTCGGCACCTTGCGCACCATCATTAATACCACCACCTAAAAAGGCAATAACTGAAGCGCGATGACGACGTTTGCCGTTAAGTAAGATTAATGTGCTATCTGAAGGTAGTCCGCGTAAGTTTGCAGGGCGCACTAGTGAAGCGGCATCACTAATTGGCATTGAGTGAACGTTTAAAGAAGGAATAGCCCCTTTTAACAGCTCTAGCATATCAGTATTACCTGATTTGCTAAGTTCTTCACCACCGATGATATCGATAGGAACAGGTGAGTCACCAATAGAGCGGGGCGCAGAGCGCGTACCTACTACGGCAATTTTTTCTACATTTTTGTTTACTTTAACTTCTGTTTGCTCTTCTTGAGCAATTGCTGAACCAGAAACAAACAAGCCTGCGGCTGTTGTTGCTAGAGCAAATTTGATGGCCTGTTGAAGCGCGTTGCTTTTTAATTTCATTCTAAATATCCCCAGTTAGAATTGATTTGTATAGTCTATTACTGACTTATTATTGTGGACATTTCACGTTCAATGGGGAGCAAATATAGCTAACTCACTCCTAAAAGCTTAATTAATTAAGCGCACCTCCTGTGAGTCCTCGAAATAGACTATAGATAAAAAAACTAAAGAGGGCAATGGGTAATTAACCACTATTTAACAAGTTGAAACAAATGATTTATCTAAAAATAACGCAGAGTTAATTGCAGCTAGGGCGAGAAAAGGAGGAAAAAACAGACATTGATACATAATGACTAACTAAGTAAGTTAATTTAGTCATTTTATATTATTGAATTAAATTGATTTGCTGTTGATATTTTCACCATGATGTTTTTTCCACGCTGCCAGCTTTTCTTTATATTCATCCCACACACAAGGGCAGCAACTGCCGCCGCCACAGCATTCATCAGATTTTGGTCTTTCGGGTTTAGTGTCGGGGCGATTTTTTTGCATTTTTTATTACAAAAGTGGAAAAAAGGACACTTAGAATAAATGATTGAACAAAGCGTGTAAATTATTCTTTGTGAACTTAGAGCGCTGTGTGAGAATACAGGCTATGCGATTATATAAAGTCATTCATCGTGCCCCCTGGCGGGTTGCTAAAATTAGTAAAAAGCGACAGCAACTGCGTTTTCGCCGTGCTATGGTCGCGCTTAAAATAGCCCTTGCTCAAGAAAGGCAAGAAACCAAAGAGATGCTAATAACCTACAAGCGTTATACTCAAGGGCAAACAAACAAAGCAGAGCTAAAACGCGCCAATGAGCAGTTTGTTGATATTTTAAAAGGGTTGGGGCTAGGCATTTTTGCGTTATTACCTTTTGCACCATTAACTATTCCATTGGTTGTTAAGCTAGGGCAGTTAGTGGGTGTTGATGTTTTGCCGAGCTCTTTTAGTATGAATAAGCCTATGAAAGAAATTGATCAAGAAATTACTCAACAAAACCAACAGCAAGACTCAACTCCCTCCGAAAAGAAGTAAGCTAGTTAGAGTATAATTAGCTATACCTTTTAATAGTGCTTATTGTTATGCTAGGACATCAATTTCTATTATGTGAGTCATTAATGAGCGCTTTACTTTGTCATACCTCTTCAGGTATCCCTCTATCTTTTGTTGTTAAAAATGAATTAACAGACTGGCTTACTCAGCAACCGAGCTTTGTGCAGCAGTGGCTTGCAAATACCGATTTTGAAAAGTCAGGGCTGGCGTTAATACCAAACGCAGAAACGGGTGAACTAAGCCAAGTATTTTGTATTATGCAACGAGCTGATGATTTTTGGGCCGCTGGCGAGCTTGCAAGTAAATTACCTAAAGGCTGCTATCAAATTCAGGGTGATGAATCGTTAGTTTCTCAACTTGCTTTAGGATTTGTGTTAGGTGGTTATGAGTTCAGTGAGTATAAACAAAAAGCCACAGCTAAAGCTCAGCTTGGCATTGCTGATAAAACATTATATGAACAAGTAAAACAACAAGCAGATGCAATTAATCTAGCCCGTGATTTAGTAAATACCCCCGCTGCTGATATGATGCCGCAGCACTTATCACAGGTAATGAGCGATTTAGCTGATACATTCGACGGCGAGTTTACTCAATGGGTAGGTGATGAGTTATTAGAACAAAATTACCCAACTATTCATATGGTAGGCCGTGCAAGTGAAAACAAACCGCGTTTACTCGATTTGAAGTGGGGTGCGATTGATGCGCCGCTAATTACATTAGTAGGTAAAGGTGTATGTTTTGACTCAGGTGGACTGGATTTAAAACCAAGTTCAGGCATGCGTAACATGAAAAAAGACATGGGCGGGGCCGCACATGTTATTGCCTTAGCACAACTAATTATGGCCGCTAACTTACCAATACGTCTTCGCGTGTTAGTCCCTGCGGTTGAGAATGCCGTTTCGCGTAATGCATTTCGCCCAGGCGATGTAATAAAAACACGTAAAGGTATTATGGTCGAAATAGATAATACTGATGCAGAAGGGCGACTAGTTCTGTGTGATGCGCTAAGCGAAGCACAAAACGATGATCCTGAATTAATTATTGATTTCGCTACTTTAACCGGTGCATGTCGTGTTGCTTTAGGGACAGAACTGCCAGGCTTTTTCTCAACGGAACGTGATGTAGCTAATGCGATTATGGACTCGGGTATGCAAGTTAACGACCCTGTTTGGCAATTGCCGTTATTCGAGCAATACACCCCATTTTTGAAAAGCGATGTGGCTGATATGACTAACTGTTCAAGCACGCCATTTGGTGGCGCAATTACCGCTGCGCTTTATTTGAAAGAGTTTGTAGAGCCAAATACACCATGGGTTCACTTTGATGTAATGGCATGGAATTTACGTGCATTACCCGGGCGCCCTGCAGGTGGTGAAGCTTTGGGTATTCGTGCTGTATTTACTTATCTACAAAATCGATTTAACTAACCTAGCTTGGGTTAACTAAATCAAACATACCTTGCCTTGAGTTATTTGATGTTAAAGCGTATATAACTCAAGGGGTAAACCATCTGGATCGGCAAAAAAGGTGAATTTTTTGCCGGTTATTTCATCTTCTCTAATATCTTCGACACACACATTGTGTGACTCTAAATAATGTTTAGCAGTATTAATACACTCAACTTTAAATGCTAAATGTCTAAGTCCTTGTGCTTCGGGGTAGCTAGGTCTACTTGGCGCATCATTAAACGAAAATAATTCGAGCTGACTGCCATCTGGTAAAGCTAAATCGAGCTTAAAAGACTTTCGCTCTGCTCGATAGTGCTCATTGATAATTGAGAGCTTTAATATTTCACTATAGAAATGTTTAGAGCGAGGGTAGTTACTGCAAATGATGGCTACATGATGAATGCCTAGTAGTTGCATATATTTTCCTTAAAAAACAAAAAAGCGCACTGAAAGCAGTGCGCTGTTTATCAATACATATTTGCTTGGTGTAATATTAGCTTTTAGGTAGGCTCTGCGTCTTTACACGCTTTTACAGCCGGTGCAACAAGCTCTAAACCTGTTTTATCACACGGTGGAAGCATAGCATCGCTAACAGCAATAGGTGTTACTCGCTCGCCCCATTTGATATAGCTTGCCGCCCACGTTAGGCCTGCTCCAAATGCAGCCGACATAATATTGGCATGCGGCTTAATTAAACCTTGCTCAACGGCTTCGCACAGCGCAATGGCAATCGTCGCAGCAGAGGTATTACCGTATTCGCCAATGTTAACCATTACTTTGCTGTCTTCAACCTTTAAACGATTTTGAATTGCTTGAATAATGCGCAAATTAGCTTGATGTGGCACAAGTACGTCTATATCGTCTAACTTAAGGTTTGCCTGTTCAAGCACGTCGTCACAGGCTTCACTCATGCCTTTAACCGCACGTTTAAATATTTCACGACCTTCAAATAAAAGATCTGATGGGCCAATTGGCTCATATTTATTTAAATCACTGCCGAAATTAGTAATGTGTAAAATATCACGATCTTCGCTGTCACAGCCGGTTTTAGTTCCTAATAAGCCTGCAGGTGTTTCTGCTGCTTCAAGCACAACGGCACCGGCACCATCACCAAATAATACTGCGCTATCGCGTCGTGCCCAGTTTACATACCACGTCATGCGTTCAGCGGCAATAACTACGGCTTTTTTGATCATACCGGCCTGAATTTGCGCAGTCGCAGCTTGTAAAGCATATAAAAAACCAGAACATGCTGCGTTGGTGTCCATGGCTGCAGCGCCTGTGGCACCGATATTTTTTTGTACCAATGAAGCGGTGTTTGCCACTACAGTTGACGGCGTGCACGTTGCTAAAATAACTAAATCGATGTCTTTTGCATCTATACCTGCACAAGCAATGGCATGTTTTGCAGCTACACTAGCAAGCTCGGCGGTAGTTACATGGCTTACTCTACGTGCTTTGATACCGGTACGCGTGGTGATCCACTCATCGGTGGTATCTACAATTTCACTTATTTCGTCGTTGCTGATGCTAGCTGGTGGAATGCATTTCCCCCAACCAGTGATATGTGCGTAAGGCATAGTGTGTTCTCTTAAAAGTGGTATGACGTGTTCGTCTAATGAGTACGTTATAACAAAAATTAGCTATTAACACTAGTTTATAGCAGCTATAGGGCTGTAATCACTGCTTTTTTACCAATTGTTTGTTGCATTATTAGTGAAAGGTTAATTATTGGTTTTTACTTTGTAAACCAAAAAGCATGTAGCTTAGGCGCTTTTTTCCAAGTTAGTCCATCGCGCTTTAGTGCTTACAAAAAACAACAGCCTTATCCGCGATGTATGCTTGAGTGTAGCTAAGTCAGAGTCTAATATGAGATGGTTTAGTGTATAATAAATGCAATAAAAAAAGCATGTTAATCATAAATAATAAAACCCAGTGTATTCAGGAACTCTATCGTGTTAATTAAAACCGACCCAGCTATTAGCCGATTATTAATGCTGCGCAGTGGTGCCATTGTTGTCCAGCTTATTACGGTACTCAGTGTATATTTTTTATTGGAACATCAAATTGCACTTATGCCGTTGTTAGGGGTTATTGCTGTTGAGGCGGTTTTTCAGTTAGCCAGTGTATTTGCCTACCGGCATGTAAGCCAAGCAAAGCCAATTGGCATGCTAATGCAATTGACCGCCGATGTGCTTTTTTTAACCATTTTGTTGTCTTTAAGCGGGGGTGCCACTAACGCATTTGTGTCGTTACTATTGTTGCCTATTATGATAGCTGCCATTACATTAAGCGCTCGAGGGCTTGCCTATATCGCTATATTGGCGATTGCCGCTTATAGCTTATTATTAATTAGAATGCCCGAACACAGTATGCACCAAATGAACATGAATGGTCATTTTATTGGTATGTGGGTTAACTTTGTTATAAGTGCTTGCGTAATAGCGCTAGTGATAGGGGCGATGAACCGCGCTTTGCAGCAGCGTGAGCGCACTATTGCCAAAGTTAGAGAAAAACAGTTGCGCAATGAACAACTGGTTACACTTGATGGCGCTGCGGCGCAAATTACTCATCAATTAGCAACACCGATTGCTAATTTACAATTATTGTTTGAAGAGCTTTTAGAAGAGCATCCCGACAATGAAGTTATTCAGCAAATGCAAACGCCGCTATTGCAATGCCGCACTCAGCTTAACGACTTTAGAAATCTCTCAATGCAGTTACGGGATCAAAACACTCAAGCACCCATTAAAGCAGAGCAATTGCAAAATCAAATTCATGATACGTTACTATTACAATATCCTAATCAACAAATAAACTGGCTTAACGGGGCACCTGAAGCCACATTACAAAGTGACGCTATGCTGCTACCTGCAATTTTAAATTTATTACAAAATGCAGTACTTGCTAATCAAAAGCACGGCCAAGTGCAACTTGAACTAAGTTGGCAGCAACCTGATGCGCAAAACATTGCGTTAATTATTCGTGATTTTGGTGCTGGCTTTTCATCCTCAGAGTTAGCGGAGTTAGGTGGGCATTTGATGCCTAGTGAGCAAGGCATGGGGATCGCAGTTATGTTATCAAATGTGACGTTTGAGAGGTTAAATGGCTCGCTAACGGTATATAATCATCCCGAAGGCGGAGCGGTTGCAAAGATAACAATGCCACTATTAACAGCAGAGACAAAAGCATGAAGCTACTTATTGTTGAGGATGATATTAATTTAGCGACGACGTTAGCACGTCGGCTAACTAAGCACGGGTTTAATTGCGAGATCGCACATAATCACACTGATGCACTTCTAAGGGCTCGTCAGCAACAGCCTAACTGTATTTTATTAGATATGAAGCTGGCCGATGAGAATGGACTGTCGCTGATTGCACCGCTGCGCCATTTACTCACACATGCTCATATTGTATTGCTCACTGGCTTTGCAAGTATAGCAACGGCGGTAGAGGCGATGCGCTTAGGGGCTAATGACTATTTAACTAAGCCTGTTGATATGGCAAGTTTATTAAAAGCACTCAAAGTTGAGGTGGCAAGTACGGCAGCAACTGAAATTTCAGAGGGGGTTATGTCGCCCGAACGTTTAGAGTGGGAGCATATTCAACATGTTTTACAAAGTAATAACGGTAATGTATCAATGACCGCTAGGCAGTTAAATATGCATAGGCGCACCTTGCAGCGTAAGCTACAAAAAAAGCCAGTGCGGCAGTAGTTTAGTACTTAATTTGTGAAAAGTTTTATGAGCGATGATTCCGCGGAATTAATGTTAAATCAAAAAATTATATTATTTGATGCGCAATGTAAGCTTTGTAGTGTGTGGTCTAATTTTATTATAGCTCACGATCCGACCATAAAATTTAAATTGTGCAGCGTGCAATCGTCGGCAGGGCAAACGCTACTTGCTCAATTTGGTTTTTCCACTACCAATTTTACTTCGATGATTTATATAGAAGCACAAAAGCCATTTACCCGTAGCCAAGCCGTTTTTCGGGTGTTAAGCCAGTTAAGTTATCCGTGGAAGTTGCTTAGCGTATTTAAGTTATTACCACGAAGGCTGACTGATTGGCTTTATAACAAAGTGGCTAAAAACCGTTATACATTATTTGGTAAATACCAACACTGTCGAATTCCTCTGCAAAAAGATGAAGAACACTACTTATAGCCACATTTTTAGCAAGTGCTGTATCACTTAGGCTGTGCTAAAATCGCGGCGTTTGATTACTAGTAAATAGGTTTTAAGGGCTTTCTCATGGCAAATACAGCACACGCACTTCACATTTTGGTTAAGCACAAAGAGATTGCAGAAGACATCATTAAGCAATTAGGTAAAGGCGCAAAGTTTCAAACCTTAGCTAAAAAATACTCGTCTTGTCCGTCGGGCAAAAAGGGCGGAGATTTAGGCGAATTTAGACGCGGTCAAATGGTTCCACAGTTTGATAAAATTGCGTTTAAAGGCGAGATTTTAGAGCCACATTTGGTAAAAACAAAATTTGGTTGGCATGTGATTAAAGTACTTTATCGCACCTAAAAGCGTAATTTTAAGTTCCCGCTATACTTACTATTCCCCATTTTATAAATGCAAAGTAACTTGGAATGACCATGAAGTTATTTAATTTATGCTGCAGTGTTATCCTTATTACCCTGTCATCTTTTGCTTGGGGAAGCGAGCAAATAGTGACGCTCAAATTAGGGAAACCGAGCACACCTAATATGCCTAAAAATCATTATGTTTTGAGCTTATTAGAAAAAAGCTTTGCGCAGATGAATGTTAAACTCAATATTAGTTATAGTGTTGAGCCGATGAATACTAAACGAGTACTTGAAGAGCTAAAGCGCGATGGAATAATTAATTTTGCCTGGTTAAGTATGTCAAAAGAGCAAGCAAGCAGCCTTGTACACACAACCTTTCCAATATACTACGGCTTGCACTCAAAACGTTTACTGATGATAAAACAAAGCCGGCTGGGCGAATTTTCAGATATAAAAACCCTTGAACAACTAAAGCCATATATAGCTTTACAAAAGCAAAGTTGGTCTGATTATTATGTATTAAAGAGCAATGGTTTAACAGTTAATGGTGATTTGAGTTATGAAAGCATGTTAAAGGCGTTAGATGAAGGGCTTGGCGATTACTTTCCTCGCTCAGTAACTGCGATTAGAACTGAAATACAAAAAAGCCCACAGTATAACTTTGTCGTTGAGCCGCATATTATGCTGCAGTATGATAATTTTTATTACTTTTATGCAAATGAAAAAAATAAAGCAATTATCGACTTATTACAGCAGGGCTTAACAAAGCTAGCACAAAAAGGCGAGCTTGATGCACTCTATACGCAATTTTACCATGATGTTGAGGATGGGCTTGGTTTAAGTCAGCGAACAGTGTTTAAACTGAAACAGCGATAAGGTTATTATCGCTGTAAAACTGTTTGCTAATCTTGCTTGGCTTCTTCTTCGCTTATTTGCTTAAGTGCTTGAATAAATGACTCACTCGGCTGCCCACCGGTAAGCGCATACTTATCATTTATAATGAAAGTAGGCACTGAAGTAATACCCATTTGCTTAAAGTTATTTTGCTCTTCGCGAACCGCTTGTACGTATTTATCTGAGTGTAAAATATCACGAGCTGTGTCTTTGTTAAGACCCACTTTTTCTACCACATCCAGTAATGCATCTTCTTGATTTAAATATTTTAAATCGGTGAAGTGTGCTTCAAAAAACGCCAATTTCAGCTCAGTTTGCTTACCCTCTTCACGCGCCCACATTAGCAAGCGGTGTAGATCAAAGCTGTTGATCATGATGCGTTTACCGTCAAAATTAAAGGTAAACCCAGCTCGTTCACCCGCATCCGCCATGTTTTGACGATTTCGCGCGCTTTCTTCTTTGGTTAAACTGTATTTTTGCTGCAAGTGCTCGTTTAAGTCTTGCCCTTCAAGTAGCATATCTGGATTAAGCTCAAAAGGGTGCCATGTAATATCCGCACTCATTTCTTCTTTTAATTCTGCCAATGCGGTCTCTAAGTTCTTGTAACCGATAATACACCACGGGCACATTACATCTGAGACGATATCAATTTTAAAGTTTTTCATAGGGATCCTTGAAGGATTGCTTAGTAATAACAATGGATATTGGGATGAAGTCTACTTTATCAATCATTGGACATAAAAAGAGCAGCTAAGGTGCTGCTCTTTTTATTAAATGATTCATATATTAGCTGTTTAAGCCAAACGGGTCATCAATGCTATGACTCGGTTGAGTAAACCAGCGCGGACCATCATCTGTCATGTAAAAGTGATCTTCTAATCTCACCCCAAACTCATCTGGAATAACTAGCATGGGTTCGTTACTAAAACACATGCCAGTGGCAAGCGGGGTTTTATCACCGCCAACTAAATATGGCCATTCGTGAATGTCTAAACCAATACCATGGCCTGTACGATGTGGGCAACCTGGTGTTTGATACTCAGGTCCTAAATTTTGTGCTGCTAAGTAGCTGCGAGCTGCTTGATCAACCGATTCACAGGTTTCGCCAAGGGCTGCTTGATTGAAAGCTGCTAACTGTGCCGCTTTTTCAAAATCCCAAAACAGGCGTTGTCGGCTGGTTGCTTCACCAAATACATAAGTACGCGTAATATCAGAAAGGTAATCGTGCACTTTACATCCAGTATCGATGAGCACCATGTCGCCTTTTTTCAAAATTTGTGGGTCTTTTACGCCATGTGGGAATGAGGTAGCAAGGCCAAACAATACAATACAGAAGTAATTACCTGGGGCACCTACTTTTTGATGGGCTTTTTTTATAAATTCTTCGACTTCTACGGTGCTAATTCCTTCATAAAGCATGCTCGCTGTAGCCTGATGAACCGCCAAAGTCATATCCATGGCACATTGCATTAATGCTAATTCATTGGCTGATTTATGCATTCGACAATGCGCAGTGACTGGTTGAGCGTTCACCAGTTTTAACCCTGAACTGGCTTTATTGATACCATCAAAAATAAAAAACTGTGCGCTTTCATCAATACCAACGGTAGCAGTGTCGCTAATATTGAGCTGCTTAAGCACTTTAACGAATAGCTCAAACGGGCTTTCATGCTCTTGCCAGCCGTGTATTGGGCCATCAATAACCTTAAAGCCATTTAAAGAACCAATTTCAAAATGTGGAGCAATGTATTGCACATCACCTACGGCAGGTAAAATAGCGCCAACAAGTCGTTCACTGGCATACCATTTCATTCCGGTGAAATAAGTTAAGTTGGTACCTGCGTTTAAATAAATGGCATCAATGTTGTGCGCTTGCATATAGGCTTGTGCTTTGGCCATACGCGCTAAATACTCATCGGCCTGAATCGGCGTTACTGAGTGAGTCATATTACTTAAACTAGCAAGTGCTTGCTCGGGTGTGTGAGTACCAATACCAACTGTGGTCATATATTTCTCCTACAAAATTTTGCATAGTGTGTAGGTTTAACAGTTTAAATTCAAACTAATTGCGATTAGTGAACAAGGGGTTCAAAAAATGGGGGGAGTTATCAAGTCGCTTATTTGAAGGGCTTGATAACATCGGGCTATTTTTTTGCATAGGGTAGGCGAGTGAGCTTATTTGCCGTGTGGTAGCTATCTAATCCGGTTACAGCAACCGTATCAATGGCTTGTAAATCTAAAAAACCATCACTTTGGAGTGCTGATTCATCCACATATACATCCATTATTTCACCAATAACCAATTCGGTACCATTGACCGCTAAATGTTGGTTCTCAACAAATTTTACCGCGTATTTGAGTCGACTTTGCGCAACAAAGGGGGCGTTAAACTCGTTTAAATATTCTTTAGTCAAGTTGGTTGCATCAAACTCGCACTCGTCTTTGCTATAGCGGGCAGAGGTTTGGTGTGCCTGCTGGTAAATATCACTATTTACTTGGTTTATAGTATAAACGCCCGTTTCTATAATATTTTCAAATGTATGCCTTGGCACACTGTGTGGGCGCATTATCATGCCTACTAGCGGCGGGTGTGCGCCCAAATGAATAACCGAACTAACGATGGCTAAATTGGTATTACCTTGCTCATCTTGCGTGCCAATTAGGTTGGCACTTTTAAATCCTGACAGCGAATTTATAAAGTGTGTGCGTGTGTGTTTTTCAAGTGCGGCTATGCGATCTTTGGAAAAATGTATGTGTTGATTCCTTACCATTTTATAGTGTTTCCTTGCCAATCTAGGTAGGCAGGTTCGCCGTTAAGTTCTAATTGGGGATTATCGTAAGTAAATTTAAATAATTGCTGGGCAACAAACTCAGGGGTAAATAGTTTATCGGCAGGTACATTTTTTTGAAATGGCTTAGATAGCTCAGTATCTGTGGTACCTGGGTGAAATAAGACTAGTTTAGTGTTTTTAGCACGACGAGCAAGCTCAATAGCGGCTGTTTTAAATAGCATATTAAGTGCTGATTTTGATGCGCGATAGGTGTACCAGCCACCCAATTTATTGTCGTTAATACTACCTACACGAGCACTTAAAGCGGTAATTGTGCAATGAACTTTGTGGTTAAGTAATGGCATTATGCTTTGCATGCATAGCAGGGGGACAAGCGTATTAGAGTGCATAAGCTGCATAAAATAATCACTATTGATGTCCTCGAGTTTTTTTTCAGGCATGTGCTGGTTGTTGTGCAATTGACCATTAAATATAATCACCTGAGCAAGCTCAATCTGCTGAGACTTTAGCGATTCAGTAAGCTCGCTCAAGCTTTGCGCTGAATAGTCGCTATGAAAATAGGTTACACTTTTATCACTGTGATTAATATTCGATGAGCTAACACAAATGATATTAAATTGTGTTGCTTGTTGGCTTAAGTGATTAACGTAAGATTGAGCAATGGCGCTACTGGCGCCAAATAAAATCACTGTTTTCATTTTCCACCTTTGGTTTTGATATTGCATTGACCTGAATTGCACTGTGCATTAGGCATTAAAAAACGGCTAATGTGATGACGGTACTTAGCAAAGAAAGTATAAGCATGATCGGCAAAAAAACGAATGACTGGCAAACGAATAATCTTAAGCCAACGGTATTTGCCAACAGTCCGCCAAGCTTGATAAGTCACGTCTAAGCCGTAAATCATCTGTCCATTATCAGTTTGGGCATGCAATATATTCATGGCGTGTTGCTTATCGATTGCAGGAAAACGCGTACTAAAGTCTTCAGCATTTAAATCTTCGAGTGTAATTTTATGATCAACATCGGCACGTTTTAAATGCTGCATCTCTGCATTGCAAAGGGGGCAATTACCATCGTAAAAAATGATCATGTCATCGCTTTGTGTTTATTTTACATATGCTTTTTTACGACATGCTGTTGCAAATGGATCTATTAAATAAGTAAACATAATGATATTAATAGGTCTCAAAGAAACAAAGGAGAGCTAAAAATGAGTGAACAATATGCCGCCTTGCGAGGTAATGTAAATTTACTTGGGCAATTATTAGGACAAACTATTAAAGATGCTCAAGGACAAGATATTTTAGATAAAGTAGAAGAAATTCGGGCTTTATCAAAATCATCTCGCAGTGGCAATGAAGCCGATCGTAAAGCGCTTATAGATGTACTGCATGCGCTTAGTGATGAAGAGCTTTTACCGGTTGCCCGTTCATTTAATCATTTTTTAAACTTAGCGAATGTTGCAGAGCAGTTTCATACCGTATCACGTTTTAATGATGTTGGTTTTTGCCAACTAAATCCTCTCACTCAAACATTAAAAATGTTAGCAGCAAAAGCCGAACAAGGTCAGCTTAATCATAACCATTTAGCCGATACCCTCTCAAAACTCCACATAAACTTAGTACTAACAGCACACCCAACCGAGGTGACTCGTCGTACTATTATTAATAAACATGTTGAACTTAGCGATTGTTTAGCATCGCTTGAGCGTACCGACAATCTTGCGCAAGAACGCGAAGCAATCTTAAACCGTATTGCGCAGTTAATTAGCCAAGCATGGCATACTGACGATATTCGTCGTTCACGCCCAAGCCCTGTAGATGAGGCTAAATGGGGCTACGCAGTCATTGAAAACAGTTTGTGGGAAGCGGTGCCCCGTTTTTTACGTGAGTTTAGCCAGCATGTAAAACAGCATTTAAGCTTGGAGTTGCCAGCAGATTACAGCCCGATAGAATTTACTTCTTGGATGGGGGAGACCGTGATGGTAACCCGTTTGTAACCGCCGAAGTAACCAAGCAAGTGCTCGACCATGGCCGTTGGATGGCACTGGATTTATACCAGCGTGATTTAGAAACGCTCTGTGCTGAACTTTCTATGTCGGATGCCAGCGATGAGCTCATTAAATTGGCTGGGCAAGAGTTTGAACCGTACCGTGCTGTTTTGAAAGATGTTAAAAACCAAGTTGCAGAAACGGTGATGCATTTAAGCGCTAAAATTAAAAATAAGCGCACTGAATCTCAAGATTTAATCACCGATATTAATCAAATTAAGCACCCTATTGAGGCATGTTATCGCTCTTTATTAAAGTGCAACATGCAAGTAGTGGCCAATGGCTTACTACTGGATATGATCCACCGAGTAAATAGCTTTGGACTGCGTTTGGCAAAACTAGACGTGCGCCAAGATTCGTCGAGACACAGTGATGTATTTTCTGAGCTAACTCGTTACTTAGGTATTGGCGACTACAACCAATGGCAAGAGCAAGATAAGCAGGCTTTTTTACTTGCTGAGCTTAATTCTCGTCGTCCGCTTATTCCTAAGCATTGGCAACCTAGCCCTGAAGTGCAAGAGGTGCTCGACACCTTTGATGTTATTGCGCAGCAAGATGCAAAAACCTTTGGTTTATATATTATTTCTATGGCCCGAACAGCTTCTGATATTTTAGCGGTGCAGTTATTACTTAAAGAGTCAGGCTGCGGTTTTGAACTACCCGTGGCGCCATTATTCGAGACCTTGGATGATTTAAACGATGGTCATAATGTTATTACTACATTGCTTAATAATGAGTGGTACCGAGGTCATATTAAAAATACTCAAAATGTGATGATTGGTTATTCAGACTCAGCCAAAGATGCGGGTATGATGGCTGCTGGCTGGGCACAATATGAGGCAATGGACAAGTTAGTGCAACTGGCGGATGAACGCGGTATTGAGCTGGTTTTATTTCATGGTCGTGGAGGCACGGTTGGTCGAGGCGGTGCACCTGCTGCACAAGCCTTGCATTCGCAGCCACCGGGTTCACTCAAAGGGGGCCTTAGGGTGACAGAGCAAGGCGAAATGATCCGCTTTAAATTTGGCTTACCCAATGTGGCATTGCAAAGCTTAAATATATACGCGGGTGCGGTGCTGCAAAGTAACTTATTACCACCGCCAGAGCCCAAAGATGAATGGCGCGAAGTTATGGCATTAATTAGTGATGTATCGTGTGAGCACTACCGCAATGTTGTACGCCACGATGAAAACTTTGTACCTTATTTCAGAATGGCAACACCAGAATTGGAGCTATCTAAATTGCCATTAGGTTCAAGGCCAGCTAAACGTAATCCTAATGGTGGGGTAGAGAGCTTACGCGCAATTCCGTGGATATTTGCGTGGAGTCAAAATCGTTTAATGTTACCTGCATGGTTAGGCGCATTAAGCGGACTTAAAGCAGCGCTTGAAAAATATGGGATTGAAACCCTAAGCGAAATGAGTTTGCAATGGCCTTTCTTTCGAGCTCGTTTAGAAATGCTAGAAATGGTATTTAGTAAAGCGGATAGCTGGTTAAGTGAGCACTACGATAATGCGCTGGTGGAAGACATGTATAAACCTTTAGGTGTTGCCTTACGTGAGGAACTTGGCGAGGCGATAACCTTAGTGCAATCATTGAGCCCGCAAAAAAGTCTATTAGCCGATCAACCTTGGATCAAAGAGTCTATTGGGCTTAGAAATCCGTACACCGACCCACTGAACGTGTTACAGGTTGAGTTATTACGTCGCTCTCGTGGCGATGATAAAGGTAATGAAAGCGATATAGATAATGCCTTAATGATCACCATGACGGGGATTGCAGCGGGTATGCGAAATACAGGTTAATTTTTATTTTAGTAAAACAAAAAAAGGGAACACGCGACGTGTTCCCTTTTTTTACGTTGAATAGGCTGGTATTTAGTTTGCCAACCTTTTACACTACTTAGCCATTGAACAAATAAAAACTATTATGGCTTCAGCAACTTTTAAAGTGCAACATAATACAGCACTTAGCAATTCACACATCTCATTAAACGTAGCGCAAACGCAAGCACTACGTAGTCAATTAAAAACTCAACGCGGTATTTTACATTCAAGCGATATTAAAGCGCTTTGCACCGAACTTAATGTCAGCGAAGATACATTATTGCAAGGTCTAGTGCCGTTGGCTTCTGAGTTTTCGGTTGCACCTATTTCCAAGTTTCATGTCGGCGCAATTGTAAAAGGGCTCGACTCACAAGGACATACTACTTTTTACTTTGGTGCCAATGCTGAGTTTGATCATCAAGCACTTAGTTTAGTGGTGCATGGTGAGCAATCAGCAATTAATAATGCGTGGTTAAATGGCGCTAAGAAAGTGCTAAAAATAGCCATTAGTGATGCACCATGTGGGTATTGCCGTCAGTTTATGAATGAACTGGCGGATGCCAGAGAGCTTGATATTTTACTGCCAGCACAAAATTTTAAATTAGCAGAGCTGTTACCGCATTCATTTGGGCCAACAGATTTAGGCAATGAGCACAGCTTATTTAACCCAGTAGAGCAAACTAAGCGCTTTGAAGAGACAAAGCTTGATGACAAGCTGCTGAGTTTTGCTTTGGCGGCTTATGTTCCATACAGTCAAAATTATAGTGCGGTAAAAATAAGCACCTTTGAAAATGGTGACTTTTATGGCAGTTATGCTGAAAATGCAGCGTATAGCCCAAGTTTATCGCCACTGCAAAGCGCAGTGAGTCAGCTATTTTTAGCAGGATTAAGCTTTGATGAGCAAATAGTAAAATCAATTACTTTGTTAGAAACTACGGGTCACGAAAACCAATCAGGGGTAGCAAAAGCCGTGTTAGCAAGCTTTACTGGCTTGCCAACACTTGAGGTTATTAGCGCAACATTAACCAAGTAACACTTTAGCGGCTTCAAGTACCACGGCAACAGATTTTTTCTCAATCTCGCCGTGGTCCACGTTAGGTATTTCTTGACGTGTTCTATTTACTAATACACCAGCAACACAAGCAGCTTGTAAACCAAGCGCGGCACACATGGTAAATAAAGTGGCCGATTCCATTTCGTAGTTCATTACGCCCAATTTTTGCCATTCTTCACAGCTACCTTGTAGTGACTTAGGTACGTAGCCAGAGTGTGTATCGTAGCGCTCTTGACCTGGGTAGAAGGTGTCGCTCGAAGCGGTTATACCAATATGGAAATCGATATTAAGGTTTTCACAGGCTTTTACCATGGCTTGAGTGGCAAAAAAATCAGATACGGCAGGGTAGCATAGCGGGGCAAAATGTTGACTCGCACCATCTAAGCGAACCGAAGCTTGGCTAATTAGAATATCGCCTTCATTAATGTGCGGTTGAATAGCCCCTGTTGTGCCAATGCGAAGAAAGCTTCGTACGCCAAGTTGTGCTAGTTCTTCAACGGCAATTGACGTTGAAGGGCCGCCGATACCAGTCGAACATATTACTACAGAGTGACCGTTTAATTGGCCTAAATAAATGTGAAACTCACGTGTTTGAGCAAGGCAGGTAGGATTATCTAAGAACTGTGAAATACGTGCTGCACGATCTGGATCGCCTGGAACTATAGCCAGTTTTGCACCTTTTAAGTCATCAATACACAGTCCTAAGTGAAATATCTTTTCCATAACTAAGCCTTTTTAATAAAAATTGTTGTCAATTTACCATGATTACGAGAAATGAAAATTAAGTACAGGACGGATGTCCGTATTGACTTAATTTGATTTATTCACCAACTCTGAATATTCAATCAATGACTAAAATTACGAACAAAATGAGCCAGTTGACTTGTTTGCTCAGACACTATATTCATACCTCATAGCAAACCAATAGCTAGGCTAAAGAGCCGATAGCTGTATTTTAAATTGTTTATATTCATTGGGTTAGTAAGAAAGCTTAGTTTTTATTTACCACTAACCTAAGCGAGCAAAATAAAGTTCACTGTAATTTTTAGCACACTATGCTAATAATCTGGAATTAATTCAGCGTGTGATGTTTTGCATAACTACTCAATAATAGACAAGATATTCAGATTGAAAAAGGGTTTACAATGAGCACACAATTTCAAACATTTAAAAATAAAGTTGAGCACTGTTTATGTGCGCCCGGCGACGGTGTTTTTACAGTCAATACGGCTAAAGAACGCAAAGCAGCGCTAAGAAATAAATTATATGGGCAAACTGAAAATGTCGATGTTTTATGGCGTGACTCACTTAACGAGCTGCCTAATTCACCACACAAAGCAGTAATGTTAGGCATTAGCTCTGATTGCGGTGGTGGAATTTTACGTGGCGCTAATTGGGGGCCTTTATTTTTACGCTCAGCACTGATAGATCAACAAACACAATGTCGTTCGTTTGATTTAGGTGATGTACGCGTAATACCGCATTTATTACATGATAAGTACTTAAATGAGGCCACTATTACCAACTGCCAAAAAGCGCTGTACGGTAATGACAATAATGATCATTATGTGAGCCCATTGTCAATTACTGAAGATGTGTGTGACAGCTTTTATGCGACATTCCAAGACAAAGGTATTTTTGGTATTGGTGGCGACCACTCAATTAGCTACCCGTTAACAAAAGCGTACTTAAAAGCCAAACGTGAGCAAGGTAAACGCACGGCAATTATTCATTTCGATGCTCACACCGACTTACTCGTAGAGCGTTTAGGCATCGACTTATGTTTTGGCTCTTGGTGTACACATATTTTGGAATTCTTACCAGCGCCGCATCATTTAATCCAATTTGGTATTCGCTCAAGTGGCAAACCTAAATCACATTGGGAAAGTACTTTTGGCGTTAAACAACACTGGGCTGCTGAAATTATAGAGCGTGGTGCAGCTGCGGTTGCTGCAGATGCGATTGCGCAATTAAAAGCAGACAAGGTTGATGAAGTGTATGTGAGCTTTGATATTGATGCCCTCGATGCAGAATTTGCATCAGCAACAGGCACGCCTGAAGAAAATGGGTTAACGCCACAGCACGCGCTTGATATTTTGTCAGCGATTGCAGATGAGTTCCCTATAACGGGGGCTGATATGATGGAAATAGCTCCGTTTACTGACAGCTCTTTAGTGGGCCAATCAAGCTCTGAGACAACTCTGAGAGAAGGCGCTAAAATTTCGGCGTTTTTAATTAATGCAATGAATCGCTAATTTCAAAAGCTAAAAATTGGCTATTTGCAAATAACCCGCTATATTTAATTGGCTTTTATTAAAAAAGTGACGTCTTAAATCTAATAGAGCGGGTTATTGTGATTAAATGGTGTTTTGTATTATTACTCATTGTAAGCCAACACTGTGCGGCTAAACTCACTGTTGTAACAGAGAATTTTGCACCTGCGCAGTATCTCGATGCTAACAACAATTTAGTTGGTGATGCTGCCGATATAGTACGATTAGTGCTTGATAGTGCGGGGATTGATTATTCAATTTCAGTTCACGATTGGAGTATGACTTATAATATTGCATTGAGGGATCCCGAAACCTGTATCTTCTCAATTTCTCGCTCACCTGAGCGTGAGAGTCGTTTTGTTTGGTTTGCTAAACTTGCCCAATTCGACACAAACTTTTATTCTCTTAAAAGCAAAGGCATTGTTTTAACAAGTCTCGAGCAGGCAAAACAATACAGAATTGCAGTGTTAAAAGATAACTATAGCCATCACTATTTACTCTCCCAAGGCTTTAAAGAAAACGAAAACTTAATGCTGTTTAATAGTTTTGATAATATTTTTAAAATAATTAAAGCACGAAGTTCAAGCATTGATTTGGTTGTTATACCTGCGCAGAGAATAAGCCACGAACAATCACACTTATTAAGTGAACTTCAACTCGAATCATTAATGCCTATTAACGCCAACCAAGCCCCCTTATATTTTGCGTGTAACAAAAACCTACCGAATAAATTACAGCAGCAACTTAGCACGGCCTTTGCCTTGTATGAGTCACAACTTTAAATATCAATTGCCCTGTTTATAAAAGCGGCTATAATCCAGCTGCTTTTGCTAATAAAAGCGATTATTTTGGAGTTATAAATGGGTGATTTAATCGGGATTGCATTATTAATCTTGATGAGTGCGTTATTTGCGATGTCAGAAATTTCGATTGCCGCTTCACGCAAAATAAAATTAAGGGTTATGGCCGACGAAGGAAATGTGCAAGCGCTGGCGGTCTTAAAACTGCAAGAGCAGCCAGGGGCTTTTTTTGCCATGATCCAAATTACGCTTAATGCGATTGCCATATTAGGTGGGATTGTTGGTGAGCAGGCATTATCGCCTTACGTGCAAGAAATACTGCAGTTATTTTATCAGGGGCCGTTGCTTGGCCAAATTAGCTTTTTACTGTCGTTTTTAATTATTACCTCATTATTCATATTATTTGCTGATTTGCTTCCAAAGCGTTTAGCAATGATTTTACCTGAGGCTGTTGCTGTGCGTGTAGTTACAATTATGCGTTGGGTCACTTTCGCGCTCACACCGCTGGTATTATTTTTTAACGGCTTAACCAATATAGTATTACGAGTATTCAAAGTACCGAGTGAGCGTGAGGATATAGTGACTACTGAAGATATTGTTGCCATGATGGATGCGGGTGCCGAATATGGCAGCCTTCAACAGCAGGAATATGACTTAATTGGTAATGTATTTGATTTAGAAGCGCGCTTTTTATCAAGCGTGATGTCGCCACGAGAGCAAATAGTTTACTTTGATATTGATGAGTCGAGTGAAGATATAGCCAATAAAATTATAGAGCATCCACATAATCACTTTTTAGTGTGTAAAGGCAACCTTGATAAATTAATTGGCTCGGTTGAGTCAAAAGATATTTTACGCCAAGTGCTTAAAGGTGAGGCGGCAAATATTAATGCGGATATGCTTGATAAAGATATTTTTTACTTACCAGAAACACTGAGCTTATCTGAGTCGCTAAATGCGTTTAAAACTGCCGTTCATCCTTTTGCTGTGGTGGTCAATGAATATGCGCTAGTGGTTGGGATAGTGACAGTTAAAGATTTAATGAAAGGCTTTATGGGTGATTTAATCACGCATCAAAGTGAGGAGTTAATCATTGAACGCGACGCTAATTCTTGGTTGGTCGATGGTTTAACACCTATTGTTGAATTAGCTAAGGTATTAGAAATTGATGAATTCCCTGAGCAAAGCCATTATGAAACGGTTGCTGGGTATTTAATTTATACCATGAAGCATATTCCCAAACGTGCAGAATTTGTTTTATTTTCTGGCTTTAAATTTGAAGTAGTGGATGTAGAAGGTATTCGTATAGAACAATTACTTGTCTCTAGAGTGAATCCTGATAGCGAATAATAGCCGCTAAAATTAAATTATTGATTAACGGCAGCCAATGCATTGGCTGCCTTTTTTATGGGTGTTACTGATATAGCAAAACTATTGTTTGAGTTTATTTGGTGACAACTATAGTCAATTGTAAAAATGTGTAAATGTTGCTCAGTGGCTATTTTTAATTGTTGTACTATAGTTTAGAATGATCGTTCATTCTAAACTAAAAGGTATTTAACATGCAGCGCTCCCGCATCGCTTTTTTTGTATTTTCAGCCCTCGTTGGTTCTGTTGCTTTAAGTGGCTGCGATCAGGTAGCTGAGCAACCCAGTGCTTCTGCCCCTGCAGCGACTCCTGTTGGAGTTGTCACATTAAAAAGCCAAGCAATAACACTTAAAAAAGAATTACCAGGGCGTGTAAGTGCGTTTCAAATTGCTGAAATTCGTCCTCAGGTAAGTGGAATTGTGCAATCACGCTTATTTGAAGAAGGCACTCAGGTTGAAAAAGATCAAGCGCTTTACCAAATCAACCCTGATATTTTTGAAGCAGAATTAGCCGCCAGTAAAGCGGCGGTTGCTCGCGCAGAAGCGAGTATTGCTAGCAGTAAATCTAAAGCGTCTCGTTATAAAGAACTATTAGCAATTAAAGCCGTAAGCCAGCAAGATTTTGACGAAGCTGATGCTGCTTCTAAGCAAGCCTCTGCAGAATTATTAACGGCACAAGCGCAGTTAAAAAGTGCGCAAATTAACCTTGATTATAGCCATGTTTCTTCGCCAATTAGCGGCCAGATTAGTAAATCAAGCGTGACGGTAGGCGCATTAGTTAGCGCAGGCCAAACAAGCGCACTGGCAACGGTTACGCAACTTGACCCCATTTATGTTGATTTAACCCAATCAAGTAATGAGCTAACTAAACTCAAAAGAGCGCTAGCATCAGGTGCTTTAGGTGTCGACTCTACAACACAAACCGATGTAGAACTAATAATGGAAGATGGCTCAGTATATCCTCATAAAGGTACATTACAGTTCTCAGAAGTGACCGTTGATCCAAGTACTGGGTCAGTGACTTTACGTGCTAAGTTTCCAAACCCTGAAAAGCTATTACTACCAGGTATGTATGTGCGTGCTGAGGTGGTTGAAGGTGTTAAGTCAGACGCAATATTAGCCCCACAACGTGGTGTGAGCCGTAATACCAAAGGTGAACCTACAGCTATGGTTGTTAGCAAAAACAATACCGTTGAAAGCCGTGTATTAAAAGTAGAGCGAACTTTAGGCGCTAATTGGTTGGTGAGCGAAGGCTTAGCCGATGGCGACCAATTGATTGTGGAAGGGCTACAAAAGATTCGCCCAGGTGCACCTGTTACGGCAACTGCTGTGAAGCCTTCTGCAAATAACAGCCAATAACGGAGAGTTTTATGTCACGATTTTTTATTGATAGGCCTATTTTTGCTTGGGTATTGGCGATTGTGGTTATGCTTGCGGGTATTATTGCCGTTAAAAGCCTACCTGTTGCTCAGTATCCGTCTATTGCGCCGCCAGCGATTACCATTACGGCTAACTATCCAGGTGCATCTGCACGTACATTAGAAGACTCGGTAACTCAGGTTATTGAGCAAAAAATGAAAGGCTTAGATGGCTTGTTATACATGTCATCAACCTCACAGTCCAGCGGTTCAGCAACGCTGACATTAACATTTGATGCCGAGACCGATCCAGACATTGCCCAAGTTCAAGTACAAAATAAATTAGCGACCGCTACGCCATTATTGCCGGAAGAAGTACAGCGCCAAGGTGTGGTAGTGGCTAAATCATCATCAAGCTTTTTACTGGTTGTTGGTTTTGTGTCGCAAGATGGCAGTATGACTAATATTGATATTGGAGACTATGTATCGTCGAACGTGCAAGACATTGTGTCGCGTGTAGACGGTGTAGGTGAAGTGGAGCTGTTTGGCTCTCAATATGCAATGCGTATTTGGCTCGATCCGGCTAAATTACAAAACTATAAGTTAACCCCAAGCGATGTATCAGCTGCAATTAAAGCACAAAATGCACAGGTGTCAGCAGGGCAACTCGGTGGTATGCCCTCACTTGCTGGGCAGCAACTCAATGCAACTGTCACTGCGCAAAGTCGATTACAAACACCAGAGCAATTTAGAGATATTTTAGTAAAAACCAACAGCGATGGGTCGGTTGTTCGCTTACAAGACGTTGCTGATGTTGAACTTGGCGGTGAAAGCTACGGCGTGGTAGCTCGTTTTAATGGTAAGCCTGCATCGGGACTCGGCGTAAAGTTAGCCAGTGGTGCCAATGCGCTTGATACCGCACAAGGAGTAAAAGATGCCCTTGAAGAGCTTAAGCCTTTTTTCCCACAGGGGCTTGAAGCGGTTGTGCCTTATGACACTACTCCTTTTGTTGCACTCTCAATTGAAAAAGTAGTTCATACATTAATAGAAGCCGTTGTTTTGGTATTTGTTGTGATGTACTTATTTTTACAAAACTTTAGAGCAACTATTATCCCAACAATTGCCGTGCCTGTAGTACTGCTAGGTACATTTGGCGTTCTATTTACCTTTGGGTATTCAATTAATACGCTCACTATGTTTGCCATGGTACTGGCCATTGGTCTGTTGGTCGATGACGCGATAGTGGTAGTTGAAAACGTAGAACGTTTAATGACAGAAGAAAAGCTCTCTGCGGTCGAGGCAACGCGAAAGTCTATGGATGAAATTAAGGGCGCGCTTGTGGGTATTGCCATGGTGCTGTCGGCGGTATTTATTCCTATGGCATTTTTTAGTGGCTCTACAGGGGTTATTTATCGTCAGTTTTCTATAACGCTGGTAACAGCAATGGGGTTGTCGGTATTAGTGGCGCTTATTTTAACACCTGCATTGTGTGCTACGTTATTAAAACCGAGTCATGTGCATACTGATGGTACCTTTATTGGTCGTTTTTTCTCAGGCTTCAACCGTGGTTTTGATAAAACTAATAGAGGTGCACAAAGCTTTGTTGGGCGAATGATCAAGCACTCTAAACGTTATTTACTTAGTTATGTTTTGATTGTCGGTGGTATGGTCACTATTTTTTCAAGCTTACCCACTGCGTTTTTACCGGACGAAGACCAAGGTATTCTGTTTAGCCAAGTGATGCTGCCAGCAGGTTCTACAACAGAGCAAACGCTTGAAGTGGTTAAAAAAGTAGAAAACCATTATTTAGAAGAACAATCTGAAGCTGTTGCCTCAATTTTCACGGTTACCGGTTTTAGTTTTGCAGGCTCAGGACAAAACTCAGCCATTGGTTTTGTGAGCTTAAAGCACTGGGATGAGCGCCAACGTGACGACTTATCAGTGGGAGCGGTTGCAGGAAAAGGCATGGGCTATTTTTCAACGATAAAAGAGGCGTTTGTGTTTGCATTCCCACCTCCGGCTATTATTGAACTTGGCACTGCGAATGGTTTTAATATGTTTTTACAAGACCGAGTTGGTTTAGGACACGATGAATTATTAAAAGCGCGTAATCAGTTATTGGGTATGGCAAGTCAAAGCCCAATCCTGGCAGGTGTTCGTCCTAATGGCCAAGAAGATATGCCTGAATTACAACTGGATATTGACCTTGCAAAAGCTGAAGCTCTTGGTTTATCACAAGGTGATATTAACAGTACACTTTCGACTGCTTGGGGTAGTAGTTATGTGAACGATTTTATCGACCGTGGCCGCGTTAAAAAGGTATATTTGCAAAGTAAGGCTGATGCTCGCATGGTACCTGAGGATCTAAATAAGTGGTATGTACGAAATAAAAACGGAGACATGGTGCCATTCTCAGCGTTTGCTAGTTCGTATTGGTCTTATGGCTCACCTCGTTTAGAGCGCTATAATGGTTTTTCAGCTATGGAAATTCAAGGTAGTGCTGCGCCAGGTTACAGTACAGGTGAAGCTATGGATGAAATGGAGCGCTTAGTAAAGCAATTACCTAATGGTATTGCCTCTGAATGGACTGCTATTTCATACCAAGAACGTTCAAGTGGTGGTCAAGCGCCGCTTCTTTATGGCCTTTCACTATTATTTGTATTTTTGTGTTTAGCAGCACTTTATGAAAGTTGGTCTATCCCATTTGCAGTAATGATGATTGTACCTCTGGGTATATTGGGGGCTGTTATGGCTGCTTTTTTAGGTAATTTATCAAATGATATTTACCTACAAGTTGGTTTATTAACCACCATAGGGCTTGCCTCTAAAAATGCGATATTAATTGTTGAATTTGCTAATCATAAAATGGATGAAGGCCTGAGCTTAGTTGATTCAGCCATTGCAGCCGTACGACTTCGTTTACGCCCTATTTTAATGACCTCAATGGCATTCATCTGTGGTGTACTACCGCTTGCAATAGCCTCCAGTGCAGGCTCTGGTGCACAAAACGCCTTAGGTATCTCAATCATTGGTGGAACACTAGCGGCTTCATCATTGGTGGTGATTTTTGTACCCTTATTTTTTGTTTTAGTGCGTAGACTATTTTCAGGAAAAGCTAAAACTACCTCGCAGGAGGAAGCATAATGAGTGTAAGAGCAATCAGTTTTAATGCTTTAACTTTAGCCATTTTATCTGGATGTCAGTTAGCTCCTCAGCAAGAAGCGCTTAATTTACCTGTCCCTGATGCGTATGCATCAGAGGCAGGCAAAGGGCAAGTTTCATCATTAAAATGGCAGCAGTTTTTTAATGATGAAAAGCTCAAAGCACTGATATCACAAAGCCTTGAGCACAATAAAGATCTGCAAATAGCAGCGCTTAATGTAGAGCGAGTACGTGGTTTATATCAAATTCAAGACTCGGCTTTGTATCCGTCACTTGATTTAAACGCGACAGGAAGTCGTCAGCGTTTACCTGCTGATTTATCAGCCAGCAGTCAGCCTCAAATTAGCTCCCAATACAGCGCAACTGTGGGTATGACCGCTTATGAGTTAGATTTATGGGGCAAAGTGCGTAATCAATCAGAGCAAGCACTTCAAACGCTTTACTCTACGCAGCTTAGTGAGTACAGCATGCAGGTGTCGTTGATTTCTGAACTGGCAAATGCGTGGCTTAATTATGCGACCGATCAGCAATTACTTGCTTTGGCTCAAGAGACATTGTCATCGCAGCAAGCGTCTTTATCTTTAACGCAAAAAAGCGTTGATTTAGGTGCTGCCTCTGAAATTACGCTAGAGCAATTAAAAAGTACCGTAGCTACTGCAAAGGTTGATATTGCAACGTATGAGCGTTTATTAAAACGTGATAAAAATGCGCTTGATTTATTAGTAGGTAAACCGGTGAGTCAGGACTTACTACCGACTAAAGAGTTGAACAAATTACTTGATTTACCCGCTGTTCCTGTCGGCCTTCCATCTGATCTACTAACACAGCGTCCTGATATAAAAGCGGCTGAGCACCAATTATTTGCTGCAAATGCCAATATAGGTATTGCGCGTGCGGCGTTTTACCCAAGTATTAGTTTAACAGCCAATGCAGGGAGTGCATCACGTGATTTAAGTAATTTATTTGATGCAGGGTCAGGTACATGGAGCTTTATACCGTCGGTAAATTTACCTATTTTTAGTATGGGACGTAACCAAGCTAATTTAGATGTCGCTAATGCAGAGCAACAAGTTGCTGTAGCAACGTATCAGCAAAAAATTCAACAAGCGTTTCGCGAAGTTGCTGATGTGCTTGCTGATAGAGAAGGTTTCAATGCGCAATTAAATGCGCTTGAGCAGCTACTACAAAGCCGAAAAATAACCTATGACCTATCACAGGCGCGATACGATAAAGGGGTCGATAGCTTTTTGCAAGTGCTCGACGCTCAGCGAACATGGTATAGCGCAAAGCAACAACTGATCATCGGTCAACAAGCGCTGCTTGCAAGTCAAATTAACTTGTACAAAGCTGTTGGCGGTGGTTGGGAAGTAACTACTCCTCAAAATAACTAATATGCATAAAACCAATTAGTTATGGCAGATTTATCAGTAGTAAAGTAATACTGTTTAACGCTTCTCTCTTTATTGTTAGGGATAAACGTTAAACATTTCGAGTCTAGTGACTCGATAATGGAGTGTCGAATGAATTCTAAAAATAAAAAACACCTTGATCCGGTGCAAGCACAAGCGCGTCGTGAACAGGTATTAACAGCTGCTGCGGATTGTTTTCGTCGCAAAGGCTACCATGGCGCCGGTATGGCTGAAATAGCAAGAACAGCAGGTATGAGTGCAGGCCATATTTATAACTATTTTGATAGTAAAGAAGCAATAATCGAGCGTATTATTGAAAAAGATATGGAAGAAATGTTTTCTATATTTCAAGAGTTTGAAGAACAACCCGGTGATATTTTAACGGTGTTACTTGATGGTCTACATCATGGCGTACAGCGTCATATGGACACCGGAGCCAGCGTTGTTGACCTAGATATGATGGCAGAGGCTAGTAGAAATAAAAAAGTTGCTTTGCTACTACGTGATGCTGACACGCAAGCGCGTAACAGAATGCGGGATCTATTAGTGAGTGAAAGTAGTTTAATAAAATCACATTCAGAGCAAGAATTAGAGAGCCGTATTAATGTGATTTTTTCAGTGATGGCCGGATTGTTATTACGAAAAATGCTGTTTCCTGAGTTAACAGAAGAAACCGTGCTTATTGCACTACGTCCAGCAATGAAAACATTACTTATGCCATTTGATAATTAATGCACTAAGTTATTAAGTTACTATGAATATTTGACCCTTACTATTGTAAAAAAGAAAGGACTAGCCTTATATACAAATAGTTTATGGCCAATATCATAAATAAAGACTAGCATTGAGTTGCTAAAATAGGAAAACAAAAATAAAGATATAGTTATTTATTATCAATAGCTTAATATTTTTAGCTGGTTTTATGTGAGCTTGCGCTATAGAGCTAAACACAGTAAATAATAATAGTTGCTTTTTGGCGTGCTACTTGCATTCTTCGAGCTATATTAAAAGCGTTAATTTTGCGCTAACAACTTTAAGGAGAGCACATGTGGGCTGCAGTAAGTTATCTTGTAACAGCATTGATATTTATAGTATTGGGGTTAACGGTTAACTCCATTTATTTTGCAGTTGCATTTTTTTGGACCGCACTATCGTTATTATTAGTCAGCGGCGCTTATTTTTTTAACGCAGGAAAAGTATTTAGAAAACGCGAGAATGGCGTTATCCCTTTTTACATTCGCTGGGCCTTTGTGCCTTTTTTATTAGGTGCGCAAATTTATAATGCGTGGTCACGAAAGCGTGACAAGGTACCGCCTATTCAGCAAATAAACGATAATCTATTTTTAGCATGTCGTTTATTCCCTTCTGATATAGACACATTGAAAGAAAATGGCATTACCGCTGTTTTGGACGTTACCTGTGAATTTGATGGCCTTGAATGGACATCTACTCAAGAAAATATTGATTATTTAAATATTCCTGTTCTTGATCACAGTGTGCCAACACACTCACAGTTAAACCAAGCTATTAACTGGATACATCATCATATTAAAAAAGACCGTCGTGTTGTGGTGCATTGTGCATTAGGGCGTGGACGATCGGTGTTTGTTATGGCGGCATATTTATTGAGTCAAAATAAAGATGCGGATGTGCATGATATTCTTGCACAAATAAAAGAAACACGTGAAACTGCCAATCTTAATAAACGCCAATTACGCCATTTAGTTAAGCGCCACCGTAAGGGGGAGCTACTGATAAAAAACAAAGCGTACTTAATTGCTAATCCGGTTTCAGGTACTAAGTTGTGGTCTGAAAAAGAGCATTTAATTGTTGCACGTTTATCTGCGTATTACGATTTAACCATTTTAAAAACTACGCCAGAACAAAACGGTATCACTTTGGCTAAACAGGCCATAGAACATAACCCCGATATTATTATTGCTTGTGGTGGCGATGGAACCGTAACTGAGGTTGCCAGTGTGTTGGTGGGTACGTCTTGTCGATTAGGAATAATACCACTGGGCACAGCGAATGCGCTTGCCCATGTATTAATGGGAATAAAATCTAAACTTATTCCTGTTGAGCAAGCCTGTGATTTAATTATTGATGGCCAAACCAACCTTATTGATACCGCGTATTGTAATGATGAACTAATGTTATTATTAATTGGCATTGGCTTTGAGCATGCAATGATTGAAAAAGCAGATCGAGAGTCTAAAAATAAGTCAGGGCAACTTGCTTATTTAAATGGTTTTTTACACTCATTTGGCGAAAATAAAGCACAACAGCTGATAGTTAAATTAGATGATAATGAGCCTGAGGTTATTAATACAAATAGTTTTATTGTGGCAAATGCTGCCCCATTCACTACGTTATTAGCGCAAGGGGGCGGGCAACCCGATCACCGCGATGGGTTATTAGATGTAAACTGGTTAACGCCAAACAAAGATAATGAAACCACGGTATTAAGTATTGCAGAGCTGATGTTTAGCAGTATTACGCAAACGCATCTTGCTATTAACTCGCATTATACCAATGCAAAACGTGTAGAAATAAGCTGCGTAGACGAAACGCTAAATTACGTGATTGATGGCGAGGTTAAATCTGCAGATAAAGTGGTGGTAAGTATCCACCCAGCATCGTTAAATGTAATATGCCAAGAGCAAACACCTGATTAGAAAGGCGTATATATTACGCCATTGCTATTTTTTGAGCCTTTTATTTTTTAATAGAAGGCCATACAAAACCTGATGTATCAGGTTGTGAAGATTCAGACTGCTTAGTCGGTTTATTTCTAGCTCTACGTAGCGGCTTGTTATTAATGGTGTGGATATAAAGCGCTTCTACTTTATCTCTTGCCCAAGGCGTTTTACGTAAAAATTTTAAGCTTGATTTTATACTTGGCGAATCTGTAAAACATTTGATATTTACTTGTTCGCCCATTGCTTTGAAGCCTAAACGTTGTTCTAGTTCAACAAGGATTTGCTCTAAAGTTACCCCATGAAGCGGGTTTTTTGGTTGATTATTCATAGTCACACTGCTTTTTTAAACTGCATGTATTGTAACGTATCCCACCGCATCTTAATAGTTTGGAGATGACTGGCAAATCCCAGATTGTTAATCTTGATTAATTTACAGTAATAGTAGAAGGCTTCTTGGGGTAAATAAGGTTACCTTGTTTATCGAGTTTTAGCCAAATTAACTGACTGTTGTTATGTTGAGGGTATTTAGCAGCACAAATAAGCGTAACAGAATGAACCTGCAGTATGGCGCCTTCGCTATAGCGTTTATTATCATACCAGCACTCAGCGTTAGTGTTTATAAGCTGGGTAGCATCAACAATAGGAAGCGTTTTTATTGCGTTAGCGTAGCTTAAAGCTGGAAAATACACGCATAAAACAACAATAAAGAAAGTAAAATAATAACGCATAAATAACCTCAAAATTAACGTGTTTAAAAAAAGCACACTTAGTTAAAAAACATGCTAGGGTAAGTGGGACAGTTTTAGTAAAACACAGAACAATAAAAAGGTGAACACATATGCTATTTAATCAAACTATGATTGACGAATTTACACTACTTGCAAAATTCCCACGCGAGAGCAAAATGCAGGGCATTAAACTCCATTCAGACGCTGAACCCGCTTTATTAAGCGCAGCACAACGTTTGTTTGATAAAGGGGTTATTGATAGCCCAGATGGCGGTTATTTAACTGATCTGGGCTTAGACTTAATTGAGCACGTCACTGTAATACACAGTGCTTTAAAAAGTTAGTTTGCGTCGGGTTGATTTTCTGGGGCTGCATCACTAAAGGCAGTCAACTCATTACAACGCTGATAAACGGCTGCTATTTTAGGATAAGCAGCCATATCTACTTTAAAGCGAATGGCATTAAATACCTGCGGCACTAAACATACATCGGCTAAGCTTGGCGAGTCGCCTGCGCAAAATGTATTTTTGCTATCGAGCATTTGTTCTATTTTATCAAAACCAACTTCAACCCAGTGTCGGTACCACTTATTTTTTGCTTCATCATCGACATTGAGTTCACTACTTAAATATTTAAGCACCCGTAAATTATCAATAGGGTGAATATCACACGCAATTGCATAACTTAAATTGCGAATGTGTGCTTTTTGCCATGCATTACCTTGCAGTAATGGTGTTTCAGGGTATTGCTCTTCAAGGTACTCTAAAATTGCTAGAGATTGACCTAGTATCCCGTCATCAGTTTCTAAAGCAGGTAACAGTCCTTGTGGGTTTTTCTGTAAATAATCTTCGCTTTGCTGCTCTGATTTTAATAAGTTAACAGGCACTAATTGATGAACAATATTTTTTAGATTTAATGCTATTCGCACACGATACGCTGCAGATGAGCGAAAATAAGTATAAAGCTTCATAATCTGATTATCCTTGATTGCCATTAAAGTGTTTTTTGATTGTGCGCCAGCAGTCAGTGTAATTAGCTTGGCGCTCTTTACCTTCTAATGCGTATTTAGTCGGCGATATTACATAACGTGACTCAAACATAAACGCCAACGTATTATCGTAGCGTTGTGGCTCTAAATCGGCGTTTGATGCTTTTTCAAATACGTCTGCTTCAGGACCATGCGGCGACATACAGTTATGTAAGCTCATGCCACCTGGCACAAAGCCATGCTCTTTTGCATCATATACCCCTTCTATTAAGCCCATAAATTCACTCATAATATTACGGTGATAGTAAGGCGGGCGGAAGGTGTTTTCAGCCACCATCCAACGCGGTGGGAAAATAGCAAAATCGATATTTGCAACGCCTTCAGTTCCCGATGGTGAAGTTAGCACGGTAAAGATTGAAGGGTCGGGGTGATCAAAGCTAACGGTATTCATGACATTAAAGCGAGCCAAATCGTATTTGTAAGGCGCACTATTGCCTGTCCAAGCAACAACATCAAGGGGTGAGTGACCAATATCACAACGGAACATATTGCCATTAAATTTAGCAATCAGTTCAAAATCACCCTCAATATCTTCAAAAGCCGCTACTGGATATTGAAAATCACGATCATTCGCATAACCGTTGGCACCCACAGGGCCGCGCTCAGCAAGGACATAGGCATGGCCGTAGTTTTCACAAATATAGCCACGCGCAGTGTCGGTTAGTAACATTACTTGAAATTTAATACCACGCGGAATAACGGCAATTTCGCCGGCTTTAATAGTTAAATGCCCAAGCTCTGTTTTAAGTAGTAGTTCACCTTGTTGCGGTACAAATAACATTTCGCCATCGGCATTATAAAAAAAGCGATTGTCCATTGATTTATTGGCAACATAAACATGAATACCGATACCCGCTTGACCATTAGCGTTACCATTAGCGGCCATGGTGATAAGCCCGTCAACAAAATCTGTAGGTTTTGTTGGTACATCAATTGGATCCCAGCGCAGCATGGTTGGTGGAGTCGGTACTTCGGTAATGGGAGCGGTTCTAATTAAGCCATTGTCTATGGCTGTATAATCGCCTTGCACAACCGATGGGCGAATACGATACATCCAAGTGCGGCGGTTATCGGCGCGAGGAGCGGTAAATGCAGTGGTACTGAATTGCTCTGCGTATAAATCATATTTTACTTTTTGCGGACTAAATTGACCAATCGGTAATGCACCAGGCAGCGCTTCGGTTTCAAATTCATTGCCAAAGCCGGTCATGTAGTTTAATTGTGTCGCCATTACTGACTCCTGTAAAAATGGGGGAGTGTTATATTTTTGTTATTTACGCTAAGATACTCTCAAGTGAGACTAATATCAAATGCACTGATTACGACCGTTGTAAATAAAAGTGAACAGATAAAAGTCGTGTGTAAATAAATAAGTGATTCAACATGAAAATAGATTTAACGACATTTTTGCCCTATCAATTAACGCACTTAGCAACACAGGTAAGTAACGATTTTTCGAGCATTTATAAAAAAGAGTTTGATTTAACAATTCCTCAGTGGCGAATAATTGCTAATTTAGCACAATTAGGTCAAAGCACAGCAAAGCAGTTATGTACTCAAGCGGATATGGATAAGTCAACAGTATCAAGAGCGGTAAAAGCGCTAATAGATCAAGGGCTTATTTATAGCGAGTTAAATAAGCATGATAAGCGCGCTGCATTTTTGATGTTAAGTGATAAGGGTATGGCTTTGTATAAAAAAATAACACCACAAGCATTGAAATGGGAACAAGCATTATTAAGCTGCTTGTCGGATGATGAACAACGCCAGTTAATCGCTATTTTTGAAAAATTAAAAAATAAATTACAGGCATAAAAAAGCCCACAAAGTGGGCTTTTAAATAGACTAATTTAATTAATCAAATTAGAACGTGTAACGAACACCTACACGCATTTCCCATACTGAAGCACCAGTTTGTACTGAAGTATTTGCGTTATTTGCATTAAAGTCTGAGTAAACGTAACGACCTTGGTCATCTAAAGATGTTGAGATCATGCTTGCGCCTACGAAAGGACCTTTCTTAAGTACGCCCCAGTCATCATTTAGCATGTTTGTAAGGTTGTCGATTACGAAGAATGCTTCACCTTTATGGCCATCCATAAAGCCTGGTAGTTCTTGTGTAATCTTAAAGTTAAACTTAACAAACCAATCTGAATTTTGTTGGTTACGACCTGCAATTTCACCGCGTTTAAGTCCTTCAGAAGCAATGAAGTCATTGAATTCATTGATTTCATCAGCCGACATGTTGTAAACAACGTTAGGATCGTTTTCAAGTGGAACATAAAGTAATTGGCGGCTACCATTCCAGCTATCATCACCCCAAACACTATCGCTTCCGTCAAATGTAAAGCTGTACGGTAAGCCTTTATATGCCTCACCGTAAAGGTTAAAGCGTGTTTCAAAGCCATCTACAAACTCATGTTTGTAACCAAGAGTCATAGTGAAACGGTGCGGGATTTCATAATCTGAAGACGCAACACCAGGGTTACCTGGGTTTGAAAGCGCGATGTTACCGTAGTTAGAACCGGCTGTAGAGCTAGTCATTGGGTTTACATCGTCTGCGTCTGTGTATGCATAACCAAAGCTAAAGTTAATGCCGTTGTCATACATTTTGCTTATTGCAGCAGAAATAACTGAAGAATCACCACTATTACCGCTTACGTTAGTAAGTAGTAAATCACCACTGCGGCCATCGATTTTTTCATAAATAGGGCGACCATCAAACGTAGTTTCACCGCTTTCTTGAAGTGAAATGTCACGCATTACAGCAGCATCATTTTTCTTCGAGTATAAGTAATCAACAGAGATTACGTATTCGTCTTCAGTTGTGTATGTAGCACCAAGTGAGTATTTCCACTCTGAAGGAATTTCAAAATCTGGGTCTACAGCGTTAACTGTACCATCACCAGAACCTATTTCTGTAGCACCAATAATGTCATAAAGTTCTTGTGGAACCTCAAAGCCAGGAGTGCCGCCATTCACATTTGGAGTATTAAATAAGTCAATAGTTTTTGAATCAGAATCATAATTACTTAGTTGACTCTCTCTTGTAGCAATTTGTGTAATACCGTCATTTGAGTATGAGTTAGACAGCCATACATTAGGGTTACCACCAGAGAACAAGCCTAAGCCAGCGCGTACTTCAAGCTCGTCTGTTGCATACCATTGAAAACCAACACGTGGCTGCAGTAAGTCAATACCATCAAATGTAGACTGGTTGCTGTAACCGTAACGATTAGTGAAGTTCTCGTTAAAGTTAGGAACGTCATCACTTGTGTACTTGTCGTAACGTAAACCGAACTGAATGGTTGCATCTAAGTCAGTAAATGCGTATTCATCTTGTACATAAAACGTGTGTTGAGCATACTCAAAGCTAGCACCCGAATCAGTTGGATCGTTTGTTCCAGCTGAGTTGTTGTAGTAGATACGGTCGGCTATACCTGCTTCAAACTCATCGATTGAACCAAAACGGTATTCACCTTCCGTGTGCTGAACAAACAAGTTGAAAACGCTTAGATTTTCATATTCATAGCCAGCAGTAATAGTGTGTTGGTCTAAGTAGTAAGTACCAGCAACTTTAAATGTAGTTGTGTCGTAATCTAGGTCGTTTGATTGACGAGAATCATCTGGACCAATAAATACAGTACCGCCATTATCAGTACGAATTTGCATTTCACCAAAGCTACTTGCAGCATCTAATGACTGAACAGTTGCATCTAGTTCCGATTTACCTAAACGAATTTCTGTAGAGAAATCGTCTGACCAATCAGAATATACAGAGCCAATAATTGAAGTAAATTCAGCGCTTTGGTCATAGAAATGGTTTGATAAAGAAACTCGGCTAGAACCTGTATCCGACTGAGAAATTGTATTACCGTCGTTGTAGTTATAAATTAAGTTTGCACGGTGATCTTCGTTGATGTTCCAATCTAGTTTTACTAAGATCTTTTCATCTTCAACAGGCATGCTAGATGGCATACCGCCAACATCGTAACCATATACAGATTGAGCTGCATTTGTGATGCGGGTAATGTCTTCAGCTGTTACGCTGCCAGTGTTTAAACCGTCGTAGTTAAACTGGCGAACACCTTCAAGTTTTTCGTATGAAGTGTACAAAAATAATGTATCTTCAATAAGCGGAAGGCCTACGTTGAAACCGTAACGTTTTTCAGTGTAGTTACCGTTATCAACTTCATCACCTTCAATTTCGTCGCCTTTCATTGAATCGCTTGTGTAATCGAAGAAAACACCACCGTGAACGTCGTTGCCACCCGATTTAGTTACAGCGTTGATGTTACACGATGTAAAGCCACCGTATTGAACGTCAAAAGGGGCTAGTTCTGCTGAAACTTGTTCGATAGAGTCGAAAGAGAAAGGGGCACGGATAGTTGGGTAACCGTTTGAGCTTAAACCGAAGTTATCGTTCATGCGAACGCCGTCAAGCGTTAAGCTGTTGTAACGTGGGTTACCACCACCACAGTTGATTGAACCACGGCTATCATCAATTGTAATACGTGGGTCAATACGAATAATATCTTTTAAATCACGGTTGATTGCTGGTTGGTTTTCAAGATCAGTTAGCGTAAAAGTCGACGCAGGGCCTGTTCCACCAGACATAGCACTGATAGGAGCACCTGTAACTACAATTTGCTCGATGTTAGAGATATTCTCTAAAGAAGCATTTACAGGGTAATCGTTACCAATATTAAGAATAATATTATTGAACTCTTGATCTGCATAAGTGTCAGAATCTACAACTACTTTGTAAGGACCACCAACACGAAGGCCTTTTGCTGTGAAGTAACCAGCGTCGTTAGTCTCAGTTGTTTTAACTGAGCCTGAAGGAACGTGTAGGATAGTAATTTTAGTTCCTGCAGCAGGGTTACCATTTGGCCCCTTTATTTGACCTTTAATTGCTGAGGTTGTTTCGTTTGCAATTGCAGCACCACTCACACCAACACATGCTGCTATAGCAAGTGATAGAGCCGTTTTGCGAAGTTGAATTTTCATTTTATTTTCCCGTGTAGTTAAATAAACTTTTAATAGCTTTTTTATTTTAATTTTGGATTAGGAGGCTGAGTAACACACCTAACCAAAAATGTTTACATAGTGTACCTCATTTGAATGTTACAAATAAAATACAACTGTAACTTTTTTATTATAAAACACTTTTCGTGTGAACTTTAGCATTTTATTAATGTTTCAATATTTTACTGTGCAGATAGTAAGTAGTTTTTATGACAAACAGATGAAAAGTGACTTTTTCAAAAAAAAAGCCATTACATAAATGTAATGGCTTTTTAATATTTATAAGTTTTTGCGGGGTAAGTTATAGATTAAAACTTATAGCTAACACCGATTTTAGCTTGCCAAGCAGATGAGCTACTAATTCGCGAGTAGTTCCTTACATCAGCGCCGCCATAGGTATTATCAAGTTTATATCTACCTTGGTCGTCAAGCCCACCGAAATCATAAATTGTTTGATTTGAATAGCTTAGACTTTTCTCGATGCCCCAATCACTATTTAAAAGGTTAGCGAAGTTATCAATCATAAAGTACACCTCACCACTATGACCTTGAGCAAAACCAGGAATTTCCTGCTTTATACTTACATCCATGGTTGTAACCCATGGTTGTGTAGCTGTGTTTTTAGCTAAAATACCGCCACGTTGAGAAATACCAGCACTTTGCAGTAGAGGCTCTAACTCAGCCCAAGAAATTTTTGACTCGCCCCAGTTTACATTTGGATCGTCAGCACCGGTTGGTATGTAAGGTAAGTAAGCACCGTTTGTAAACAGTGAACTAGTATCCCCTAAATCACCATCTTTATACATTCCCATTGTGTAGCTGAATGGACGTCCAGAGCGACGTTCAAAGTAGACGTTAAATTTAGTTGCATAACCACTAAACAACTCAGCGGTATAACCTAGGTTAACTTTAAAGCTATGTTCTATTTCATAAAACCCGCGAGCAGCAATATCTTCATTGCGGTTTACAGTGATATTGTGTTTATAGTTACCTTCTGCCTGTGATGCTGAACCTGCTGAAGACTCTTTAACATCTTGATGCGCATAACTTGCAGAAATAAATAAACCATTATCCCACTCTTTGGCAATGCCCGTTGATAAGATGATTGAACGACCATCATCAGATGAGTTCGTCATTTCAATATCAACGTTATCAGTAAGTGAACCTGAATATATAGTTTGATTAATCACGCGTTCACCATCAGCAGCTAAGCCAACAGGTGTAATTGAAGAATTGTGCCATACAGCTTCATTTTCTTTTTTATGGTACGCGATTTCGGCTTGCCACTTAAAGCCGTCACCGAATAGCTCAGAGTCAAAATCATACTCAAAACCAACTTGGGTACGAATACTTGAAGGAAGTTTAAAATCTGGGTCTATATATGCAACACTACCAGCGCCTTGCTGCAAAGAGTTTTTAATTTCATCAGGCACTTGGGTAATATCAGCAGTGTTATTAGCGTAGTAATCATTTATTACATCATTAGGTGCCGATACAAGTGTGATGCCATCACTTTGGAATGAGTTATTATACCAAACATTTGGAATGCCGCCTTGGAAACGACCGATACCACCGCTAATTGTAAGCGCTTCTGTCGCATAATATTTAAAGCCAATACGCGGTAAAATGATATCTAAGCCGTCAAGATTTTCTTGATTGGTGAACCCATAAGTACTGGCAAAATTTTCGTTCAGAGTAGGTTTGTCATCTGATGATAAACGTTCATAACGAACACCCGCTGTAACCTCTAAGTCGTCACCAACATAGAAAGTATCTTCAATGTAAAGTGCAAGTTGATTACGTCTTACATCATAAGCGGTATCAGCCGAATTATTCGTGTAGGCATTTTGATAAGAGAAATCATAAAAGCCTACATTGCGATTCGCAAAGTCTTCTAAGCTATCAAACTTCCATGAGCCCAATGAGTTTTGAGCAAATAAATTGTATAAACGAAGTGACTCGTACTGAGCTCCAAAATTTATTTCATGCTCATCAGTTAAGTAAGTAGCATCGAATGTTAACGTTAAATTTTGTGTTTCAGAGCGATTTGCATGGCGGTATTGATCTGTACCAAAGCTGTAAGATGGGCCATTACGTCCATCTTCGTCTACTGATATACTTCCTAAATTAGAACGTGTCGCGCTGTCTGAAATGACATCTTTATAAGAAATACCAATTTCAGTTGAAAAGTCTTCAGTCCAATCTGAGTAGAGTTTAGTGGCAAAATTATTGAACTTAGTAACATACGCATAAGTATTTGACTGAAGAACGATGTTATCACCACCGTAGCTTGAATTACGCTCATCTTGATCGTCTTGCCATTGGTAGGTAAAATCTAGGCGATGATCATCACTTGCATTCCAGCTAAGCTTAACTAATAAGTTTTTATTTGTATCCTCTGGAGCACCCGCGAGTGAATCAGTCAGTCCGTACTCATCATTTAAGATTGAAATGAAACGGTTGTAATTAGCTTCAGTGGTATTAAATTCATTTGCAGCACCTGATCCGCTAAAACCATAATCAAGATCCGATTCACTTGACCATTCTGCATAGTTTACAAAGTAAAACAGCTCATCTTCTATTATTGCTCCACCAACATTAAAGCCAAACCTTTCTTCTGTTTGAATAGGCTCTACTTTATTAGTAGAAAAAGTTTTTTGACCAATCGCATCTAGGTCATCTTCTTCAACGATATTAAGAAGATCTCCTGATATATCAGGGGTAGATATTTCATAAAAGCCAGAAAATTTAAACTCATTTGTACCAGACTTTGTTACCGCATTAATAGTACCGCCACCAAAGTTTCCTTTAGAAGCCGAAAAAGGCGAAACATCTACAGAAACTTGTTCAATCGCATCTAGTGCTACAGGGGGTTGTGAGGTTGGGTAGCCACCAAAATTTAAACCAAAGTCATCATTTTGGCCAATGCCATCTACAGTTAAACCATTCGTGCGTGGGTTACTACCAGCAAAAGTTAGTTGACCGCTACCATTAATACTTGCAAGTGGGTTTAAACGCGCAATGTCTTTAATGTCACGATTAAAGCTGGGCATATTATTAATGGTATCTTCACCAAACGTACTGCTAGAACCACCTGATTGTTGGATGATTTTATATCCAGAGACTTCAATCTTTTCAATATTTAGTGGTGCTAGTTGCGACTTCAAGCGATAAGTTTCACCAAGGTTTAAAAAGATGTTTTCAACGGTGGTGTCGTTAAATGTATCAGAGTCGATGATCACCATGTATGGTCCACCAACACGTAAACCATTGGCTATAAAAGTACCACTTTCATTGGTTGTTAACTCACTGATTGTGCCAGTAGGTTGATGAACAACCTTAATTTTAACGTTTGCAGCGTTCGCACCTGAAGGTGTGGTGATTTTACCACGCATTGCAGATGAAGTGTCAGCAGCCATAGCGCTTGTTGAAACTCCTAGAGCAAGAATTACTGCCCCAGTTAATTTCGAAAGGCGAAGCTTTGTCATAGTGTTGATTTCCCGTTTAGGTTATTTAAGTTAGAAACTGAATTTATTTTGTTGCTTTTAGTGTTAAAGCTTTTTTTGAACGTTTACTCGCTGGATCAAATAATGTATTTAACAATCCAGCCAAGCGAATGCCCGCTTGTTGTAAGCGCGTTTTTACAATAGGGGTGTGGTTGTAAATATAGTCGTAGCTAATATTTTCTTCTGTTGATTTATATATTTGTAAAGCAAGGTTGTGTGACTCTTCAAGCCAGCTTGTTGGGGTACTGTTTAAATACTCGTTAATTAACTCGTTGTTATTAGTATCTATAAATTGAGCGTATTCAGTAAAAGATAAATTTTCATTTTCTACCAGCTTAGTATCCCATAAGCTATGAAGATTGGTTTGTTGGTTAAAGAAAGAAACCTTAATGCGATTCCCGCCTCTATCTTCAGCTCTACCTGCATGAAATGGTTGATGGCTGTCGCCGACTAAGTGCACTAAAAAACGCAAACTAAACTGCTTTGCTGCAAGGCTTGATTTATCATCTTTCAATACTTTAATTGAATAGTGAATGCCTTCTAATATGTTTGTTACTGATTCTTTATGTTCAGTGTGTTCGTGGTTAAAGCTAAATTTTGCATTGTCATCTGCATTAATATAGTGCCAGCGAGATGATTTTTTTGCCAAAATCACCTGGCGCAGAGCGCATTTCATCTGGCCATGTTGAAATTTGTGCTAAAGATTCACCATTGAGATAAGGAATAAGTGCGGCCTTGGTGGTTTCACTTACATGGGCCTCTGCAATTTTACCAACAACGCGGTGGCCGTTTTGCCCCCATGCATTACAGTCTGTGCTTGCAAATATTGCACTAATTAAAAGTGTTAATGAAAGCGAATGTTTTACATTTATCTGCATCGAGGCATCCTAGTAAGTGTGAAATTTAATTTATAAAACCTTATAAGGTCAATTGTCCGTATTTTTCATGTTGATAGAAAGGACTCAATAAAATTCATGTTTTCTTATTTAAAGTTGTTTTTTATCAATATCTTATGTTTGATGGGTAAAATTACCTATTGTAATAAGTAATTAAAATTGTTCAAATGTATTATAACTTCATTTTAGATCGGTGTTTTTTGGATATTAAAAAGTTAATGTTGCATAAAACAGCAATTGTTACATTTATGTTTATAGTGTTGTTGTTTAGTTGGTTTGCTGGTCAAATGGCTGTAGATGAAAAAGAAATAGCTTTCCCAGTGATGATAGAAACATCAACGACATGTCAAACCACGGCAACGGCTAACCAAAATCAGCTTATAGTATTTACACCCTCAAAGTATGTTGCTCAATTGTTCACGAAAAAGTTGTGTGATGATAAAGTTGTGGCAAAGCAATATGGGTCTGTTATTGGCTATTGGGGCTACAGAACCGTCGATAGCTTAGAGTTTGTTGGTAAAGGCATTGCGGATTTAATTTTAGCTAAAAATAATATTATGGAAGCGTTTAGAGCCGAGACTACTTACAATTATCAGCCAGTGGTCGGCTTTTCAGATTACACCGCGTTTTTTATATCTTCAAAAGAGAAGCCTCTGATCACTAAACAGTATTTTTTAGACAAAAAAATAGGCCTGCTAGATTATCCAACTAGCCGATCTGGACATATTTTGCCAAAACAAACGTTTAAGCAATTAGGACTTAATATTGCTCAACTAAAAATAACCTATGCCAGCTCACATAATGAATTGCGGGAATTACTGGCGAACGGGCAGGTTGACCTGATTGCCTCTTTTTGGAGAGAAAATGATAGTAAGCGCTTCTCAAAAAATTATATTACGCCCATAAGCAGTAATGTTGCAGGTATTCGTTGGTACTTAAAAATGCAACATAACAATACCGATTTACTCTGCGCTGTACAATCTCACTTATTGAGTATGTCTAAAGAACAATCGTTTCAATACTATCAAGATGTTGAGCCATATTGGCAATGTAATAACTACCCCGTTACCTTTATAGGGGGGTCGTAATGAGAAAGCTTATATCGCCATTATGTGTTTTTATATTATTCATTGTATTTTCATTGGTGTTTTATATTTCAACAACACATGAACAGCAACAGGTTAACAAGTTACAAATAGCTCAAATAGAAAAACAAATCGCTTTAGACTTACCTTTGCTCGATTTATCAAATGAGCTTCTTAAACATTCTGGTAATAAAGTTGCGATACAACATTATATACAAACAGTAAATACTCATATCCAAGATACGGGTATAGAGGTAATTTCGATAGTGCCAGAGCACGAGTTTATTTCATCCTTAGAAACCGATGAGTTTATTCGAAAACTAAATAGTAATAATAGTGAAGTATTTATAGTTTTATCCTTAAAGCAGCCTCATTTTTCGCATACTAGAGTGACCGTTTATATACTGCTTTTTGTTGTCAGTGCATTATTTATGGTCATGATAAAACAGGCTGAAATTTATCAAAGAAATAAAAAACTCATTACTGAGCAGGAGCCAAGTACACTAGAATCAAAGCCATTAATACTCGTGATTAATTTAAAAAGTAAAACTTTATCCAGTAGTTATTATCCAGAGCAAAAAGTGGCGTTAGCAAATAAGCCGTTGTGTTTTTATTTAGCGCTTGTTGAGTTTTGTACTAATAATCCAGAGATTAACCTTAACCATAATAAAAATGTACCCGAGGAGCTGTTAGAACTTGCCAATAAGTACTTTTATCGTTTAGTTGAACTCGGGCATACCATCAGAAAACGACCAAACTTTAATAACAGTTTAGAAAAAACCCTGAGTGAAATTCGTGCGGCGTTAGATGATGTATTGAATGATTGCCCAGAGCAGAAGGAGCTGTATTATCCGCCAAAGGCATTTGGAGAGGGCTCTCGATCACGGATGCACAGCTATGGCTTAGTAAATGTTAACCAAGGGAATATAGAGATAATAGGGAAATAATTTCGAATTAACTGCTTAGGGTAATGATTTAAGTGAGCTTATCACATAAATCTTAATGAAGAGTGCCATTAGCATTTTAATGACACTCATAATGTTCACACTAGATCACTACTTAGGTGCAAATTCACGTGCATCAACAGGGCTATGCTCAGTAAAAAACCGTTTTAAAGCTTGCGAGTCAGTTTCATCGGTGCTTACAAAACCCACCATTTTTGTGATTTTTGGATAATTATCGCCACCAGAGGCGTTATATTCATTAATACTCATGCGGTATGTTTTGTTTATATCAAGTGGCTTGCCGGCGATAAATACGTCAGTTACCTGCCCAGCTTTTAATTCAAATGCTAAGTTATGATACTGCATGTAAGCACCAGAGTCTGGTGGGAAACGTGTCACGACATTTAAATAGGTTAAAATTTCACTGCCTTTAAAGTCGATATAGGCGACACGGTTTTTGAAAGGTTGTACTTTAAGTATATCTTTATAACTCACGTCACCCGCATTAATACTATCGCGAACACCGCCACCACTGATAATACCAAAATCGGCACCTACAGTGTTCATTTGTGCTTGGATAATAACGCGCGCAAGGTTTGTTTGCTCAAAGCGTACTTTATTGCGATCTCCCTCAAGTCTGTCATTGACGAAGCCAATTTTCCCCTCAATTTGCTTAGCACCCTTTTGTTGGTATGCTGCCAAAAAGGTCTGTAATGCAGAGTCAGGTTTAATGTAATCTGCAGCTAGAACGGCTTTTATGCTGCCGTCTGGTTGCTTTTTATCGACATATAAATTAACGGGTAATAATTGATAACTCAGTAGAGATAATTGACCGTTTTCTAATTTAAATTCTGCTTTGCCCACATACTTACCCCATTCGTGGGCTTGCATTATCCATGTCCCATTTTGCTGATCTGGTTTACAGGCTAAACCCGGTTTAAAGTTCTCATCAGTAACGTTTTTAGCAGCCATACACACTGGCTCTTGAGAGTGGCCACCAATAATCATATCAAGGGCATTTTTATCTAAAGAGCGAGCAAGTGTGACATCACCAGGGGCATTGATCCCATTTTTAGCATCTGCATAGTGGCCCATATGCGTTACTGCAATGGTAATGTCCGGGTTATATTTTGCTCTTAGTTTTTGGGTGAGTGAGGCAGTTACTTTAACCGGATCTTTAAAATCCAAATGGCCAATGTATTGAGGGTTACCAATTTTTGCGGTATCCGTTGTTGTTAAGCCAATAACGGCAATGGTTAAGTTACCTTTATTAAATATTTTATAGCGCTCAAAAACTGTTTCGTTAGTTTGTTTATCGAAAATGTTGGCCGATAAAAGAGGAAAGTTAGCCCATTTTTGTTGCTGTTTTAATACACCTATTGGGTTATCAAACTCATGGTTTCCTAGAGCCATTGCATCATAGCCGATTTTCGACATACCTTTAAAATCGGGCTCAGCAAATTGTAGGTCCGACTCCGGAATACCAGTGTTGATATCACCGCCTGATAACAATAACACCTGATGTCCCTGTGTCTTTGCTTCTGCTCTCAACTGGTCAATTAGGGTCTTACGGGCTGCCATGCCATATTCGCCTTTTTCATTATGCCAAAAGCGACCATGGTTATCATTGGTATGAAGAACTGTTAAATACTGTGCTGCAGGTTTATTGACAGAATCGCTAGCACAGCCAGATAAACCAAGAAAAAAACAAGAAAAACAAGAGTACGCATAAGATACCTATCGATGAATTAAAGCTCTATCTAGTAGGTGGTTAGTGTAAACTAGTTCGAGTTTAAAAAAACGCACTTCTTTATATTTTTTAAGCCTGTGTGGTTTGACGCTGCAGCTCTACAACCCTGTTTCTTCGAGCAAGTTCATCTCGTGCATATTGAGATTTTTGATGATTAACATCAATCATCCATTTCAAAAAGCTCACGGGCAGTTGGGTGTATGGCTCACCTTTATGTAATCCAAAATCACAAATAGTCGTGTTATTAGTCATTTTATGTACTCCTATCAATGTGTTAGGGCCTAATGACCTTTAAATGGCAACAGTCCCTGATTGATAATAACAAAAAAAGAGTGATTGATAAGGGGCTTTTTAAATACCTTGCAAGGTTTAAAATTAATTAAAAAGAGTAACCGTAATGTACACCAAGGCACACAGGCAATTAATTATCCATAACGTGTTTAAAATAAAATGTAAACAGTTGTAACTGTGGTGTAATTACTTTGCTATGAATTGTAGCGTTAAGTACTTATATATCGATTTACAAAATAAATAGCACTATTCTATGATGCATAAAATATTAATTCTAATGACAATAAAAATAGGAAAAATAATGAAGAAGCTTATCTTAGCCTCAATTTTAACTGCAACAAGTTTTTCAAGCACTGCAACTATAGTCGAAATGCAAACGAGCCAGGGAACGATACAAATTAACTTGTTTGATCAACAAACTCCTAAAACAGTAGAAAATTTCCTAAGTTATGTTGATGATGCTGCATATAATCAAACGGTAATACATCGCTCTATTGATAAGTTTATCATTCAAGGAGGGGGCTTTACCTTTTCTGATAAAATGGATCCAATTACAACCAAACCTTCGGTTATAAACGAACCTATTTATTCAAATGTTAAAGGCACCATTGCTATGGCAAAACAGGGCGGTAATGAAAACAGCGCTACTAGCCAATGGTTTTTTAACATGAGTGATAACAGCCAAAACTTAGATTTACAAAATGGTGGTTTTACCGTGTTTGGACAAGTCACTACGCAAAGCCAAGAAACCTTAAATAAAATTGCTGCCTTAGTCCATTGTTCAGAGGTACCATTAGTTGGTATTACTCAAGAGCAATGTTCAGATGAAAATTTAGTTATTAGTAATCAAAACTTGGTATCAATTCAAAGTGTGGTTGTGCTTGATGATGATCCTAATTCAGCACAAAACTTGACACCTAAAGAAAATACATTAATTGATAACGTAGAAGTTACACCACCAAAAACTTCAGACTCTAGTGGTAGTGTAGCGTGGTTATTAGGTGCACTACTGCTAGTAGCACCTCGATTAAAACGTACAAAATAAACTTATAAAAAATAACGGCGAATTGTTAAATTCGCCGTTATTTTTTAGTGGTAAAGTACACCCAGCACTAGCAAAATCCACATTACAAACACAGATAAGCAGCCTAGTAAAAACACTCTAAAACGGGCTCTTAAATGATTACTACCCAGGTGAATGATGCTGTGAATAATTCGTGTAGCGACAAATAAACAGGCAAGTACTGCAATACTGACACTCGCCATATTAAGCTGTAAAGCAAGTAAACATCCCGCATAAAAAAGCACAGGTATTTCGAATTGGTTGCTAAAGTTACGATCAGCAACTCTGACATAATCGCCCGCATTATCAAGGCGCATAGCAGCAAAATCATTTAACTGTATCTGTTTATTTTTGGCCGCTGCAAAACGACGTTTTCCCATAATCACCATAACAACTAATGAAAGTGTTACCTGCACAAACATGGCCATTATTATTATCTTTTCCATAACTTACCTTATTATTTTCTTTGAGTATTCGATTGTTATTCACAATGTGTTACACAATTAAGTACTAATTAGTAGCATAGTATTACTTGATGATGGTAGTTTATTCCTGATTTAGTATTTTTGTAACACTAAACACGTATTTAACAGCAATGGATATAATTAAAATGAGACACGTCATCGGCTTAAGTGCAATTGCACTGGCAATATTAAGCGGTTGTTCGAATACCGCCACTCTTTCTCAATCTTCACAAACATCACTGTTGTCACCAACGCTCGTTGTTAGCCCTAACGATAACCGTGAATATAAAACCTTGAAACTTGCTAACGATATTGAAGTGATTTTAGTCTCTGATCCAAGCGCTGAAAAATCTGCTGCTTCACTGAGTGTAGGTGTAGGTCTGTTACATGACCCAATGAGCCAACAAGGTATGGCGCATTACCTAGAACATATGTTGTTTTTAGGCACTGAACGATACCCTGATACCAAAGGGTACTCCGATTTTATGACTAAAAATGGTGGTGCGCATAATGCTTATACTTGGCTCGATATTACCAACTACATGTTTAAAATTAATAACGATGCGTTTGATGAAGGCTTAGACCGCTTTTCAGATTTTTTTAAAGCCCCTAAGCTTTACCCAGAATACACAGAAAAAGAAAAAAATGCAGTAAATGCTGAATGGTCAATGCGTCGTGAAATGGACTTTTTCGGCCAATTTAAACTTGCACGTAAAATGATGGGTGAACATCCGGCTAACCGATTTTTAATTGGTAACCTTGAAACCCTAGGCGATAAAGCTGATAGTTCATTACACAAGGAAACGGTTGATTTTTATAATAAATATTATTCATCAAATATTATGAAAGTGGCGCTGATTTCGAACTTACCAATTGCAGAAATGCAGAAAAAAGCACAAAAATACTTTGCTGACATTGAAAATAAAAATATTGAAAAGCCAAGTGTTACAGCTAGCTTAGATTTTGATAATGCCGGTGGTAAACGTGTTTTTTACTCACCAAATGAAGACCTAAAACAATTACAACTCGATTTCACAATTACTAATAACCAAAATGAATTTGCAGTAAAACCTAATCGCTTTGTTGCCTATTTACTTAGTAATGAAATGCCAGGTAGTCCAGCGCAAATATTACGTGATAAAGGGTGGGTATCTCAGTTATCAGCCTCTGCCTCTCCAAATCAATATGGCAACTACGGTTCTTTGAACGTGAATATAGAGCTGACTGATGAGGGTATGAAAAACCGCGAATCAATTGTCGCGACAATCATGCAATACATTGACTTGATTAAGCGTGAGGGCGTTAATAGTAAGTACTTTAATGAAATTCGCACTTCTTTAAATAATCAGTTTAAATTTTTAGAAAAGGGCGATGAGTTTAACTATGTCAGTGCGTTGACTCAAAGCATGCAAGATTACCCGTTAAATCATGCGATAAACGCACCGTACTACTATGCTCAATTTGATGCTGATGCGGTGAATAATGTACTTAAGCAACTTAACGCCGATACACTTCGCATCTGGTATATTTCTCAACAGGAAGATACAGATTCTGAGCTGCATTTTTACGATGGCAAATATAAAATTAACGATATTAGCGATGCAGAAATTGTCAGCTGGGAAAAACCAAGTGATTTTAATTTAGCATTGCCAAGTGTTAACAATTTACTACCAGAGAGTTTTGCTATTAAAACGCAAGCTTTTAAAGAGCAGAAGCATCCTGAGCTTAGCTATGATAAAAACGGCGTAAAAATTTGGCGCCAAGCAAGTCAGCAGTTTGCAGAGCAGCCTAAAGGTTTAGTTGAGGTGTATATCAACACGCAAACAGGTTTGCATGATATAAACTCAACCGTACTTTATTCTGTTTGGGCTGATCTGTATAACACTCAATTAAGTCAGTTACGAACTGAAGCTGCCATTGCTGGCATGAACGTTAATTTAAGCTCAAGTAATGGATTGGTGCTATCGTTAAGTGGTTTTACTGATAAACAAGATATTTTACTTAAACAAGCGTTAGCTGGGTTTGATGCTGAAATTTCAGCACAAGCGTTTAATCAAGCGATTGACCGTTATCAGCGAGATTTACTTAATCAACAAAAACAGTTCCCGTATGCACAAGCATTTGGTGAGTATTCAAAGCTAACTCGTACTGGCAGTTTCGATACAGAAGCGCTAATTAAGGCTGCAAAAACACTAACGCTTGCTGATTTACACGCTTTAAAGCAAAGCACCTTAGCGAATAATAACTTACGTGTATTTAGCTACGGTAACTACAACCAAAAGGACATTGATGCTATTGCTGCTGAGTTAGCGGCTATCTTACCAAGCAAACATACTCAAACGGAGTTTGCACGCAGTAAAGCGTGGTTACCGCAACCGGGTGAAGCGCGTGTATTACACAAAGATATTGATGTCGCCGATGTAGCGGTGGTCGATATGACCATTCACCCAACTCCTGGTTACAAACAAAAAGCACAGGCAGCTGTATTGCAAGGTCACTTTAGAACAATCGCGTTTGATAAAATGCGTACTGAAGAGCAACTTGCTTATGCAGTAGGCGCATTAGCGCGTCCTATTGAAGATTACTCAGGTATTGGTTTATTTATCCAAACACCTGTGAAAGGGCCAAAAGACATTCAAGGTCGCTTTGACAAGTTTAAAAAAGAGTACGCTTTAGAGCTTAATGCCATGAGTGAGGAAACATTTGCACAGCTTAAAAATGCAACTTTGGTTTCGTTAAAAGAACAGCCAAAGAATTTAAGCGACGAAATGAGTCCATTGATTAACGATTGGTATCGTGAAAACTTTGATTTTGATTCAAGACAAAAATTAATTGCAGAGGTGGAAAAAGTCACCCTTGCTGATATTAAAGATTACTACCAGCAAACAATGTTAAACCCAAAAGCAGCACGTTTAAATGTGCAGCTACGCGGCACTAAGTTTAGTGATAGCGAGTTTGCTGATTTGCCAAATCAGACTAAAGTGACGAGTTTAGATGCTTACTACAGCGATATAAAATTGCAAAAGTAAGTTTGAAATTACTCTAAAACCAAAAAAACCAGTCATTGTTGACTGGGTTTTGTTTTAATGTCGTTAAATTATAGCTATAGCATTGAACTACAAGGAGTTATTTTGAATATTGCTTTTAAAACTGAACGTTTACTTATACGCTTTGCACAAATAGCTGACGCGGGTGAGTTACTTAAGTTAGTTAACCAGGCCAACTTTATTAAATACATTGGTGATAAAGGTATTCATACCCTAGACGACGCTAAAAAATACATCAAAGACAGCTTTATAGCTGCCCATAAAGAGCACGGTTTTGGGCCTTATATGATCACACTCCATGATGAAACTGTGGTTGGTATTGTTGGTTTTTATCAGCGAGCGACTATGCAACATCCCGATTTAGGGTTTGCGTTAAAAGTCGGCTTTGAAAAAAGGGATATATTTTTGAAGCAGCTACAATACTTTTATATAACAGGCATAAATTAGGTATAAAAGATGTATGCGCAATTACTTCAACGGCTAATTTAGGATCTCAAAATTCACTATATAAACTGGGTTTTACTGAGGTGGGTAAGGCAGTCATCAATGCTGATAAAACCACCATCAAAGTGTTTATTTATGATTGAGTCTTGTTTTTTCAATTGTGTTCGCCACATTTGAGTTTACCTCTAGCCACATTTCTTCAAGGGTCGCGACTAATGAATTGTAGCCATCGTCATCTATTGGCATAACATTTGAGAAGTTATGAATGCTTATTAAACGTCTGCCTGATTCTGGGTGGGTATAGTACAAACGCCATAGCCCTGAGATATCTGCGTTACCATGCAGATCGCCGTTAAAGTGATGTAATTCATATTCTAGTTCATAAAATATTTGTTGTTGTTGGTCGGTGATGACTGGCAACCCTTTTATAACCATCCAGTTGCTCATGGCATTAAATAATGTTTGTTGCGCAGTTGTTGTAAGCATTACATCCGGCGATTCGCCCCACAAGTGATAATTAGCAGCATGAACTTGATTATTATCTACTTTCATCGCAATACCCCGGTTATTCAATGCCCCCCTTAAGGTAACTGTTTGCACCCTGAGTTGTGCTTTTGTATCTTGCACATTTCGCGAAGAGTTAGTTATGGGTTGTTCAAATTGGTAATATTGAGTTGCAGTTTGAATAGCCGAGCTACAACCACTTATAATCAAACCAGTTAAAATTAAACATAATGCTTTCATTATTGTTTCCTCGGTTGCGGATCGCTAGGCAATGACTTGTCAAAAATGAGCATGTTGGGCTGTTCGTTTAAACCACGAGTAAGTGGCTGGAATTCTTCCGATAAACGTTTAATTTGCAGCAGTGTTTGTTCAAGCTGGTTGTGCATTTGTGAGCCTGCTTGATAGCTTGCCATGGTTTTATCAAACTGCCGCATGGTTATTTCAAACTGCTCCATGCTTTTGGTTATTTTTTCGAGATTACGATTAAAGTCGCCGGGTAAATTTTGGGTGTCAGGTTTACTTAATAATGTGCGCATTTCACTGGCCAACGCTTGATACTCGCTGAAAGTTGTTTGCATTTTTGCCAAACTGTCTTCAATTTTTAAATTATTTACCTTATTCAGCACATCAGACACTTGGTCAGCAAGCACCGTTATACCACTAGATACACTCGGAAACACATCGTATTGAGCAAGCTTTTTAAGCTCGCTTTTTGGGGTGTCAGTATAAAAGTCAAAGTCGACGTACACTGCACCAGTGAGTAAATTCCCCGGTTTAAGCGATGCTCTCATGCCATTTTCAATCCATTCGTTAACGCTTGTTTTCCAATATTCTTTTGCTACTGAGGTGATGTGGTAAAGACGTCCATATTCGACTTTTATTAATACCGGAACCGCAGTGTTTTTAGCGCGAAAATGGGCGGGCTTACCATCTATAATTACATTGGCGGGTGCTTCAACCACAGTACCTACGCGTGTACCGCGATACTCTACTGGGGCACCTACACGTAACCCTCGAATAGATTGTTCAAATTCAATAAGGTAATAATCAAAATCATAAAAGCGCTCTTCTAGAGCTTGTTTGTAACTTTGGCTTAAAGAAAAGCTATGCCCGTTTTGCGCTAAATCGCCAGGAGCCTGCTGCTCAGGTAGTCCGACAGAGATCCCCCCTTTCAATAATTTGCTTAAAGAACCAGTGTTAATGTTGATACCATCTGCGGAAAGATCTATTTCTATCCCTGAGTTAACCCAAAAAATAGAATTTAAGGTGATCAAGTTCTCATAGGGGGCTTTAATAAAAATACCGTATTGCATTGCTTGGTTTTTCCAATCAAAAGTAGCGGTTTCTATTTGGCCTATTTTATAGTTTTTAAAAAATATGCCAGTACTCACATCAAGTACTTCTGCATTGTAACTGAGTAACTTAAAGCGCCCACCTTGAACATCTTTGCCTATTAATGCAGGCTCTTCTTGAAGTTTAAACTGCTTCTTTAGTTGTTTACTTTCGCCTGGCGAAAACTCTAAATAAACACCTGAGAGCAAAGTGCTCATGCCACTAATGCCAGTTTCATCTATGCGAGGTTTTACCACCCAAATACGGGCATCTTCAGTGAGTAAGTTATCGTAGTTTTTATCTATTTGTGCCCGTGCAATAACACTGTCTTGGCTGTTGGAGAGGCGAATGTGATCAATTTGTCCTATTTTCACACTCCGTACTTTAATTTCTGTTTTACCGGCAACAATGCCCTCGGCTTGCGGCATAGAAATATAGATTGTTTGCCCTTTATTTAATTGGTATTGATAAAGCATCCAAATACCTACCAATAAGGCAACCACGGGAATAATCCAAATCGCAGAAATACGTGTTTTTTGTGCTACGTTGGCTGTTTTAGTCATGCTTTATTCTCTGCGTTTTTATTTTTAGGTGAATCCCACAGTAAACGAGGGTCAAATGCGTGTGCTGCCATCATTTGGCATAATACCATAACAGTAAAAAAGACGATGCCTAAACCCGGTATAACCGACATCAAATTTCCTAGCTGCACTAATGCAACTAATATAGCCACAACAAACACATCAATCATAGACCATTTTCCTATAAATTCAGTAAGTTGATACACTTTTGTGTAACCTTTTGTATGCAGGTTGGCGGGTTTTGTAACCATAAAACATAAAAAACTTAAAATGAGCGCTTTCGCTAATGGCACCACCACACTTGCAAAAAAGATAATTAGCGCAATAGGGTAGGAGCCGCTATTCCATAAAGTAATAACACCAGAAATAAGCGTGGCAGAGGTTTCATCCCCAAGGCTGATAGTGTACATAATGGGCAGTAAATTCGCTGGGATATAACAAATTACTGAGGTAACTAGCCAAGCTGCTGCTTTTTGAACGCTGTACGGGTTTCTTAAGTAGGTTTTACTATGGCAACGAGGGCAGATTAGGTCAACGCTCAACTGGTGGCAAACATGGCAGGCTTTTATATTATCGTCTATTGCACGTTCTGCGCCTGCACTACTTTGAAGCCGAATTGCCGGGCTTACCTGCGACCACAACCTTGCACGATTTAGCCGTGTTAACGCACTAACATAAAAAATTACAAATCCCACATAGGCAAAAAAGCTGGTACCAAAACTAACCTCAGCCAATGACATTATTTTTACCATACTGACCAAAACACCAATCAAAAAGATTTCTGACATGATCCAAGGCTCAAGGGTTAATGTAAACTTTAATAGCCTTCTGGCGAGCGCTTGTGGCAGCGCTTTGAGTACTCCTAAATGTAAAGGGATCAATATAATGAGCAAACTCATAGGCAGAATAATAATGCTGATATCAATAAACAGGCCGAGCAGGTCACTATCATAATTAAATAGAATGCGAGCAGCGTCAGGTAGGGTAATTGTTTGGGTAATACCGTTGCTACTAAAAGAAATAAACGGATAAAACATACTGCTGAGTAACATCAGCAGTGCGCTGAAGCTCAACGCGACAATTTCGGTGTCATGATTAATATTAACACCGCGAATTTTGTGGTTACAGCGAGGACACATCGCAACCTGTTTGACATTAATGTCGGGAATATCAATGATAAGATCACAGCTTGGGCAGGCAGTTTGCAAAATGTTAGCTTATAATTAAATCAATACAACAAAGTGTGCAATATTTGCGATTTAAATACAAATACTAAGGTAAAAATTACTTACTATTTATATTAAAAATATAATGTATGACTTAAATTAAATTAATTTAATTGAGGGATGCAAGTGAAAGTCATTTTATTTTTTATGCTTTTTGGGCTAAGTTCTGCTGCATTAGCTTTTGCTAAAGACCAAGCGTCATCAACCATTCATGTAGCCGCTAATCCTACTATTTCACCCTACGTTATTAGCTATAACGATTCAGGCATTCAAATTGAAATTGTTAAGGCAGCGCTACGCGACCAAAAAATCAATGATATTAAAGTTCATTATATGGCAAATCAGCGTAGCGACAGCTCTTTGGTTCAGGGCAGTATAGACATTGCATTAAACTACACCGGCAATTTAATTGCGGGTGTTTATAAAAGTGAATCTGTTATTAGCTATGAAAATGTGGTGGTAAGCCTTAAAAGGAAAAATTTTACAATTGATTTGGTGTACCAGCTTGCAACAAAAAGCGTACTTGCCTTTCAAAATGCACCTGCTTTTTTACCTCAGGAGTTTGGTAATAATTTGCATAGTTTAGGAGGGTACGAAGAAGTACTTAATCAACAAGCGCAGATTCACCATTTAATGGCAGGCTGGGTTGATACGATTATTCTCGATAGGCGTATATTTTTTTACTATTTAAAAGAGTATCAAAAAAACCATACGACTCAAGATTATGTTATCCATACTATTTTCCCGTTTTCTGAAATGCCTGCGTATTTTAACGATGATGGCCTCAGAAGCCGTTTTGACAAAGGCTTAGCTAACATAATTCAAAGCGGTGAATATCGCACCATAATGCTTAATTTAGATAAACAATATACCCAGCGCGACTTCACTCGTTTTTAATTGTTAATCAAATAAAGCCACGGTTTGGCGGGTTAGGGCAATAAGCTCACCTGATTGCGACCAAATACAGCCATCTTCAAGTCCGTAGCCATCTTTTGAGTGATGAGTAATTGCTTCAAAGCCCAACCATTCACCCGGGGCTAAGTTAGGCGCTTGTACAAATTCTAAATACCACGACATACTACTTGCCGGTGCTGGTTGTTTAAACATTTGCAGCAAGGTTGGTGGCCATGCGTCAGTAAGGGCAATAACATGGGCTTCTGTAATTGCTTCTGGCGTATGTTTAAAGCGCATCCAACCACCTAAATGAGAGGTTTCAGCACTGCTAAACGGCATGGCTCCTTGTTGAGGGCATAAATCAACATGTTGAAAAAACTCTGGCATTTGCCCAGGTACAAATCCTAAACAGTGGCGTTCGTTCACAGGGTGTAAGCTTAGCGATTTTGATACCGGTACATTAATTGATGAATTACGATTTTTAGCAAAACAGGCCTGCACAATAACGCATACTGCGTCATCTTGAATGGCTTTGGCTAGCACTTGGGTACTACTTTTCCCTTCACGTAATATTTCTACCGACAAAGAAAATGGCTTTTCAGCCAATAAAGGGCCGACAAAGTTTGTACTTAAAGAAAGCAGTCGTCTTGATGAGTCAACTTTATTGCGCATTGCTTGATAAAGAAGCGCCGCAGAGAGGCCGCCAAAAGCAGTTCTACCTTGGCACCAATTAGCAGGAAACTGCATAGTATTGGTTTCTTGGTCCGTTTTCTTACTTGCTAGGGCTGCTTGTTGTAATAATTGTTCAAAGTGCACAAATAATGTCCTTTTGGTGTTATTTGCTGAATTTATATCACACCCAAACTCATCAGACCAGACAATAAGGACCCTTCCAAATAACAAAAAATGAGCAATCCTTACTCTTTTTAGGGTTATTTAGTAAATAAATTAAAAAAAATGAATTTTTTTCATTTTTACAGTTGAATTAAGTTTGTGGCATCCCTATTAACTAGTCATCGAACGTATTAACGAATTTAGAAGTTGGAGAAGATTCATGGGTAGAATTATTGGAATCGATTTAGGTACTACTAACTCTTGTGTTGCAGTACTTGATGGTGACAAAGCACGTGTTATTGAAAATGCGGAAGGCGATCGCACAACCCCGTCTATTATTGCTTACACGCAAGACGGTGAAACGTTAGTGGGTCAACCTGCAAAACGTCAAGCGGTAACTAACCCAACAAACACATTGTTCGCAATTAAGCGTTTAATTGGTCGTCGTTTTGAAGACGAAGAAGTACAACGTGATATCGGCATCATGCCTTTCAAAATTATCAAAGCTGATAATGGCGACGCATGGGTTGAAGCGGGCGGCGAAAAACGCGCTGCACCACAAATTTCTGCTGAAGTACTGAAAAAAATGAAGAAAACAGCTGAAGACTTCTTAGGTGAAGAAGTAACTGAAGCGGTAATCACAGTACCGGCATACTTTAACGATTCACAACGTCAAGCAACCAAAGATGCTGGCCGTATTGCGGGTCTTGAAGTTAAACGTATTATCAACGAGCCAACGGCTGCAGCACTTGCATACGGTATGGATAAAAACCGTGGTGAAAACGTTGTAGCAGTATATGACTTAGGTGGTGGTACTTTCGATTTATCAATTATTGAAATTGATGAAGTTGAAGGCGAGCACACATTTGAAGTTCTAGCGACTAACGGTGACACTCACTTAGGTGGTGAAGATTTCGATAACCGTGTTATCAACTACCTAGTAGCTGAATTTAAGAAAGATCAAGGTATCGATTTACAAACTGACCCACTTGCTATGCAACGTGTTAAAGAAGCAGCAGAGAAAGCAAAAATTGAGCTTTCATCAGCACAATCTACAGAAGTAAACCTTCCGTATGTAACCGCTGATGCGTCTGGTCCTAAGCATATGAACGTGAAATTGACACGTGCTAAGCTTGAGTCATTAGTTGAAGACTTAGTGACTAAGTCAATTGAACCGCTTAAGCGTGCACTTGCTGATGCAGACCTATCTGTGAACGATATCAACGATATCATTCTAGTGGGTGGTCAAACTCGTATGCCACTTGTTCAAAAAACAGTAGCAGAGTTCTTCGGCAAAGAGCCACGTAAAGACGTTAACCCTGATGAAGCAGTTGCAGTAGGTGCAGCGATTCAAGGTGGTGTACTTGCAGGCGACGTGAAAGACGTATTATTACTAGATGTATCACCATTATCTCTTGGTATTGAGACTATGGGTTCAGTAATGACGGCACTGATTGAGAAAAACACGACGATTCCTACTAAGAAATCGCAAACGTTCTCAACAGCAGAAGATAACCAATCTGCGGTAACCATCCATGTGTTACAAGGTGAGCGTAAACGTTCTAGCGATAACAAATCTCTAGGTCAATTTAACCTAGAAGGTATTCGCCCTGCACAACGTGGAACACCACAAATCGAAGTAACATTCGATGTGGATGCGGATGGCATCTTACATGTATCTGCGAAAGATAAAGACACAGGTAAAGAGCAAAAAATCACCATTCAAGCGTCTTCAGGTTTAAGTGATGAAGAAGTTGAAAAAATGGTTCGCGATGCAGAAGCACATGCTGAAGACGATAAAAAGTTTGAAGAGCTAGTGGCTGCACGTAACCAAGCAGACGCACTTGTTCACGGCACACGTAAACAAATTGAAGAAGCGGGTGATGCATTACCAAGCGAAGACAAAGAAGCAATTGAAGCGGCTGTTGTTGACCTTGAAGGTGCAATTAAGAGCGACGACAAAGCAGAAATTGAAGCTAAAACACAAGCACTTGCTGAAAAGTCTCAAAAACTAATGGAAATCGCCCAAGCTAAAGCACAACAAGCAGGTGGTGATGCCGGTGCAGAGCAACAACAGTCTGCTAAGCAAGACGACGATGTTGTTGATGCAGAGTTCGAAGAAGTTAAAGACGACAAGTAATTGTTACTAACGCTTCTCGCTAACCGAAAACACCATGACTACATTGCGTGTTTAAGTTAGGATGAACACCTGAGGCGCGTAGGCTAAAGCTTAACGCGCCTTTTGCATGTAAGAGATGTAAGTAAAGTGCTTTAAAAATTCAATGATAAATCGATATGATTTATCGGTTTGTCCAGCAGCTAGCGCTGCATATAGAAAAGAGTAGTGTGATAGATATGTCAAAACGCGATTATTACGAAGTCCTCGGCGTAAGCAAAGATGCGAGTGAGCGAGACATAAAAAAAGCGTATAAACGCTTAGCGATGAAATATCATCCAGATCGTACCGCCGGTGATAAAGACCTTGAAACCAAGTTTAAGGAAGTAAAGGAAGCCTACGAAATATTAACGGACGATCAAAAACGTCAAATGTATGACCAATACGGCCATGCTGCCTTCGAACAAGGTGGTGGCGGTGGTCACGGTGGCTTTGGTGGCGGTCAAGGTGATTTTGGTGATATTTTTGGTGATGTATTCGGTGATATTTTTGGTGGCGGCGGTGGCCGACGCCAATCTCGCCAGCAACGTGGTTCCGATTTACGTTACAACATGGACTTAAGCTTAGAAGAAGCGGTTCGTGGTAAAGACGTTGAAATAAAAGTACCGACTTGGGTTAGTTGTGACCCGTGTGACGGCAGCGGTGCCAAAGCGGGTTCTAAGCCAAAAACATGTACAACCTGTCACGGTGCTGGCCAAGTACAAATGCGCCAAGGTTTTTTTGCCGTACAACAAACATGTCCAACCTGTCATGGACAAGGTCAAATTATCTCAGATCCTTGTAACAAATGTCATGGTCAAGGCCGCGTTGAGAAAACCAAAACGCTATCGGTAAAAATTCCAGCAGGTGTTGATACGGGTGACCGTATTCGTTTATCTGGCGAAGGTGAAGCTGGTATGCACGGCGCACCAGCAGGTGATTTGTATGTGCAAGTGTCGGTTCGTGAGCATAAGATATTTGTTCGTGAAGCGAACAACTTATACTGTGAAGTGCCTATTAGCTTTACTACAGCAGGCCTTGGCGGTGAAATTGAAGTACCAACATTAGATGGCCGTGCAAAACTTAAAATACCGTCAGAAACACAAACGGGTAAAATGTTCCGTATGCGTGGTAAAGGGGTTAAGTCTGTACGCAGTGGTGCTCAAGGTGACTTAATTTGTAAAGTAGTGATTGAGACACCAGTTAATCTTAATGAGCGTCAACGCGAGCTGCTAACTGAACTTGAGGAAAGCATGGGCAAAGATAGCTCAAAGAACCGTCCAAAAGAGCAAGGCTTTTTTGATGGTGTTAAAAAGTTTTTTGATGACCTAACTAAGTAATTATTAGGGTCAACAGAACTTAGGTAAAAACGGCGCTTCTTTAAGCGCCGTTTTTTTGTTTAGTATGGTAAGTTATCAGAAATATATTGAGGACATTATCAGATGACCCCAGCGATAGAACAGCTAAAAAAATCCCGAATTAAATTTGACGTACTTAGCTATGAGCACGATGTAAACAACACTAATTATGGCCTTGAAGCAGTTGAAAAGCTAAACCTTAATAGCGCCCAAGTTTTTAAAACCTTGGTGTTAGAAACGTCAGAACAACAGCTAATTGTAGCAGTGTCGCCCGTTACTCAGCAGATTAATCTAAAGCAATTGGCTAAGCTCTGCGCAGTTAAAAAAGTAATGCTGGCAGAGCCGCAAAAAGTACAGGCAAGTACAGGATATATTTTGGGAGGCGTTAGCCCTCTTGGACAAAAAAAGCGCTTAAAAACCTACATACACTCAAGCGCATTGGACTTTGATACTATTTATGTGAGTGCCGGTAAGCGAGGGCTTGAAATTACACTCAGCCCAGCATGCTTAGCTGGGCTTATTCAAGCTTCGTTTGGTAGTTTTTAAATGCTCTATTATCAAACTTGCATTGTGTCAATAAAACTGATTATTTGCTTCAACAGCTATAGTTAACTAATGTAGATACTATCTATAACAGTTTTTGTTAATTCATTTTGATAAAAATTTGTTTGCACCTACTTTGGTTAAACATCCATATGAGAGTATTAGTTGTTGATGACATGCCATTAATGCGTCATGTATTAATTAATATGTTGAGACAGTTAGATTATAAAGACATCGTTGAAGCAACCGATGGTCTGCAAGCATTAACTATACTGCAAAATCAGCTCATAGATTTGGTTATAACAGATTTACATATGCCGAAAATGGATGGTCTAAACTTACTTGATGCTATTAGAAACGATACTGAGCATGCTCAGCTTCCGGTACTTATGGTGACCTGTGAAGACAGCTCTGAGACCGTAAAAAAGATAATTAATGCAAAGGTATCAGGGTTTATTATAAAGCCCTTTTGTATGAATGTACTGTCGGCTCAATTAACACGTTTAGCTAATAAAGTTTAATAACACAATATTTTTTAACATAATTACCTAATCAATAATCACTCTGATCAGTAATGCTTACTGCCATCAATTTCTTTTCTATCATGTGATAGCATGTACGCCATAGTAATCGTAAAATAACCATTGAGGTAGTATGGCTAAGCCCAATAAAAAAGGGCCTACAAAAACGGTCGATATATTTTGTTCTGCATGCAAAGCGCCTTTATTTAAATATCGTAAAGGGGGCAAAGGGGCGTTGGTAAAATGTTTTATAGAACGAATAACCCAAGATCACACTCATACTGAATGTGTATGCCCTGGCTGTGAACGACCTTTTGCACGTCCGGCGATCATAAGAGGGACTGCCGCTTATAAAATGATAGGTGGTAAAGTCACTTTTAAATAAACTGGCTATTTAATCCAAAGTATCAAGAGGCGGACATATGCCCTTGTGTGCTTTTATTTCACTGGTAAACTTCGCTGGTTTTGCTGTTTCAATGATTGAAAAAACCCTCCCCATGGATTGGGCCAGTCAGTTGGGTTTTAAAATGGAAAAGGATAGACGTGTGATTGCACTTTTATTTGATATTGTTGGTATGAGTGGCACTTTTTTAGTGGTTGGTTCGTTTTTTTATTGCAACTAAATAAGGTATCGCCAAAAAGTTTAGTCTATAACATGATGAATCTAAGCGGCGCTATTTTGTTGCTTATCAGTCTTTGTTATAACTTTAACTTAGCGAGCTTTGTGATTGAAATATTCTGGATCGCAGCCTCATTAATTGGTTTGTATAAGTATTTTAAAGACAAACCAGCGCTAGCAAAAGCGTAGACTAAGCTAAAACAGCATCCCTTTTGCAGGGAATTAAACCGTGAAATATTGTTTGTTTCACGGTTTTTTAGTTTCAGTACACTTGTTAACAAAAAGTTTCTTCTGCAAAGGCCTATAAATCGATACAATAGTGGCTATTAGTTATTATTAGCACCCTGGTGTTACAGGCGTTTATGTTCTCCATTCCTAAAAAAATTATTTTTGCTTGTATTCTGTTAGTGCTGTTATTAGTGGTTACATTTTCATTTGGCCGCGCTTATGATTTAGGCCAAGCTAAAATTCAAGCTGACCAACAGGTCATTCAATTAAATAATTATATTGATAATGAACTCGCACGTTTTGCAGCTATTCCTCAGCTCCTCACAGAAAATAATTTATTGATTCGTTTTACTAATAATGAATCACAACACTTTAATGCTATTAATAATTACTTGGCTGATATTCAACAAGCCAGCGGTGCCTCAGATGTATACATACTAGATCCCCATGGCGACGTTATTGCAAGTAGCAACTGGCAAACCGACTATACGTTTTTAGGGAGCAACTTTGCATTTAGACCTTATTTTAAGCAGGCTTTTGCTGGAGAAAAGGTCGCTTACTTTGCTCTCGGACAGCGCTCTAAAGAACGCGGAATATACTTCTCGCAGGCTATTTATCTAGATGGTAAAGCCATTGGTGTAGTGGCACTTAAAATTAATGTCGCTAAATTTGAAAACGATCGTTCGTTATTAAATACTTCAAAAGGCAGTCATTTTTATTTGCAGCTTGCGGATAAAATTATTGCTATGTCAGATGAGCCCGCATGGCGTTTAAACACGTTTACAGAGCTTGATATTACTACACGCCGCGATATTAAACAGCGCCGTGCTTACTTAGATCATCAACCGTTACAAATAAAGCAGCAGCGCTACAAAAGTCAGGGCATTGAGCAATTTAAAATTGATAAAGATGAATATGTTGCCGCTTCAAGGCCACTGACATACCTAAATGCAACGATGACGGTATTGGTTGATATCTCGAGCATAAATGCATTACAGGTGCCCAGATTGTTATGGCTGGTGTTGTTTTATTGGGTATTTATTTTTGTCGGATATAGCTTATTGGCACGCTTTGCCGGATATAAAAAGTTACTGTATTCGCGTCATAGTTTAGAACTTGAAGTATTAGAGCGCACTCAAGCGCTTGAAAAAGCGCAAACTGCACTAGTACAGTCGGCAAAATTAGCCACAATAGGGCAATTAAGTGCGGGTATTAACCATGAAATTAACCAGCCACTGAGCGCCATAAACACCTATTTGGCAAGCGCTAAAATTTTTCTTAAAAAAGGAAAACTCAATGCATTAAATGAAAACTTAATTATTATTGAGAATTTAGTAGAGCGGGTGCACAAAATAGTGGCGCAGCTTAAACACTTTAGTAAGCCGGCGGCCATGCAACTTCGACCTCATCCACTGTCGGCGTTATTAAACAATGCGTTGATGATCACCCACCCGCAACTTAAGCAAGACGATGTTAACGTTAGTGCACCGCAGTTTTCGCAAGAGATCACTGTGTGGGTTGATGCATTAAAATTTGAACAAGTACTGGTTAATGTGATCACCAATGCGTCACAAGCAATGAAGGGTGAGCCTAAACGAGAGCTTAGTTTCGATGTTGAGTGTTTTGAGGAGCGCGTTAAGCTTTCTATTTTAGATAGTGGTCCAGGTATTGAACACCATGTACTGGGCTCTATTTTTGAACCGTTTTACAGTACCAAATCAAGTAATGGCTTAGGACTGGGCTTATCAATTTCAAAGCAAATTATTGATTCATTTAATGGGTACTTAACGGCGCACAATCGCCCTCAAGGCGGTGCACAGTTTATTATTAGTTTATCAAGCATAGAGGCCCCAAAAATGATTGAAGCCGTTGTTTGTAAGCAAGTGGTTGTTATTGATGATGAGGCGATGATCCGTGATTCGTTAAATCAGCTTTTAACCCTCGAAGGGTATGAGGTGCAGTGCTTTAGTGATGCGAGTGTTGCTTTAAGTCGTTTGAGTCGCAATTTTTATGGCGTTGTCCTTAGTGATATAAATATGCCGACTATGGATGGTTTAACTTTTATTGAGCAGGTAAAAGCATTCGACAGTGAACTTCCGGTAATATTTTTAACAGGTTATGCCGATGTGTCTGTAGCGGTAAAAGCGATGCAATTAGGCGCGTATGATTTATTTGAAAAACCCCTGAACGAAAATTTATTAGATTGCATTGCCAGAGCTTTAGACAAACGTGCTTTAGTTATGGAAAATAGAGCTCTGAAGCGTGCAGTTGAAAAGACCTCCGCGCCCGGTGTGCGTATTTTAGGCGAGACCCTTAAAATGCAGCACATGATGAACTTACTCAACACGGTGATTGATACCCCTGCAGATGTATTAATTGAAGGTGAAACTGGTACAGGTAAAGAATTGGTTGCCCGTTATTTACACGATCATAGTAACCGTTCCAGTTGTCAGTTTGTGGCTATTAACTGTGGTGCGGTGCCTGAGCAATTAATAGAAAGCGAATTGTTTGGTGCTGTTAGTGGCGCATATACTGGCGCAACACAAGATCGCAAAGGTAAGTTTGAGTTTGCACAAGGCGGCACCGTTTTTTTAGATGAAATTGAAAGCACTCCCTTATCGCTACAAGTTAAATTGCTACGGGTGCTTGAAGAGCGAAAAGTTACCCCCGTGGGTGCAAATAAAGCCATTGACCTTGATATTCGTATTGTTGCGGCCACCAAGGTCGATTTACTTTCCTTGGTAGAAAAAGGTGAGTTTAGAGCCGATTTATATTATCGGTTGAGTTTAGTTAAAGTGAGTATTCCCGCATTAAGAGATAGAAAAGCCGATATTCCTTTGTTGTTTAAGCACTTTAGCTCTATTGCGGCCACTCGTTTTCATAAACCTTTAAGTGCGCTTAATATTGAGTTACAACAGCACCTACTTGCGCATGATTGGCCTGGTAATGTACGTGAATTAAGAAACCAGGCTGAACGAGCGGTATTACTTGGCCCCGATCTGGCTTTTGCACAGAGTGACTCAAGCAGTAGTGGCTCGTCGTTATCATTGGACTTAAGCCTTGTAGAAAAGGTCAGCTTTTATGAGCAGTCTTTAATTGAAGAAGCCTTAGAGCTTAATCATGGCAGTATTAAAGACACCATGGCAACGTTGCAAATAGCGCGTAAGACTCTCTACGATAAAATGAATAAATATAACCTTAATCGAGATATGTTTACCGATTAGTGGGTGGAAATGGTGATAGTAGGTATTTAAAGTGTGTGGAAATCCGCACATTTTAAGGCTTTCGATTATGGTTTTGTTTCTTAAGCTGTTGAAATTTATTGTTATTATCTAGTTGGTCATGTTCTTGCTCTACAGTTGTAGACAACAAGTAACATCACACAATTAGGATACATAATGAAAAATAATCTATTCCAAGGCTCAGTACTTGCTGCGTTATGCAGTGCTGCCACACTACCTGTAATAGCGTTTGCTGCAGATTACACTGTGTACGGTAAAGCCGAAGTACAAATTGCCAACACCGATACTGGCATAATGCGTTACGCTGATGAAGGCACACAAATTGATGCCCCTTTCTCGCGTATTGGTATTAAAGGGGACCATAAATTAAATGAGTATTTTACTGCGGTATTTAAATACGAGGTTCAAGTAAAAGGCTTTGAACATGATGATACCAATGAGCCTTTTGCAGCACGTAATACTTACCTTGGTCTAAAAGGGGCGTTTGGTGAAGTAGTCGTAGGGCGAAACGATACGCGTTTTAAATACTCTGAAGGCAAGCTTGATAACTTTAACGAAACCCAAGCTGATATTTCACAAGTTATTGCCGGACAAGATCGCTTAGGCGATACTATTACCTATACTTCTAAGTACTGGCACAATGCACAGTTTTCATTTACCTATGCGCCAAAAGATGACAACAAAGACAATGAAGCTGGATTTGCGGCAACCCTTATTTATGGTGACCGTAGTTTAAATAAAGCACCTTACTCTATTTCAATCAGCCATGTTGACTCGCTTAATAATATTAAAGCAAGCCGTGTTGCAGGCGTGTATAAATTTGAAAAGCTAAAATTAGGTGCGTTATACCAACATTCAGAATCAATTGATGGTACTAAATCAGGGAATGGTTACGTGTTAAGCGCAAGTTACAAGCTAGACAAATGGATACCTAAAGTTCAATTTGCAAAAGATGATTCAAAATTGCGCCAAGCTTCAGACGCTACCCAATGGACTACTGGTGTAGACTACATTTTTGATAAGCAAACTACCGCTTACCTTTTATATACTGACCTCGACCTAGAAGAAAATGCTGATAACAGTGTTGCGCTTGGTCTTAAATATAAATTTTAAAGGCTGTTAATATGACAAAACGTATTTTAGAGAATAACGCCAATAAAAAGCCGTTTATGCAATGGCTGTTATTATTACTTGGTCCGTGTGTAATGTTACTGACCTGTTTAGCTGAGCCGCCAGTAGGAATGTCGGTTGCTGCTTTTAAAACTGCAGGCTTAGCATTTTGGATGGCGTCGTGGTGGGTAAGTGAAGTTGTGCCCATTCCTGCTACTGCATTACTTCCTTTAGTGATTTCGCCTATTGTAGATATAGCGGCTATAAAAAGTGTTGCAGCTCCTTATGCGCATCCGCTGATCTTTTTATTTTTAGGCGGTTTTTTAATCTCAATTGCTATGGAGCGTTGGGGATTACACAAGCGTATTGCATTAAGAACTATGCTTTATGCAGGTAAAAAACCAAGCTTACAAATTTTAGCTATGATGTTAGTGACTGCATTTTTATCAATGTGGATGTCTAATACCGCTACCGCAGTAATGATGTTGCCTATTGCCTTATCTATCACTCATTTAGTTAAAAGCTCTGATCCAACTAATGAAGGTTTTGGTAAAGCACTTTTACTTTCTATTGCTTATGGCGCGAGTATTGGTGGGATTGCCACTTTAATTGGTACTCCACCGAATGCACTAATGGCTGCATACCTATCAGACAGTTACCAAATCGAAATTGGCTTTGCCCAATGGATGATCGTTGGTGTGCCATTATCGCTTGGTATGTTAATCATCAGCTGGATTTGGTTAACTAAATTTACCTATAAAGTTGATGCGAATGTACAAACAAACAAGCGAATCGACACTAAAGCGGTATTTTCTTCGCAGCTAAAAGAGTTAGGACTCATGCAACGTGCTGAAAAGGGCGTATTGTTTGTGTTTATGTTTGCGGCTGTTTGTTGGATATTTAGACCATTACTAGGTGATATGACCGGTCTTAAAATTTCAGATACGGGTATTGCAATTGCAGCCGCATTACTTTTATTTGTACTACCTGCTAATAAAGGCAGTGATGAGCGAATTTTAGATTGGGAAAGTGCCGCTAAAGTGCCTTGGGGTGTGCTGCTTTTATTTGGGGGCGGCTTGACGCTAGCCTCGCAAATTAAATCATCAGGATTAGCCGATTACATTGCCAATATGATTGAGGGGGCGAGTGCAATTCCTTTAGTTATGAGTATTCTTGTGGTGGTGGCACTCATTACTTTCTTAACGGAAATTACCAGTAATACGGCAACAGCCGCAGGCTTTTTACCATTACTAGGCCCTGTTGCTGAGTCTGTAACTGGTAGTCCATTAGTATGGGTTATTCCAGCTGCGATTGCGTGTAGTTGTGCGTTTATGATGCCAGTGGCTACACCACCCAATGCGATTGTGTTTGGCTCGGGTGAAATTAAAATGAAAGACATGATCCGTGCTGGCTTTGTGTTAAATATTGTCGCTATTGTTTTAATCACGTTAGTAACAATGACCATCGCAGCCCAGGTGTTTGGTTTTTAACAGCCCCACAACTAACTAAAAAACAGCTAACCGATGCACACGAAAGCAATGCATCGGTATGAGTTCCAACCAACCTTTTTGAGTGATTTTGCAACGATTTTTATCGCGCTGCAAAATCACTCTTTATTGCTCGTGAAACAGAACAAGGTTATAGTCTTGAAAACGTTATAAATCGAGTAGCCTATTTTGATCACTGACACATTATCTACAGGGTCTTTGCGTTCACAATTTAATGAACTAAAGCACTCTTTTGAAGATTCTCCTTATTTACCCATTGAGCAACGTATAGCTTTACTCAAGCAAATACGCGCTAACATTGTAACGTTAGAGCAAGACTTAATTGCGGCGGTATCTAAAGATTTTGGCTATCGAACCGCGTTTGATACTTTAGTGGGGGATATTTTGCCCACTATGCAGGGGCTTGCACATATTATTAAAAAGCTCCCTCGCTGGTCTAAGCCTAGTCATCGTAGCCCTGGTTTGAGCTTATGGCCCTCAAAAGTAAGTGTAACCTATCAGCCTATTGGCGTGGTGGGTGTGATTGCTCCGTGGAACTATCCTATTCAATTAGCCATTGTGCCTGTTATTACCGCTCTTGCCGCGGGTAATAGAGTGATGCTAAAGCTCAGTGAGTTTACGCCTAATACCAATGCGGTACTTGAAAAACTGTTTGCAGGAGAATTAAGCCAACACTGCAGCATTATTCAAGGGGGCAGTGAAGTAGCGAGCGAGTTCTCATCATTACCGTTTGCACACTTATTATTTACTGGCTCGACAGCGGTTGGTAAGTTGGTGATGGGTGCAGCGAGTAAAAACTTAACCCCGGTAACCTTAGAGCTGGGTGGAAAATCGCCAGTCATTGTTTTAGAAAATGCGGACGTAAATAAAGCCGCGAGTGCTTTATTATTTGGAAAGATGGCCAATGCAGGGCAGATATGTGTGGCTCCTGACTACGTATTTGTTCCTAAAGCATTAGAACATCAGTTTATTAAAGCTTTGTGTACACTTTATAAAAAGCATTTTAAACAAGGTGTTGAAGGTAAAAACCTGACCTCTATTATTAGTCCTGCTCACTATCAACGTCTGCTAGGTTATTTAGAGCAAGCGCAACAGCAAGGCGCTAAAATAACAAAGCCGCTTGAGCAAAATCAACAAGATGCTGAAAAACACCGGATGGGTCTGCATATTGTGACGCACGTCACAGATGAGATGCAATTAATGCAAGAAGAGTTATTTGGGCCTATTTTACCGATAATGAGTTATGACAAATTAGATGATGCGCTCAATTATATTCAATTGCGCCATCATCCATTAGCGCTCTATATACTAGGGCAAGATAAGCAAGCACAAGCACACATAATGAGGCAGACAATTAGTGGGACCGTTGCAGTTAACGACACCCTAATTCAAGTAGCTGCCGATGATGTGCCGTTTGGTGGGGTTGGTCACTCTGGTATGGGGCATTATCATGGCAAAGAGGGCTTTTTAACCTTTAGCCACGCAAGAAACACTTTAGTATCAGGTTCAATTAACCCACGTATAGGTTTATTACTCAAACAAAATAAATTACTGATCAAAGTGCTAAAGTGGCTTTATGTAAAATAGCCTTTAGTATTTAAAACAAAAAAGCTGAATGAATCACTTCATTCAGCTTTTTTAGTTATTTTATTTGCTTAAAACATTCGCCCTTCACCGGCGTAAGTACCTGCTAAAATTTTATTATAAATAGCATCGGCTTTTTCTTTAGCTTCAGCGACTTCTTTAGGGAGCATAGTGCGTTCATCAAGTTTACGACTGTGGCTAGCTTGCATGTTACCGTTGTACTCAGCAATGGTATTCCATACATACGACATTTCAAGGTTTTTTGGCATTCCTAAGCCTTCAAAATACATCAAGGCTAAATTAAATTGTGCAAGCGTGTAATTATTTGCGGCGGCTTTTTCATACCATGTTCTGGCGGCTTTATAATCTTGGCTCACGCCATCGCCGTTGGCGTACATTACCCCTAAATTATACTGTGCTGCAGGAAGGTTTTTATTGGCTGCTTTCTCAAATAAGCTAATAGCCATTTGTTTGTCTAACTTTACGCCATTGCCTTCGTCATACAAAACCGCAAGTGCAAACATTGAATCTACATGATTTTTTTTAACTGCTTGTTGGTAAAGTTCAGCTGCTTTGTAGTAGTCGCGAGTAACTCCATGTCCGCCCTCGTATAACTTACCTAGTTCGTAAATACCTGGGGCATAGCCTTTGTCTGCAAGATAATTAAACTCTTTTAGTGCTTCCTCAAATTGACCTGCGTTTGCAGCTATTATGCCTTCCTCAAGCCCTGCATAAGCATAAGGTGTAGCAAGTATAATGCCCGCAAAGAACATTGCTTTTAAATTAGACTGTGACATATGCATGTCTCCAAATTAGTTATCGTTGTCGGTAAGCATCATAACGGTTAATCATTTACTTATTACTCGAGTAGGTAATAAATTATGAGCTAAATCAATAACGCCAACGTTTATAAGTTAGATATACAAACGTATTAACAAGTAGTTTTAACTATAGCTCAAAAATTCTAAACTTAAGCACATAGCTATGATATAAATTGCGTTAGCTTGCGATTCTATAGAAAAATGAAAAAAATAAAAGCAAGCAGTAGCTTACATAATTACTTATGATGATTTTTGGCAACCAAAGCATCATACAACGGGGTCTTTTCATGTTAAATAATTTAAAAAATATAAAACTAAGTAAAATTATTTTTATAACCAGTTTGTTATTTATTGCCAGCTGTTCAACGTCATTTGCCTATAACAACCTAGGTTGGTTATCGTCATTTTGGATTGATGATTACGTTGATCTTAATAAAAGCCAATCTAAGCAGTTAAAAGCGATTATTAACGATACCCGAGATTGGCATCGTGAAGTTGAATTACCAAAATATAAAGCCGATTTACTCGACCTAAGACAATTGCTAAACAATGAAGCCGATACTGCGCAGTTGATGGATAAAATAACCCAAGTTAAGCAGCATTGGCGAAACTTACTGTTGCATACCAGCGAGCCTTTAATTGAGTTAGCGCTGACCTTAACCCCGTCACAGCGCAGTGAAATGGTAAAAAATATTCGCGAGCAAATTAATGATGAAATCCAAGAGCATGCCTCATTAACTCAAGACGAGCACCAACAACAACGCTTAGAGAGACAACTAGATTACTACAAGCAGTGGCTTGGCAAACTCACTTCTGAGCAGCAAACGCTCATATCACAAGCTAACAGTGCGCATACTAGTACTAGAAATTTATGGTACGACTACAAACTAGCTCGTTTAGCTGGACTTGAAGCTCTTTTTACCCAGCAAACACTTAGCGAGGCTGAATTTACTCAGCAATTACGCATCATTATTATAGAGCGTGAACAGTATATGAGTAATGAGCTGCTTGAGCTTAATGAACAAAACTTAAAAGCTTATGCGCAATTGCTACTCAAGTTAAACAAAACGCTGAGCCCTAAACAGTTATCGCATGTTGATGAAGAATTCGCAGATTTAGTGGGTACTGTTAATGAATTGATTATGGAATAAACGTTTTACTAATTCTTTTGGCTTGTTTTTTCTGAATTGTTTAAGCTTAAAATTGTGATTTTTGCATTTCATTGTTAACATAAGCTATCAAAAATATTTTAAGTTATCCATGGATATAGCAGCACTTAATAGTACAAAAACGCTACGTAAGCACGTTCTTAAGTGGATGTGTATTTGTTTTGGTTTTTTGTCGTTGGTATTTGCTGTATTCAACTTATTGGTGAACAATTTACCCCTTGTTGGTGGTCTCGAAGTCGGCTTTTCTTTGTTATGCTTATATATATTTAAGCACTCGCAAAAACATTACCCTAAGCGCTGGCATGCCACTACCATGTGCTTAACCATCTCTTTAATTGTGTTATGCGGCACCTATTTAGCCCCCTCTAACAACGGCCTGTTTTTGTGGACATTTATTTTACCTATTCTTTATTACTTACTATTTGGCAGGCGTTACGGGTTGTTTTTATCTGCGGCATTACTTGTTTTACAGCTGGTGGTGTTATCTCAAAAACTGCCACATTCATCGTTTTCAGCTTTTAACATAGGGCTTAACTTATTATTCGTATATATAAGCATATGGGCTATATCTCATGTTTTTGAAGGTAATAGAGCTGACTTTTCGAAACGTTTGAAAAATTTAGCGTTACTCGATCCCCTTACTGGGGCTGGTAATCGTTTATCAATGAACCAGTTTTTTGAGGTAGAGATCAAAGATAAATCACAGCTTTACTTATTTTTACTCGATTTAGATTACTTTAAACAAATTAATGATCAGTATGGGCACGATGTTGGCGATAAAGTGCTGGTTGAGCTAGCTACATTATTGCGCGGCACTTTTGCAAAAGGGTATGTGTTTAGAGTCGGAGGTGAAGAGTTTTCACTAATGAGCAACTTTGATAGTCCGCAAGCAGCTTTGGCTATGGCTGAAAAATTAAGACTTTCAATACAAAATAAGCACATAATCGCTAATGGTGAAACCATAAAGTTAACCGCCAGTTTAGGCGTTGTACAATACCAGCAACAAAGCCTAAGCGAACTAATAGACTTGGCCGATAAGCAGCTTTATAAAGCCAAAGAGACTGGCCGTAACGGGGTTTGCACTGATATTTTAGCGCTGGCTTAAGTCTTATAGCGGCTAATACATTTGTTCAAAGTCAGGAATACTGTTTTCCCAAATCGGTCTTTCTTTACCAATATATTCGCGTACGGCATCAAAAAATAACCGGGTTCTTACCGGTAAATCACGATGTGGGTATACCGCATACATGGCACTGTGCTCCATTAATTTAAGATCCGTCAATAAAGGCACCAGTTGTCCATCAATCACTTCTTTATCTAATATAAACGCGGGGGCTAAAACGTAAGTGGTTCCAGAGAGTGTTTTCATTAATAGTGCTTCAGCATCATTGGCTCTAAATACACTTTTAATTTTTTGTTCACATTGTTCACCAAGGTGGTTGTAGTAACTTACTCCCTCAACTCGCAGGGAACTGCTTGCGTAACTAGCAGCAGGTAATTGTGCTAAATCGGTTATGTTTTTCGGCATTCCATAGGTTTCAATAAATGCAGGTGAAGCTAAAAGTAATAAACGATTACGCGCAATCTTTCGAGCAATTAAAGAGGAGTCCTTTGGCTCACCCACTCTAAATGCCAAATCAAATCCTTCAGAGACAATATCCACAAGCCGATCATCTAAACGCAACTCTACTTCAACTTGCGGAAAACGCTTTTGAAAATCGTTAATAACAGGCTGTAAATAACGCCGACCGATTAAAGTAGATGAGGTGATTTTTAATACGCCACGAGGTTCTAAGTGATAATTCTCTGCCATACGCAGGGTATCGCCGAGTAGGCTTCGCAGCTCGTCCGCTTTTTTTATCATTTCAGCACCTGCTGCGGTGAGTGAAAACGAACGAGTGGTTCGATTTAATAGCCTCACCCCTAGCTCATCTTCTAAACGACTAATTTGTTTAGAGATCACGGAACGATCAATGTTGCGTATTTCAGCAGCTTTAGCAAATGATCCCTGCTCAACCACTTCAAGCAGCATTAAGAGTCGGCTCGTTGTATCCATTATTGCACCATAGTGTCACTTTGATGCCATTTTGGCACTAATGAATTTAAAAATCTATTGTTTTTGTCAACAAGCATGTTCCGTATTATGTATCACCTAATTAACAGGAGCGTCGTTATGAACAAACACTTAGTTGCTACAGCCTTATCTGTTGCATTAATTACTCTAACTGGTTGTGCTGAGGAAAGTACAGCACAGTCAGCACCCGCACAACAATACCAAGCTATTGATGTAGCCCAAGTCCTGGTTAAGCCTGTGCAAAGTTGGCATACCTATACAACGCGCTTAGAGTCACCGCAAAAAGTGGCATTAATGCCGCGCGTATCAGGCATTATTGAGCAAATTGAATTTAAAGAAGGGGATGCTGTAAAACAAGGAGATGTGTTATTTCGCCTTGATGATCGTTCATTTAGAGCCACGGTAGCTAGTTTACAAGCTCAGGTTAAAAGTGCACAAGCGGCTCTTGAACAAGCAAAAAGCGAAGCATCACGTGCAGTGCGTCTAACTGAGCGTAAAGCAATTTCTACTGAGCAAGCGCAAGCACGTACCTCAACGTTACGTCAGCGTGAAGCACAACTTGCCGCACTAAAAGCGCAGCTTAAAGCCGCTGAGCTTGATTTAGAGTTTACCTCTGTGGTTTCACCTATTGATGGAATTATCTCTCGCGCAAACATCACTAAAGGTAACAACGTACTTGCCGGGCAAAGTGTACTCACTTCAATTGTTTCTAATGACAAAATGTATGCTTACTTTGATGTCGATGAACGTACTTGGAACAATGCATTCGATGAAGTCACTGCAGCGACTAAACAACCTGTTGTTATGCAAAAAGTAGGGCAGAGTGATTTTAATTACAATGGTCACATCAACTTTATAGACAATCAAATTAATGCATCTACTGGCACATTACGTGTTCGAGCTGTATTTGAAGATCGTAGTAACGAGTTACGCTCAGGCTCTTTTGCACGAATTAAATTGGCTGCCAATGCAATACGCGAAACCGTCATTATTCCAGATAGAGCCATTGGTACTGACTTAAAAAACCGCTTTGTGCTAACTGTAGGCGAAAATAATGTACTGCAATATAAATTAGTTACTGTAGGTGAGCGCTATGGCGCATTACGTGCCATTACCTCTGGGCTTGAACAGGGTGATGTGATTGCCGTAAATGGCCCTGCTCGCGTAGGCCCTGGCATGCCAATATCACCTAATAAAGTGACAATTAATACCCAAGGTGTGGCATTTACACTCTCTGCTAACCCTGCCGATTTAGTTGCTAAGCAATAAGGTTATTAAATGAAATTTTCACACTTTTTTATCCAGCGACCGATTTTTGCGGCTATGCTGTCGCTGATTATTTTGATTGCGGGTGGCATTTCTTTATTTCAGTTGCCAGTTAGTGAATACCCAGAAGTTGTGCCACCCACAGTGGTTGTAACAGCCAGTTACCCGGGCGCAAACCCAACGGTTATTGCACAAACTGTGGCAACGCCGCTTGAGCAAGAAATAAACGGCACTGAAAACATGCTATACATGTTTTCACAAGCAACCAGTGACGGGCGCATGACCTTAACGGTAACATTTGCCTTAGGGACGGATTTAGACCGTGCTCAAGTACAAGTGCAAAACCGAGTAAATAGTGCATTACCGCGCCTACCACAAGAGGTGCAGCGTTTAGGGGTAGTAGCTGAAAAGTCATCACCCGATTTAACCATGGTGGTGCATTTATATTCACCCCAGAACAGCCATGATACGGCGTATTTATCAAATTATGCCGATTTAAACATTAAAGATGAAATAGCACGTTTACCTGGCGTGGGTGATATTCAGTTATTTGGTGGTGGTAAATATGCTATGCGTGTGTGGTTAAATCCAGATGCATTAGCAGCACGTGAGCTTACAGCAACCGATGTTGTGGCTGCTTTGCGCTCTCAAAATCAGCAAGTTGCAGCGGGTAGCTTAGGTGCTCAACCAATCTCTAACGATAGCCAATTTCAAATTTTATTAAACGTGAAAGGCCGCCTAAATAGCATTGAAGAATTTAAGCAGGTTATTATTAAAGTAGGTGAGCAAGGGCAACTTACGCGTTTGTCAGATGTGGCGCGTGTTGACTTAGGTCAAGACTCATACTCACTGCGTGCTGAACTTGATAATCAACCCGCATTGGCAATGCCCATATTTCAACGCCCAGGGTCAAATGCCATTGAGCTTTCAGATCAGGTGCGTGAAACCATGGCACGTTTATCGAAAGATTTTCCTGAAGGGGTTGAATACGACATTGTTTATGATCCAACGGTATTTGTTCGTGGTTCAATTGATGCGGTAATAGCCACTTTGCTTGAAGCAATCGCATTGGTTGTTATTGTAGTTATTGTATTTTTACAAACGTGGCGCGCGTCAATTATTCCGCTTATAGCTGTGCCAGTTTCACTCATTGGTACCTTTGCTGTAATGCAGTGGCTTGGTGTTTCTATTAATACCTTATCGCTATTTGGTTTAGTACTGGCTATAGGTATTGTGGTTGATGATGCGATTGTAGTTGTAGAAAATGTTGAGCGAAATATAGAAAACGGTTTATCGCCGCTTGAAGCAACACGTGTTGCAATGACAGAGGTAACCGGCCCAATTATTGCGATTGCATTGGTTTTGTGTGCGGTATTTATTCCAACCGCCTTCATTACAGGACTTTCAGGGCAGTTTTATAAACAATTTGCTTTAACCATTACTATTTCAACGGTTATTTCAGCGTTTAACTCACTGACATTGTCACCGGCGCTAGCAGCCTTATTGTTAAAATCGCACGACGCAAAGCCTGATGCGTTTACCCGCTTATTAGATAAGTTATTTGGTCGCTGGTTATTCAAGCCATTTAACCGACTGTTTAATCGTGGTGCAACTGGGTATGAAAAACTAGTACAAAAACTTATTCGTATGAGCGTGGTGGTTATGGTTGCCTATGTTGCTTTAGTTGGCGGCACGATTAAGTTGTTTGACGCGGTACCTGGTGGCTTTATTCCACAGCAAGATAAGCAATATTTAGTTGCCATTGCGCAGCTACCAGATGCAGCAAGCTTAGACAGAACCGAAGCGGTAGTAAAACAAATGCAGCAAATAGCGCTAGAGGTTCCTGGGGTTGCAAACACCGTGGCGTTTCCTGGCCTATCTGTAAATGGGTTTACTAATAGCCCTAACAGCGGCATTGTGTTTACACCACTGGCGCCTTTTGCAGAGCGAACCGATCCGAGTATGTCAGCATCGGCCATTGCTGCGCAGTTAAACCAACGTTTTGCGGCAATTGATGAAGCGTTTGTTGCTGTATTTCCGCCACCGCCAATTCAAGGCTTAGGCACCACCGGTGGTTTTAAACTGCAAATTGAGGATAGAGCTAACAAAGGCTTTGAAGCATTATTTAATAGCTTGCAATCAGTGATTGCGGCGGCGCAAAAAGATCCGGCGTTAATGGGGCTGTATTCAAGCTTTAGAATTCAAGTACCGCAAATGGATATTGATATTGACCGCGAACAAGCACTTATCCAAGGTATTGCGCTTGATGAAGTATTTAACTCATTACAGATATATTTAGGCTCAGTGTATGTAAACGACTTTAATATGTTTGGTCGTACTTACCAAGTTAATGCCCAAGCAGATGCTGAATTTAGGGTGGACCCAGAGCAAATACTAAACCTAAAAGTACGTAATCGTGCAGGTAACATGGTGCCACTAGGCTCAGTGCTTACGGTAACGCCAACTATAGGCCCAGATCGTGTTATGCACTACAACGGTTACCCAAGTGCTGAACTTAACGGCAGCCCAGCACCAGGTTACAGCTCAGACCAAGCGCAAACAGCGATTGAAGCTGTACTGGCGAAAACGCTACCTACAGGTATAGAATATGAGTGGACTGAGGTAACGTATCAGCAAGTACTTGCCGGTAATACTATGGTGTACGTGTTTCCACTGGTGGTATTGCTTGTGTTTATGGTATTGGCAGCACAGTATGAAAGCCTACGGTTACCACTGGCCATTATTTTAATTGTACCTATGACTATTTTCTCAGCGTTATTAGGGGTGTGGTTGGTAGGCTCAGACAACAATATATTTACCCAAATAGCATTAATTGTATTGGTGGCACTGGCCTCTAAAAACGCCATTTTAATGGTGGAATTTGCCAAAGATAAACACGATACCGGATTATCGCACCTTGAGGCTATGTTGGCAGCGTGTCGTATGCGTTTACGTCCTATTTTAATGACCTCAATTGCCTTTACTGCGGGTGTTATACCGTTAGTGTTGGCAACCGGTGCCGGTGCTGAAATGCGTCATGCAATGGGTAACGCAGTATTCTCAGGTATGATTGGCGTGACTGTATTTGGGTTATTATTTACGCCAGTGTTTTATATGCTGGTGGTAAAAAAGCAGCGCGCTGAGGAGTCTTTAAATGACTAAATTACATTTAAATCAATTTAAGATGCCGGCATTTTTAGGCTCTGTGTTAGCAATTGCAGTGTTATCTGGCTGTGCGAGCAAAATAGATACAGCAGTTGAGCAACAACAAGTAAACAAGTTTGTTGCCCAAGCAATATCGGCTGATCAGTATGTTGGTGAAGATGAGCAAAATTGGTGGCACAAGCTCGGCTCAGCGCAATTAAACCAGCTTGTTAGCAATGCTTTGGCTAATAACTACGACTTACAAACGAGTCAGCTGGTGCTCAAAAGTGCGTTGGCACGTATTGGCGAACAACAAGCACAATACTTACCGCAAGGCGGTGTTGCGGTTGGAGCTAAGCGAAGTGGATTAGGCGATACCAATAGCCGACAATCAAGTGCGAATGTAGCACTTGATTGGCAGCTCGATTTATTTGGCCGAATTACTGCACTCGTTGATGCCGCAAATTCACAAGCTATGAGCCAAGCCGAGCAAGTTAGGTTATTACAAATTGAAGTTGTGTCATCTGTGGTTAAAGGGTTTGCTAGCTATCAGGGTAACCTGCAAAAGCAACAAATTATTGAAATGCAAATAGAAGCACTTGAACAAAGCATTCAAGTGCTGCAGGCACAAGTAGATGAAGGTGTGGCAAATGAGCTTGATTTAAACCGCACCATGGCGCAACTTAGGCAGCAACAAGCGCTTATTCCAGCGATTGAATATGCTAAGTTTCGTGACTTATCTACGCTAGCAGTATTAAGTGCACAACCAACGCAATCACTGAGTATTGATGATGAACGCGCTATATTGAGCAAGGCATTTCAAGTGTCATTAGCAAAGCCTAATCAAGCGATTGCACTTAGACCCGATATTAGCCGAGCATTATATGACTTTAGCCAAGCAAATAGTTTAAGTGTGGCAGCCAGCAAAGCTTTATTGCCAGATATCAGCTTAAGTGGTTTTGCAGGCGTGCTAAGTTTAGGCAGTAATGGTTTTAGCGATACTCAGCAACAGTGGCAAGTTGCGCCGCAAGTACAATGGTCTTTATTAAGTTATCCTGCGTTGTTGGCTCAGCGTTATGCGCAGCAGTTTTTAAGTCAAGCTGCTTATACTGACTATCAACAAGTGGTTTTAAAAGCCATTAACGAGGGTGAACTTTCATTGCAATACTTGGTCAATCAAGCACAGCAATCGCGTTTTGCTGAGCAGCGGTATCAGTTTGCTAATAATGCATTTTTACAAGCACAAGCAATGTATGAAGAAGGGCAAATTCCTTACTTAGAGTTGTTAGATGCACGTCAGGATGTTTTAATAGCACAAGAAAATGCTGTTGATTCAACTATTTCATCGTTACTGGCTAAGGTAAATGCTTACCAGTCATTTAATGGACGATGGAGTTACGCGTTAAGTAATACTAACTAGTAGAGTTTTTGATGCCTAATACTGTAGTTACAAACCCAGATACTATTCCTTCATCTATGCAGGCTATTGCCTTAATAGAGCCTAATGAGGATATTCACTTAACGGATATTCAATTACCTGTGCCTCAATGCACAGGTAATGAGCTGTTAGTAAAAGTGGAGTATGTTGGTTTAAATCCGGTGGATGCGCAATTTGCTAAATCTGGCTTTTGTTTATGGCAGTATCCGCATGTTTTAGGCTTGGATGCAGTGGGTGTAGTGGTTAAAGCGGGTAAAGGCGTATTTCCTGGCGTGGGTGAGCGTGTAATGTGGCACGCCAGTATTGGTGAGCAAGGGATATTGAGCGAATACGCAAAAGTGCCTAATTATGCAGTGTCTATCATTCCGCAGCAATTAGCCAGTGATAAGGCTGCTACTTTGCCCTGCGCCGGAATGGCAGCGCTTATCAGCTTAGATAAATTAGCCGTAACTGAAGGCGATACCCTCTTTGTTGAAGGCGGGGCTGGTGCTGTAGGTCAATTTGCTATTCAATTTGCAAAGCAGCGTGGTGCCGATGTATTTACAACCGCCTCCAAGCGTAACCACAAATTGGTTAAGCAGCTAGGGGCTGATGTAGTCTTTGATTACAATGACAAAGCCTTATGTGACAAAATTCGCCGAGAGCTTGGCCCACAAGGATTTGATGCCGTTATTGATATTATGGGTGGGGAATCGACCATTCAAAATATCGAGCTAATGCGTTTTTGTGGTCGTATTGCTTGTTTAAATCCACTACCTAATTTTGAACAGCAGCTAATGTACCGTAGAGCACCCAATATTAGTATTGTATCCTTAGGTGGCGCGTGGTTAGCCAATAGCCTATGCGCGCAGCAGCGCATGAGTTTTATGGGTAATTTGTTGCTTGAAACGGTCTCTAATGGCGAAATAATTCCTCCAGAAGTATTAGCTGTTGATTTTAACGCAAAGGCTGTTTCTAGCGCATTAAACAACCAGTTAGCAGGTGGTTTTACAGGTAAACAAGTGGTTAAAATAAGCTAGGTTTACTCACATTCCCATATTTAAAAAGCGCAGCCTAATTTTAGGCTGCGCTTTTTTGTTTCTACTTTATTACCAAATCCGTATTTGCGGCGCCAACAACCAGAATTATTAAATTTTTAACAAAAAAATAATAATTCAGCGTACATGTGTAAGCCTTTTTATTTCAACAGTTTACGTTCAGGTAAAGAAAATAAATTGAAAAAACTGTTAATTAATTGAATAGAGTAATTGATCTAAACCGATTTTTATGACGTAATGTAGGTATTATTTATCTGGTCGGATGAGTTCGTTATGAGTTTACGTACAAAATTAAAAAAAGTATTACCAAGTATTTCAGTTACTGAGCAAGAAGCGCTAGACGCTGGCGATGTATGGCTAGAAGGGTCTATCTACCAAGGTAAACCAGATTTTAGCGCGCTACGCGATGTACCTGCGGCAAAATTAACCGCAGACGAACAAGCGTTTCTAGACGGTCCAGTACAAGAACTACTAGGCATGATTGATGATTCAGTCATTCAAAATGGTATTCATTTACCAAACGACATTTTAGAGTTTTTGAAAAAAGAGCGTTTCTTCTCGCTGATCATCCCTAAATCGTTTGGCGGTTTAGAGTTCAGCCCATACGCTAACTCAACAATTGTAGGTACTATTGCGACTAAGAGTTCAGCGGTTGCGGTAACTGTAATGGTACCAAACTCGTTAGGCCCAGGTGAGTTACTACTTCACTTTGGTACAGAGGAGCAACAGGCACATTACTTACCACGTTTAGCAAATGGTACAGACATTCCATGTTTTGCATTAACCAGCCCAGAAGCAGGTTCTGATGCAGGCGGTATTCCTGATGTAGGTACTGTTACTAAAGGCATGTACAACGGCGAAGAAGTACTTGGCCTAGAAATTACATGGGACAAGCGCTACATTACACTCGCGCCAATTGCTACTGTACTTGGTTTAGCGTTTAAAGTAGTTGATCCAGATGGTCTACTAGGTGGCAAAGAAAACCTAGGTATTACTTGTGCACTTATTCCAAAAGAGCACCCTGGTGTAGAACTTGGTAACCGTCATGATCCTATGGGTATCCGTTTTTACAACGGTACTACACGTGGTAACAAGGTATTTGTACCAATGGACTTTATTATCGGTGGTCAGAAAAACATCGGTCGCGGTTGGCAAATGCTAGTTAGCTGTTTAGGCGCAGGTCGTGGTATTTCATTACCAGCATTGGGTGTAAGTACAGCACAAGTTGCATTTAAATCAGCTTCTGAGTACGCAGCAGTGCGTGAACAGTTTGGTTTATCAATTGGTCAATTTGAAGGTATTCAAGAAAAGTTAGCTGATATTGCAGGTAAAACATACCTACAAGAAGCAATGCGAGTACTCACAACTGAAGGTTTAGGCATGGGCTTAAAGCCATCGGTAGTGACTGCAATCGCTAAATACCATATGACAGAGCTTGGCCGTGATGTGCTTGACTCAGCAATGGATATTCAAGCGGGTAAAGCAATTCAGAACGGTCCTCAAAATACGCTTGCTAGTGGTTATGTGGCGCAGCCAATTGCCATTACGGTAGAGGGCGCGAACATTCTTACTCGTAACCTGATGATCTTTGGTCAAGGTGTTATGCGTTGTCACCCATACTTACAATCTATGGTTGAGTCTATCCACAGCGATGACAAAAACGCAGATGCAGAATTTAACGGTATTTTACGTAAAACGGTTGGTTACAGCACAGCAAATAGCTTACGTGCATTCCGCTTAGGTGTACTACCATTCACAGCTGGCGCAAACTCTGCGTTACCAGAAGTACGTGACTACGAAAAAGCAGTACATAAATTATCAGCTAAATTAGCTGTATATGCTGACTTCTCGTTACTAGTACTTGGCGGTAAATTAAAGCAAGCTGAAATGCTTTCAGCACGTTTAGGCGATGTAATGAGCTTCTTGTATGCAGCTATGGCATCTATTAAGTATTACGAGCAAAAAGTAGCAAGCAGCGAGCGTGAGCAAGCGGCTCCATACTTCCATTATGCGACTCGTTTTGCACTACAAAGTGCAGAAGAAGCATTGCACAAGTTCTTAGACAACTTCCCTGCAAGTGGTACTCGTAAGTTCATTCGTTTCATTACTATGAACTACTCAACTAAAATGCCAAAAATTAGCGATGATTTAATTCGTGAATTAGCAAAACAAGCTCAGCTTGATACGGCATTTAAAGCGCAAATCACACATTTAGTTAAGCCAATTGAAGGTGATGGTCATCACATCAATGAGCAAGCTTACAAAGCTAAAATGGCGTCACTTGAGCTATTAGCTAAAGTGAAAAAAGCGCTACGTGCTAAAACCTTTAAGCCGGGTACGCGTTTTTCAATCACGCTTGAAAATGCACTTGCTGCAAAAGTAATTAACGACGCTGAATTTGTTCAGTTAAGTGATTACAACAAAAAGCGTGAAAAAGCGATTCGTGTTGATGAGTTCGACTTCGATATGAACATCCTAGACGACAACGCACAGCCAGTTAATCCGCTTAAAAGCGTGGTTAACCAATAAAATTCAATAATGCAAAGCGCCTGCAGTTTAGGCGCTTTTATTGATACAAAATTAGTGTGGAGTCCTGCTTGAGTAACATCAAGCGGGGCTTTTTTATGGGTGTGATTTAAGCTCATAACTAATTACGACTAATTTGATGGTACAGAACATTATTAAACGTTGTTTTAGTGTGTTTTAACAATGGGTGGTAAATAACCTACGTAATTACTTGTTTACATTAGAGTTGTTTAGTGGAATTATTAAGCGTATGTAATATACGCCGTTTTGAAGGTTATAACCCCCAAAGTGGTGTTTAATAAGCTGTTATGTTTTAGGGAAAAATTATGATTTATACGACAACGGAAACTGTTCCTGGCAAGGAAATCGAAGCTGTATTGGGCATAGTTAATGGCAACATGGTTCAGTCTAAACATGTTGGTCGAGATATCATGGCTGGTTTAAAAGGAATAGTGGGCGGCGAACTCAAAGGCTATACCGAGATGTTGATGGAAGCTCGAAATGTAGCGTTAGAACGATTAATAGAAGATGCAAAAAAGTTAAATGCCGATGCAATAGTAGGAATACGATTTACAACTAGCTCAGTTACTGATGGGGCATCAGAAATATTAGTGTTTGGTACAGCCGTTAAACTTCGAACATAACAAACAATTTAAGCAGATTCGCAACACGTGGCATTTTTGGTGTTTTCTTCCAAAGCCAAGAAATGAGGACGCTTTCCTCTTTTCTGCACTGTATTAAAAGAACAGCCTGACTAAAAGTTTAAAGTTAGCAATGTGTTAACTTATTTGTTAAAAAGAAATTAATAAATATATTAGTGGGGCGCTGGCAGAGATATGCGCGATGAGCACACTATAAAATTGTTATGCGCAAATGGAGTCTGCATGAGTAAAATAATCAAACTATCAGCATTAGTGCTGATCATATTTATTGCTTTATGGCAGCTGAGTAAGAATGAAAAATTTCAATTTTTTGGTAACCTTATAGATCGAGTAGAAACAACTGAAAAAGTAGTCGCATTAACTTTTGATGATGGTCCGACTAGACTTAAAACAAAAGAAATTCTCCAAATCCTAGATGAATCAGAAATTAAAGCTACATTTTACCTAGTCGGCAAAGCTATAGAAGAAAACATTCAAGAAACAAAAAATATCATTGATAAAGGTCATGAAGTTGGAAACCATTCATATACTCATCAACGTATGGTTTTGAAAAGTTATAACTTTGTTGCAGATGAGCTAGAAAAAACTAATGAGTTAATTACAGAGGCAGGTTATAAAGGTGAAATACATTTTAGACCACCTTATGGTAAAAAATTGTTTTCGCTACCTTATTATCTAAATAATAATAATATAACTACCGTTACGTGGGATGTGGAGCCTGAAACTTATTTAGATAAAAATGCTAGTGCAAGTGATATATCCGATTACGTTGTCCAAAATACTAAGCCAGGGTCAATTATTCTTTTACATGTAATGTTTAAATCTAGAGGTAATTCAATGGCTGCGGTACCTTTAATTGTTCAGCAGTTAAAAGATAAAGGTTATCGCTTTGTTACAGTATCTGAATTAATAGGCAGTAGCGCATAACACATATGAGCCTTAACTCTGTCAATAGGCATTAGTGTTCTTTTTGACCGTTTTTATAAATTGACGGTCAATTCTAAACCAATAAACAAATTCGTTTACTTCGTCTGTCGATACGGCTGTTAAGCAAGTAGCTTACGGCAAACACATATAGAGGCTCTCTTATTGCGATCTCATCGCAGCCAGGTTTTTCCCATATCCTTTTGGGGTTGCTGGGGCACTAGACATTCATCGGTTAACCTCATCATGGCACTATTCAAGGCGGCTGGTTGCATCATTATGATCCAGTTAGTTTCAGGCTCAAGTCAGGTGTAAGCGACTTTGTTTATTGTATTAATGCACGCGTACTGAGCGTCTAATCAAGACAAGTGGCTTCGGTCTGTAGGCATATAATTAGGTTAAACCTTTTTGGTTATTAACTCACCCAATTGATTGATGCTCAGCCTTATATCCAGTTAGATGTTCAGCTCACTCAGTACCGTGACTAACTCTTTAAGAATTTTGCTTCATCGAATACCGTCTCTTTTTTAAGCATATAATAAACACAGCGACCAAGCTTATGCGCAAGCGCTGACAGTGCTTTGGCTTTGCTCATTCGTTTTTGTAGTTTTTCGAGGTATTTGTTGGCGTTATGATTGTGACGCAGCAGCAATACAGCGGCTTCGGAGAACGCCCATTTTAGATGTGCATTGCCAATTTTGTTACCTTGGGTGCCATAGGTTTTGCCGGCAGACTCTGCTTTACATTTGACTAACCGACTATATGAAGCGAACTTTTGTACGCTTGAAAAACGATTGATGTCACCAATTTCATAGATAATGGTAAGTGCGAGAATGCGGCCTATACCACTAATTGTTTGCAAGATATTAAGGTGGACAGGGTTGTGTTGCTTGGCCATTTGTTCAATATAATGCTCTAAAGGCTTAAGCTCATTGTGATAGCAATCGAGTATGGCCATATTTAAATTAATAGATCGTTGCACAACGGGGTCAGGGAAGTAATAGCGCATCTTTTCTCTGTCGCAGACGTTCTTTAAATTCACGTTGTGGGCAGGTAAATTGTACTGGCTGGCGGTATTGGCGACATGGGCTTTTAAATCAGCCCCGTGGCGAACAATTTTAGTTCTTCGGCGTAATAAGTCGCGCGTAGCACGCATATCTTTGTCATACACATAAGCAAGTGGGAAGTTTCCCCCTCGGATGAGTTTGGCAATTTTATATGAATCTATTTTATCGTTTTTGGCTTTACCGCCATGAATCGCCTTCATATATAACGCATGACCGAGAATAAAGTCGATAGTGTGTTCTTTACAAAAGTCAGCGACCCAATACCAGCAATGCATGCATTCTACGCCAACCACAATGTCACCGGTATACGGTTTAAGTAGTTTTAGTAGTGCTTCTGGGTCATCTTTAATTTTCTTGTGAACAAGGATAAGTCCTGTATTATCAATGATACAGACGTAAAGTAATCGCGCGTGTAAATCGATTCCACAATAATATGGATGCATGTTATTGTAAAAGTTCATTGAGCTTTCTCCTGTAAGGTTGGTTGCCTTTTCAGCGTAGCGAATAATCGCGATGCTGGGGAGGAGGCTCAATGAGTATCAAGCAATCAGGCAGGGACAAATGCTCGTTGGCCAAACAACGGCCAAAACGCTCCCATGAGCACCTGTTGTAAGGTGTTATATGAAATTAGGAGAGAACTTATGTTGAGAAGGATGTCTTGGATATTGCTGGTTTTTACATTTTGTGCCCATTCGGGTGAAGAGGTACTTTCCATTGATAGAGTTGTACCTAATAGTTTTGATTTGGCCTTTCCAAACGAATCAAACATTCAGCCAGAGCAGAGTGATTTTAGTGTAAATAACTTTGTATTAATGAGTAACGATTCTGGTGAGCGTTGGGCGGTAGTAACTTTGACCAATATGACATCAGGTCGACGAAGTCTAACTAATAAACACCTAATGGCTATCGTTGCAGACGGGCAGCGAATTGCGCCATTGGAGTTTTTACAATCATTCAAAGCAGATGAGACACTATCGTTAACCATCAACTTTGGTGAAAGTAAGTTTCCTTTGCTATCAATCTATTCAAGGTCTGGCAAATAACAAGCCCATCAATGCACTCGCAAGCTCGTTGGAACATCAAAACTACGCAGTGATTGAGTTTAGTGCTTCGCCAAGTTTAACCAAATCGCCGTTACGTTTTTGCCCTGTATACGGGCTTATTTGCACAAGGTGACAAAGTGAATATCAGACATATTTTATTACTCGTTATCATCTTATTTATATCTGGTTGTACTACGTCAGGCCAGCTTTATTATATTGATACTAAAGGGAATGAGAAACTTGGTTGTGATGTAGAATTTGTAGGTATGCCAAGTGTTGATAAATTTGCTGTTGAATATGCCTTAAGCCTTTGCGCTAAAAGCATTGTTAAAAAAGGCGGCGTGATCCAGGAAGAACACCTTTTAATGGTTGATACAGCCATTCCCTTAGCCCCATGTGAAAAGGCTTGGACTCACGAATTAGCTAAGCAACAATATCAGGCTACAAAGTTAACTAAGAAAGAGTATGGCTATATTGTTGCAAATATAGATTTGGGTTTAGCAACGGTCAACAACTGCACATAACAGGCGCTTTAAGCACTAAAAACAAAAGCACACACCTATCTCAAATTATGTACTTTCAATGCTTTAAGGCAGTATAAACAGCAAGCAGCGTGTTATACCGCAGATAAGCGAGAACACATCGACAATATCCACCTTTCTTTGCTAGAGCGAGTCAATTTTAGTTTTAGAATGATTATTTAGTTATTTAGTTATTTAGTTATTTAGTTATTTAGTTATTTAGTTATTTAGTTATTTAGTTATTTAGTTATTTAGTTATTTAGTTATTTAGAGCTGAAACTAGAGCATATATAGCGATAAGAAGCTAGTTACAGAGCTTAATAGTAAATTTTGTGACACAGATTCAATAGATAGTTAAGGTGGTTGTCTCTATATGTTCCTATTACAAACTAATTATGGCTCTGGCTTTGAATTAAGCTAACCCACGAAAAGCGGTGGCTAACACCGTTTGGGAGTTAGAATGCCTAGCTGTTCTTATTTGTAATAGTCTGTAATATTTATTTTCCGCTTCTTTCCTAAACTTTATTTGTACATTTTGTACTTAATTTTGATTAATGTGAGGAAAAGAAAATGGCGGATATTAATATAAGTGAAAATGACGGACTTTTTTCTATAACGCTAGATATTTGGGAGTGGACTGGCTTGACAGTTAATGGTGATCAAGTAAACCCAATTAAACGAGGCAATATACAGTACCAATATAACCAAGAGAGTTCAGGGCCTATTCACTTTGTTGCAACTGCGAATCAATATATTGTACTTGTGAATCCTGCAAATATTCTATACATGAAAAGCTCTGATGAAAATAAAACGTATATGTGTGTGATAAGCTATCAAGAAACGGAAAATCCAAGAGTTGTATCTTTGCACGGTGTCATACATACCCTTAATTATGTGGTTCCTGACGCAAAAAATAGTCCTCTCGGGTTTAGTCAGGGGAGAATGAGTGGTACTTTTCAAATTACATCGTAGCTAATGTATATAACCTTAACTCTGTCAATAGACTCCAGTACCCTTTTTGACCGTTTTTATACAGGAACGGTCAATTCTAAATCAACAAATAAGTTCGTTTATTTTGTCTGTTAAGTAAGTAGCTTACGGCAAACACAAATGGTGTACGTCACGCAGTAATCTTTTATTGCGATCTCACCGCAGTTAGACTCCTACCATATCCCCTCGGAAGGACCGGGGTACTAGACATTCATCGGTTAATCTAATCATGGCACTATTCAAGGCAGTTGGTTTTATTATTCTGATCTAGCTAGATTAAGGTGCAAGACGCTAAACTAAACATGACACCATCTTTAATTTTGTACTTTTAATTGTTTCAAATTATGTTTTAGGCTGTATGAATAATGCATAGGCTTTGCCATAGCAATTGCAAAAAAAACGACAGGTTAGTTTGGTTATTAACACTGTATTTCATGTTGTGCGCGAAGAGCTTTGTTTTAAGACCTTTTATTTAAAACACCGTCTAATGTTAAACTAACTAAAATTTAGCAACCTAATTTGGCTATGTCTTTTTATCTTCCGTTACTTACCCCGCATTTTGAGCGTATAGCCATTGGCGAAACCCTAACCTCGCTTTGGAGTGGCTGTGGTCAAATTGTGAAGTGCCAACTTGATGAGCAAGCCTGTGTGATTAAAGCGATTAAAGTACCCGATCACATTAATCATCCTAAAATTATACAAAGCAATTTTGCGCTTAACAGGAAGCGTGACTCTTACCACGTTGAATATACGTTCTATCAGCAATTTAGCCATAAATTGCCCAAGCAAGCGGCAGCTATTGAATGCATTAAAGCAATCAACAAAGGCGATGAGTTTGCCTTGGTGTTTAAAGATTTTTCAAAGCTCGGGTACAGCCAAGCATCTACCGAGAATATAAAAGCCATATTAAAGTGGTTGGCACATTTTCATGCCTTTCATTTAAATGCCTTTCATTTAAATACAAAGTTTGATGGTTTATGGCCGCAAGGAAGCTATTGGCATTTGGGTACACGCCCAGATGAATTTAATAACTTACCTGAAAAGTCCGATATTAAACAGGCTGCATCACTTTTAAACAGCGCGTTAAAGCAATGTGATTATCAAACCTTGATTCATGGCGATGCCAAGCTAGCTAACTTTGCAGCAAATAGCCAAGGACATATTCTTGGTTACGATTTTCAGTATGCGGGTGAGGGCGTTGGGGTGGTCGATGTAATGTATTTTATGACCAGTTGTATGGATGATTGCGAGCTTCACAAACACGCACAGAGCTACCTCGACTATTACTTTAGCCAATTAAAGCAAGCACTAGGCGACTATCAACCGCACATTAATGCTGATGATGTTATTACACAATGGGCTAAATTATGGCCAGTGGCTTGGGCAGACTTTTATCGTTTTTTACTTGGGTGGAGCCCCGAGCACAAAAAAGTTAACAGCTACATGCACGCTCAGGTAAATAATTGGTTAGCGAGTAACAACTCATAAACACAAAAATCTCTATAGTTGTGGCTAAATTAAATATTTTGGCACGAACTATGAAATCAGGGCTAAAATTAACAGTCAAACGACCTGTTTTAATATAAAATATGTCAAATTTTTTATCACTAGGTTTATTACTATGGCTATTCACGTTATTTCTCATCCCCTTGTTCAACATAAGTTAGGTTTAATGCGCGCGCATGGAATTAGCACGAAAAGTTTTCGCGAGTTGTGTTCAGAAGTGGGCACATTATTAACTTACGAAGCCACTAAAAACCTAGAATTAGAAGATAACGAAATTACAGGCTGGGACGGTAATAAACTTAAAGTTGAGCACATTAAGGGTAAAAAAATTACCGTGGTGCCAATTTTACGTGCAGGCCTTGGTATGATGGACGGCGTAATGTCGTTACTTCCAGCGGCTAAAGTGAGTGTAGTGGGTTTAGAGCGTAACGAAGAAACGCTTGAGCCAGTCCCCTACTTTGAAAAACTAGTGGGTAATATTGATGAGCGTTTAAGCTTAGTGATTGACCCAATGCTGGCTACTGGTGGTTCTATGATCGCCACCATTGATATGCTTAAAAAGGCGGGCTGTAAAGAAATTAAAGTAATTGTACTGGTTGCTGCACCTGAGGGCGTTGAAAAAACATTAGCCGCTCACCCTGATATTGAGATTTTTACTGCCTCAGTTGATAGCCATTTAAATGAAAAAGGTTACATCATCCCAGGGCTTGGCGATGCAGGTGACAAAATTTTCGGTACGGTTTACTAAGGTTTAACAGTGCAAAATAACTCTATATTTTCTATAAAAACTATTTTAACCGGTGCCCAAATGCTGTTTGTTGCATTTGGTGCGTTGGTATTAGTGCCTATCTTAACCGGCCTAGATCCTAGCGTAGCCTTGTTTACCGCTGGTTTAGGTACTTTGTTGTTTCAATTTGTGACTAAAGGCCAAGTGCCTATTTTTTTAGCCTCGTCATTTGCGTTTATTGCACCCATTATTGCCTCAGTGCAAATGTGGGGCATACCCGCCACTATGGGTGGTTTAATGGCGGCAGGCTTTACTTATATGCTATTAAGTTTATTAGTGAAGTTTAAAGGCACAAAAATCTTACATAAAATTTTGCCGCCAATTGTGGTAGGCCCAGTCATTATGGTGATTGGTCTAGCGCTTGCGCCAGCAGCGGTTAATATGGCGATGGGGAAAAGTGGCGATGGTGGCACACAAATTATTGCTTACGACAGCGCTATTATTATCTCTATGTTCTCGTTGCTCGTGACTTTAGTGTTTGCCGTGTGGGGTAAGGGGGTATTTAAATTAATACCTATTTTAGCCGGTGTTGTTGCCGGTTACACGCTTTCGTTATTTATGGGTATAGTGCAGTTTGAAGCCGTAAGTAATGCACAGTGGTTAGCTGTGCCAAACTTTGTGTTGCCAGAGTTTAAATGGCAAGCCATATTATTTATGGTGCCGGTGGCAATTGCGCCCGCTATTGAACACATTGGCGATATGATGGCAATTAGCCAAGTTACAAAAAAAGACTATTTGAAAAAACCAGGATTACATCGTACTTTATTTGGTGATGGTTTAGCCACGTCTGCTGCGTCATTATTTGGCGGCCCACCTAATACCACCTACTCAGAGGTAACTGGTGCGGTAATGCTTACTAAAAACTTTAATCCTAAAGTAATGATGTGGACTGCCATTATCGCAATTTGCTTAGCATTTGTGGCTAAAATGGGCGCTAGTTTGCAAACCATTCCGGTGCCTGTAATGGGCGGCATAATGATTTTATTGTTTGGCTCTATTGCGGTTATTGGCTTAAACACCTTAGTTAAATCGGGCGATGACTTAAGTGAGCCGCGCAATTTAAGTATTGTGGCACTTATTTTAATTTGTGGTATTGGTGGTATGTACATAGGTAGTAGTGAGTTCAGCCTAGAAGGTGTGAGCTTATGTGCTATTTTAGGCATAGTATTAAACTTAGTATTACCCAAAGCACAGAGCGACCAGAGTTAAGTTTGCACTGTGGTTAAAAATATTGCACCAAAAAAGCGCATTTTAAATGCGCTTTTTTTAACCTACTAAAAAGTAACAATAAATAATATTGGTCTAGTAACTGCATTTCCTTAGTCATACCCTATAGTTGACTCAGGGATTGTTATATGGAGATCAAGAGTGTGGATATAAATGCTTTTTTAGTAAAACACCAACTGCCGTTGAAATATCAGTATATTAGCGAGCAGTATTTTTCTGCTATTGCGCAGGACATTCTAACCAGTAAAAAAACAGCCCCTTTATTTGTCGCGATTAATGGCTGCCAAGGCTCAGGAAAAACCACGCTTGGTGATTATTTAGTAACTTGGTTTAGCCAAAATACCCACCTAAACTGTGTTGCGCTCTCTATTGATGACTTTTATTTATCAACTCAAAAACGCCAACAGTTAGCCCAAGATGTGCATTGTTTATTCGCCACTAGAGGCGTTCCGGGTACACATGATGTTGCGCTGATGGATAACACCATTAGCCGTTTATTAAATGCAGAAGTAAATGTACCGCTGCCGCGTTTTGATAAGCAACAAGATGAACCCGTAGCAAAAAATAAATGGTTAACTAATAGTCAGCCGGTCGATATTGTTATTTTAGAAGGGTGGTGTGTAGCCAGTGAACCACAGCAGCCTTTTACGCTAGTTGAGCCTATTAACGAGCTAGAAAAATCATACGATCAACAAGGGTTATGGCGTCGCTGTATTAACAGCTGTTTAGCCAATGAATATAAAACCGTTTTTGATAAAATCGATTATACAATTATGCTCAAAGCCCCGAGTTTTGATGATGTGTTTGCGTGGCGACAAGAGCAAGAACACAAGTTAATTGCCAAACAAGGGCAGGGCGCAGGCACTATGACTAATGAGCAGTTATTGTGGTTTATTTCTCATTTTGAACGCATCACGCGTGAAAACCTCAACACCCTTAGTGCTAAAGCAAATGCACTTATAGAGCTTGATAGTAATCGTGATGTAACCGCAATGGTGCTTACAAGCGATAGTATTGTACAACCTATCATTTTTACCGATTTAGATGGCACATTGCTCAATCACAGAGATTACAACACCGATGCGGTAGATACCTTACTACAAGAGCTGCAATACAGCGGTGTACCCGTGGTATTTAATACCAGTAAAACATTTAGTGAAGTAGTGGCACTGCAACAAGCGCTTAATATTTCACAGCCTTTCATTGTTGAAAATGGGTCGGCTGTTTATATTCCTAAAAATTATTTTAATCTCAGGCCAATTGGCTGCAGTGAATACCAAGGCTACTGGTGTTACTCGTTTGCTGCACCCATTAGCAATTTATGGACTGATTTAAAACGCTTAAAAAAAGACTACGGCGACCAATATAGTTTGTTTAGTGAACTTACCAGTGAGCAGGTAATGAAAATGACAGGATTAAACCAGCTACAAGCAACGCAAGCACAAACCCGTCAATACTCAGATCCGCTCTGCTGGCATGGCGATGAGCAGCAACTTAACGAATTTATCAATGCAATAACAGTGTACGGCTACGAAGTTAAAGTAGGCGGGCGCTTTATTCACATTGGAAAAAATACCGATAAAAGCATGGCGCAGCAATGGTTAGTGCAGCAGTTTAATGCGCAGTTTACTAAAGCGCTGAGCATTATTGCGCTAGGGGATAGCGATAACGATAAGCAAATGCTAGAAGAGGCTGATATCGCCATCATCATTACCAATCCAGAGAGTAAAAAGCCAGTTAAATTAACTTATAACAAAGCGCGCTATTCTCAATTGCCGGCACCACTAGGCTGGGTTGAAGAAATTACAGCACTACCTTGTATTAACAGTATTTTACCCAGTTCTGAGGAGTATAGTTTACATGGCTGATTTTTATCAAAATGGCATTATTACAACACTACATAACATTGCTAATAGACCCGTAGACGATTTAGAAAAAGAGTTGCTTGGCTTTAGTAAACAGCGACCAATGGGGCTTATATTGCCTTCATTATTTAGTGAGTTAGAAGGCCCTGCTTTACAAAACATTGTCAAAGAGCTGCAACAAGTACCGTATTTATCGCAAATAACTATAGGCTTAGACAGAGCCGACGAAAGCCAGTATCGCTATGCATTGAACTTTTTTAAATCGCTCGATCAAAACCATAAAGTGTTGTGGAACGATGGCCCACGTTTGCAGGCGCTCGATAAAGAGCTTCAAGCTTTAGGTGTGGCGCCACGTGAGCTCGGTAAAGGCCGTAATGTGTGGTATTGCATGGGCTATAAACTCGCTACCGCGGAGGTTGAGTCAATAGCATTACATGATTGCGATATTTTAACTTATGACCGAGGCTTATTAGCGCGATTAATTTATCCCGTTGCGCATCCTCGATTTAACTATGAATTTTGTAAAGGCTTTTACCCGCGTACTGCCAATGGAAAAATAAATGGTCGAGTATCGCGTTTACTGGTTACTCCGTTATTACGCTCGTTTAAAACCATATTAGGCAGCAGAGACTACCTTGAGTATATGGACTCGTTTCGTTACCCATTAGCCGGTGAATTTTCGTTTAGACGCGATGTATTAAACGATATTCGTATTCCTAGTGACTGGGGATTAGAAATTGGCGTATTAAGCGAGATGTACCGTAATTACTCCCATAACCGCTTATGCCAAGTTGATATTGCCGATAACTACGATCATAAACACCAAGAATTATCGCTGGACGACCAAACAGCTGGCCTTTCTAAAATGTCGATTGATATCACTAAAGCACTATTTAGAAAGTTAGCTACGCAAGGAGTTACTTTTACCAGCGAAACCATACGTTCATTAAAAGCGACTTATTACCGCATTGGTTTAGACTTTATTGAAACCTATCATAATGATGCGTTAATGAATGGTTTAACACTTGATATTCACCAAGAAGAAAAAGCGGTAGAAATGTTTGCACAAAATATTATGAATGCTGGCCAACACTTTTTAGAAAACCCAATGGAAGCGCCATTTGTGCCAAGTTGGAACCGTGTAGCTTCGGCGATGCCCGATGTACTAGATCGATTAAAAGAAGCCGTTGAGCTTGATAACGAACAATACAGTTAAATTGGTATACTTAAACGAGGCGCCTGTGGACATAGTTAGGGAACAGTTTTTTCAACGAGTCGAACAACATTTACATACTATTTATCAAGGGGTTGAGTTACCTATGCCGGTAGCTGAGTTGGCTGAAGAATTAATCACCTTGATACTAGGTAATAACCCACTTCGCGATCCCACGCCGCACACTAATCGCTGGGATGAACAAGATATTGTTTTAATTGCCTATGGCGATTCTATCATAAATCATGAAGACAGTGAGTTAGCAGTTGGAACTCCCCTAGAGGCGCCGTTAAAAACCTTGCATCGCTTTATAAAAGAGCAGTGCGATCACCAGCTTAATGCACTGCATATTTTACCTTTTTATCCGTATAGCTCAGATGAAGGGTTTGCGGTAATGAACTATACGCAAGTTAATGAAGCGCTTGGTGATTGGCAAGACATTAACGCGATTGCAAAAGATGTAAAGTTAATGGCGGATTTAGTGATTAATCATTGTTCTAGCCGAAGTCTCTGGTTTGAAAACTTTTTAGCCGATACTCACCCAGGGAAAGACTACTTTAAAACAGCCAGTTTATCTGACGATTTAAGCCAAGTCGTGCGCCCACGAACCTCGCCATTATTACATACGGTAGCCACAGCAAGCGGTGATAAGCATGTATGGTGTACATTTAGTCATGATCAGGTGGATTTTAATTTTGAAAACCCTGAGGTTTTAAAAGAGTTTGTTGGCATTATTCGCCACTATTTAGATAACGGTATTCGCCTATTTCGCCTTGATGCTGTGGCCTTTTTATGGAAACAACTAAATACCAGTTGTATAAACTTGCCACAAACGCATGAAGTGGTGCGTTTATTGCGAACGCTGATTGAGCATGCTGAGCCCAGTGTGGTGATTATTACCGAAACCAATATTCCTAATCAAGAAAATCTATCTTACTTTGGTAATGCCAACGAAGCCCATGCGATTTACAACTTTGCCTTGCCGCCGCTGTTATTGCATACCTTACTTAGCGGCGATAGTAGCGCGCTTAAGCACTGGATGATGAGCATGCCGCCAGCGCAAAACGGTACCGCATATTTTAATTTTATTGCATCACATGATGGCATTGGTTTGAGGCCAATTGAAGGCTTATTACAACCGAGTGAAGTTGCTTCGTTAGTAAGCACGACCATGCAATTTGGGGGACGTGTTTCAATGCGCACCAGTCACGATGGCACGCATACCCCTTATGAGCTAAATATTGCCTTATTTGATGCCTTACAAGGGACGCATAATGGCGCAGATAAATATGGCCTTGAGCGTTTTTTGTGTGCCCATGCCATTATGTTTGCAATGGAAGGAATACCGGGGCTATATATTCACAGTTTACTTGGCACAACTAATGATTATGAACGTTTTGAAAACTCGCAACACAATCGGGCAATTAATCGTCATCGCTGGCAAGAATCAAAATTATTAGCGGCGATTGAAGAAAAATATAGCCATCATCATCAGGTGTTCAAGGGAATAAAACAGTTATTAGCTGTGCGTAAAAGGCAAGCAGCATTCCATCCTAATGCCACACAATTTACTTTGCACTTAGGCGAGGGGTTATTTGGTTTTTGGCGACAAAGTATAGACCGCCAACAAAGCATTTTTTGTGTTTATAATATTAGCAGTCAGCCACAAAGCTTAAGCTTAGCCGATTTAAACTTAATAAACACTCAGCAATGGGTTGAGCTAATTTCTAAAACAACACTCGATGACGCGCTACAAACCATGCAGTTAGCACCCTATCAAACGCTTTGGCTATCTAATAAGGCATAGATAACATTTATAAAATAGACAATATATATTTAGAGTTTTAAATAAAGTAACTGCACTGTAAAGGGGCTTTACAGTGCTATTGCTCAAGCGCTAAAAGTAGATTTTCTATGGTAAATTCATACCAGTCAGCGCGTGTTTTACTAAACTGTATAAAATTTATTTCTGCAAGGCCAGTAGTATTTATCGCCTTGTATAACGGGATATTTTCAGCGGTAAGCGGGTCAAAAATATCAGCTGTGCGATGAAGCAAAGGGTTATGTTTTGGTTGAGTATGGTTGTCGAACAAATTAACTAGGGCATAAGCACCTAGTAACACATGACCTCCAATAGATACATCAAGTTCTGATTTATTACTTGGTGGAACCTCCCAGTTAATACCGCCCACCATAACTTGTGATTGTATGTTTAGCTGTTTTAATGCCCTTTTTGCGCCAAACGCAATGGCGTCATTCGCACACCAAATAATGTTAATTTCAGGGGCTTGATGCATATACGCCAAAGTTTTTGTAAACCCTTCTTGTTCAGACCAATTGGCAACCTCTTTAGCGATTAAAGTAGCTTGCGGCGTTTGCGCTAAAAAATCCATTAACCCTTGTGTACGCATAATAGAAGCAGGCGTTGCATAGTCGCCTAGTAGCGCCAATATATGTGCGCTAGTTGTTGTTTTATTGGTAAACTTTTTATAAAGCTGCTGCATCAATGATTTACCTGCAACGCGATTGTTTGGGGTAATACTACCGACTATGTTAGTGCCATTTTCACGTAACATATCAAGTGACGCAGGTGAGGGACGATTTAATAAAAAATAAATCGGGACATGTTTACTGTCTATTTTAGAGAGGTACTTACTGGTAACATTTTTTTCGTTTACGAGGATCAGGTAATCGGGCTTATCATTTATAGCCTGCTGAATAAGCTCTTTCATTAAAATATGATTTCGATTTGCGTATTTTATCGTTAATGTAACATCTAAATCAGTGGCAGCATTTTGCATTATTTTAGAAACATCAAACCAAAAATTTCCGGTGTTGTTTTCTGTATTTTCAGAGTCGGAAAAACCAGGATTAATAAATATGACTTCTAGGGCATATGTACTATGACTACCCAACAGAAGGCAGGTAAACGTTAGCAGGCGGTATAATTTAAACAAGGACATACGTTTCTCTATAAACTTTCTAAAGCTCAATTTATCCTTGCTAAAGTGCTCCGTGGTGACATCTAGGCGTTATGCTATATAATACCTTAGTAAGTTTAGCATGTATGCAACAATTATTTTTTAGGGTGTATTAATGAAAGCAGTTTTGTTGTTAATGGTATTAATATTTAGTCAAACAGTTGCCGCAAATGAAATGAGCGACCTAGAAAAAACCATGAAAAACATTGGGCTTGCTTATAAACAAAGTGTTGAAGCAACCCAGTTAGCAGAATTTAATGGCGCTATTGATGAATTTATTAAATTGATAGAGCAAAGTAAGCAAGCCAAGTTTTATAAAGAAGCTGAAAAGTCAGTGCAAGGGTTAGATAAGGTGCTTACTCAAGCCCAGTTAGCCAAAAAAGTAGCGAACGAGCAGGGACTTGAGTCTGCAAAAAAACCACTTAAGGCGATTGATAATTTGCGCAAAAAATATCACGAATTACACGAGCCTCCAGGCTTTTTTGAATTATTGTTTGGAAAATAAGGATTAGTAATGGAAATTTCGGTTTCAATGTTAGACGGTCAAAAATTAAGTGCTAAGTTTGGTGAGCATGAAGTTATAAGCGATCAAAGCATAAACGCTGGTGGTGATGCAGAGCATCCAGAACCGTTTGACTATTTTTTAGTAAGCATGGTGTTGTGTGCTGGTTTTTATGCGCGTAAATTTTGTCAGCAAAGAGAGATCTCGACTGAAGGGATGACACTGACACAAAATAACGAAAATGTAGATGAAAACGGTAAGAAGCTTTTTTCAATCGAAATTGGCTTGCCAGAAGGTTTCCCAACTAAATATAAAAAAGCACTGATTGCTGCGGTAAATACATGTACCGTGAAAAAGGTTATTCAAGCAGTGCCTGAGTTTTCTGTTGTAGTTAAATAAACAGACTCTAATAATAATGCCGAGTATAAACTCGGCATTATTTTATCTTGCTACTTTTTCTTCATACCCTGCACAGCTTTAAATCTAGGGTTATCTTTACATATCACGAACACTCGTCCTTTGCGCTTTACAATTTGACAACCTGGTCGTTGTTTTGCACTTTTTAATGAACTTAATACTTTCATTTGCTTTCCTTTTTAGCAGTAGACAGGTTTTTAAAGCGACGATTAAATTGCGCAACGCGTCCATCAGTAGCGAGCGTTTTTTGTTTGCCGGTATAAAATGGATGTGAGTCACTTGAGACATCAATAGGAACATAAGGGTATGTTTTACCCTCAATTTCGATGGTGCGATTGGTTTTAATGGTTGAACCAATAATAAAGTAAGAATCAGCTGCAGTATCATGAAAAGCAACTATTTGGTAATCAGGGTGAATATTGGGCTTCATAAAATGCCTTTAATGCTATGTGATAGTATAGCATTTAATTTAGCGTATTTATTTTCCCTTTGCAAATCATTTTAAATAGCCTTAAACGCAGCGTAATTGCTGCGTAATTGCACAAACTAGTCAAAAAATAAGCACTTAGATCAAAAGTACTGGCTATTAGTATTTAGGCTGCTATAACTAGACTCAGCGAACAAAATAATAAGAATTTAATAACGTTAATAGAGGTAGTTTTATGAGTGACGCTCAGGCACAACAAGACCAAATCGACCAAGGAGTCATGGACACTCTCAGAGAGCGTGACCACAGTATATTGGCTAAGCAAGTTGATTCGTTAGGGTGTACTCATAACGACATCATTGAATTACTTGCTCATTATTTAGCATTAAGCGAACAAGAAGATGATGAATTATTTGACGATTGGTTTGACGCGCTTTCAAAAGAACAACACACCGTATTAAAAGTATTTGAAGTATATCGTGGACAGTACGAGCACCAAAACTAATTCATTTGGTTGCAATAACTACGTTTTGAGGTGGCACAAAACGGCTTGAATGTAATTTAGTGTTAAAAAAAGTGTGTGTTTTTATTCCTAAGCAAAATAAAAATCACACTTTTTTAATACAAGACCCCTAACTATGGCAACGAGCAGTTATTTTTAGCCAATGGAGATGCCAGCGAGACTTCAGGTTGCCAAATTCGCTGCCAAATATTACTAGCATTACTAAAACTAGGGCGCTGAGAGAGTCGTTCAAAACTACCCACCTTAATGCCCGAGTCTGCTTGTTCACCTACCACAAAGTTAAATACATATTGGCATTCCATACCCATTCTTAAATCTGACAAAATCACCTTATCGGTTTGCTGGCGGATAGAGTAAAACCCTTTTGTAAACCATTGTAGCCTTTGAATGCCCCATTGGTTGTCAATAGGCTTAATTAAAGACGGTGTTGTATTGTAGGCATTTAAGGTTACATCACTGGGCGAGTCAAACACAGAAGCATACCCCTCGTAGTAGTGACCGTCGGACATTACTACTATACGCCAAAGTAAAGTGGTGAGCGGGGCAGGCGTACTAATATAGCCGGTTGCGTTAATATCGCGATTGTTCAGTGCTGTTTTTACTGTGTCGTCAATATTGAGTTTAAACACAAAGGCAAGGCATAAATACGTTGTACTTAAGCAAAGTGTAATTGCATTGAGTTTATAAGCTTTACTGGTACTTATTTTAGGAAATAAAGTAAAAGCTAAACCAATTAATAACGGTAAGGTGTAAAGGGGGTCAATAATAAACATGCTGGAAACAGCAAAAGGGTACTCACTTAAGGGCCACATTAGCTGAGTACCATAAACGGTGAGTGAATCTAACAAAGCATGTGTTGATAAGCACAAAAACACCAACCAAAACCAACGAACTTTATAAGCCTGCATGCCTGTGTGTATTTTTAATATTAGCCACACAATCAGCGGGCTAATTAATAAGTGTACAAATAAAGAATGGCTAAAACCGCGGTGATAGGTAAACGCTTCTACACTGCCGCTATAGGGTAAAAATACATCGAGATCGGGTAAAGTGCCTAAAATAGCGCCCCACGTTACGGCTTTTCTACCTACTTTATTACCCAGTACCGCGTAGCCTACGGCGCTGCCTAGTGCGACTTGTGTTAAAGAATCCATACTACCTCATCTAAATAATGCAACTGCAGTGTTTATACTGATATTAATCTTAAAACCGTCATTGTTATATTTTATTTCATTAAGTTACTTTTAAGATTGAATTTAAAAGCGATTTATAAATTTAGTCGCGGTTGTATAAAATCTAAAAACGCTACGATACGTGAAGACACCGCCCCATTTTTGTAATAAACGCCATAAATAGACTCTCGGCTATTTGGGCTGCTCACACTGTGGGGTAAAACTTCTATTAATCGCTTTTTGGCTAAATCTTCTGCAATCATAAATTGTGAGAGAAGTGCTATGCCTTGATCAGCAATACATAAATGCCTAATGGTCTCGCCGCTGCTAGCCCTTAAATCAAAGTGCAGTGATTGCTCATGCTTCAAGGGCCATTGATTAAGTGTATTGGGCTCACTGAAGCCAATTAGGTTATGGTTTTTAAGATCTGGAATCTGCTGTAACGGTGGCGCATTTTTTAAATAATCAGCGCTTGCGACCAGTTTTAATTTACTTTGGCCTAATTTACGCGCGTGTAGGTTTGAATCTTTTAAGTCTCCAATGCGAATAGCTAAATCTGTTTTGCGCTCAAGTAAATCAATAATATTGTCGTGGGAGGTAATATCGAGCGTGATTTGCGGGTATTGCTTTTTAAACTCATTAACTAGTGGCGCTAGTTGATGTAAAACAAAAGGGCTTGCTGCATCTATACGCAAATGCCCACCAGGTGCTTGCTTAAGTAGCTTTATTGTTTCTTCCCCGAGGAGCAGAGTGTTTAAAGCCTTTCGCGCATATTCTATGTATATATGTCCTTCCTCGGTCAGTTCTAAGCGCCGAGTTGTTCTGTTTAATAATGTGCAGTTTAGCCTGCTTTCGAGGCGAGATAGCGCTCTTGAAACCTTAGCTACATTTAAATCAAGTAAACTAGCCGCACCGGAAAAACTGCCACAATCAACAATGGTAATAAACATTTCTAGATCTTCAGTTTTAGCTTTAACAGGCATAAATTCACTCATTTATATTTGCAAAATAAACAAAAGTATTTTGCCATTTATGCTATTTATTGCAAAGGAGTTTTTACACACACTATGCATCTATTTTAAAAATGAGGATGTATTTATGCCATTGGCTTTATGGGCGCTTACCTTAAGCGCATTTGCAATTGGAACAACCGAGTTTGTTATAGTGGGTTTAGTGCCAACTATTGCAAACGATTTAGGCGTGAGCTTACCATCAGCAGGCTTACTAGTGAGCTTATATGCAGTTGGTGTAGCTATTGGCGCACCGGTACTCACTGCATTAACGGGTCGCTGGAACCGAAAAGTGGTACTTATAAGTCTTATGGGCTTATTTGTTATGGGGAATTTATTAGCTTGGCAAGCGCCGAGTTACGAAACACTAATACTGGCACGTATACTAACAGGCTTAGCTCACGGTGTATTTTTCTCTATTGGCTCAATGATAGCAACAAGCTTGGTAAGTAAAGACAAAGAGGCGAGCGCTATCGCAATTATGTTTACCGGCCTTACGGTAGCGCTTGTAACGGGTGTGCCATTAGGAACATGGATTGGCCAGCACTTTGGCTGGCGTGCAACGTTTTTAGTGGTATCGGCATTAGGTTTAATTGCGTTGATTGGCAGCGCTATTTTAGTACCAAAAAACTTAAAACAGTCTATTCCGGCGACGTTTAAAGAGCAGCTACAGGTTATTGTTAAGCCGCGCTTATTGCTCGTTTATTTAATGACTATATTAGGCTACGGCGGTACGTTCACCGCATTTACTTATTTAGCGCCTATATTAGAGCAGCAAACTGGCTTTGCACCATCCGCTATTGGTTTAATAATGCTGGTTTATGGTGTGTCGGTGGCTGTTGGTAATATATGGGGCGGAAAATTAGCCGACAAGCGAGGCCCAATTAGCGCACTGAGTATTATATTTAGCGCGTTAACAATTATTTTATTGGCTTTCACCTTTACTATGGAATCAAAAGTAGCCGCAGTGCTGACTATTTTAATATGGGGGTGCATTTGCATTTGGTAATGTACCAGGTTTGCAGCTTTATGTAGTAAAACAGGCAAAAAAGCACACTCCTAATGCGGTAGATGTCGCATCGGGCTTAAACATCGCAGCGTTTAATATTGGAATAGCCTTAGGCTCTGTTACAGGGGGGCTTGTAGTCGAGCATATGGAACTAAAAGATACTGCATGGATTGGTGCCGTTGTTTCATTACTGGCTTTAGTCACCACTCGATACAGTGGCAGGCTAGATAAGCATGATGTTCAGGCTAAATAAAGCCGAACTCATATAGATTAGTCTTGAAATAAAAATGAATGACCTCAGTATTAACATGAGGTCAAAATTTTAAATCAAAAAAGTAATAGGTGTATTTAGTAAACGCGTCGTTTGAATTTTAAACCTATTATTAAACAAGGATAAAGCTATGACACAACGTGTAATTGAAATGCCAGATTTAGGTATGGGTACTTTTCGTTTAGAAGGTAAAACAGCTTATGAATCTGTAAAAATGGCGTTAGAAGTTGGATTTCGCCACATTGATACCGCGCAAATATATGGCAATGAAGAGCAAGTTGGCCAAGCAATTAAAGACAGCAATATTCCTCGTGAAGAATTATTTATAACCACCAAAGTATGGAATAACAAGCTCAACAAAACTGATTTTGTTGACAGTGTTAAAACATCTTTAGAGAAGCTACAGCTTGATTATGTAGACTTATTATTAATCCACTGGCCAGCACCGGTAAATAATGAACCCATGAGTGAATATTTAACCGAACTACTGTTAACTAAAAAGCTGGGTTTAACTAAACATATTGGTGTATCTAACTTCACCATTGCCAACTTAAATGAGGCAATGCAAACTTTAGATCCTCGCGAAATATTCACTAACCAAATTGAAGTACATCCTTATTTAACTAACACTAAACTGCGCGCTTTTTGCGATCAACATAAAATTCATGTTACCGCCTATATGCCGTTTGTTGTAGGTAAGGTATTAACAGATCAAACCATTATTGATATTGCTAACAAGCACGATGCAACGCCAGCGCAAGTGGTTATTGCATGGGAGAATGCCAATGGCATGACCACCATTCCATCATCGACCAAGCGTAAAAACTTAGAAGATAACTTTAACGACAAAGTTAAACTTGATGATGAAGACATAGCGCGTATAGATGGCCTTGATTGCAACGACCGCCAAGCATCACCAGACTTTGCACCGCAGTGGGATCAATAACCAAAGAGCTAAAGCTAAAACAGGTGCAGTAAAGCTGCACCTTTATTTTTAAACAAGGAACACCCATGTTAACGGTAATTGCCACACTATCGAGTGAAAATAGCGATGCAGAGCGCCTTTTAACCGAGCTCGAAAACTTACAACAGTCTTCGCGCCAAGAAGTAGGCTGCCTGCGTTACGAGCTTTCAGTTAAAAGTGAGGCTGAGCAAACTAGCTATTTAGTTAGTGAGCAATGGGCGTCTAATGAGCATTTCGAGGCCCATAAAAACGCACCACACTTTAAAGCCTTTGGTGATGCTGTAGGTGCATTTATTACCTCTACCAATATTGACTTGTATAAAACCATTGGTTAACTGCCATTAGGCTAATAGCAATGCAGGAGCTGTACTTACAGCTCTTTTTTAAATATCATTTCCAAATATCTTCTTAAAATATCATCCTTTTCAGCTGCCTCTTAAATCCAAAGCTGTTTCATAATACAAACGATTTCATAATAGCCATCTTTAATAAGACACTGCTGTTTGCATCGGTAGCAGTGGTTTTTCTGATATTACTGAACACATCCTTTTTATGTAACTTTACACGGCCATAAGCAGGTTCAAAGCTAACTAATTGTTTACAAATATTTTTTGATGATTAATATAAACACAAAGGAATATAGGGACATTTGACGGTTTATAAACCGACAAAAGTCTTAAAAAAATGGTTAGGCGAAAGGATAATTGTCGTGGGAAGAAAAAGTAGGTTAAAAAAAGAGCGTAGGGAATTAGAACAGCATGGACTAATTGAACGAACAGCCAATACACTTTTGTTGTTTGGTGAGCACAATCAATCTATCTATCGTTTTTTTCAAGAAGAGTGGCAAGCTGATGCCCTTGCGCGTGGCGAAGTTTGGTTAAGCACGTTAGAGGCTTGCAGGGCATACGAAGATCCTGAGCAAGGAGATCCTGAAGAGGCCTATGAAACCTACAATTCTGGTTATGCTGTAGGAGGTAGTAATGATCCGGGCTTTGTTGAGGTTGCCCGAAGAAGTGGGGTTTATATTGGCCCCGGTTGTAGTAACATAACCTTAAGTAACAACACAATGAAAACTATACTTCCAGATGCTTATGTATTGTGCACAACTACAGAATTTTCTCCTGAAAAATTAAGCGAAACGTTTGGTCGATACTGCGTAGAAGTTACAAACCCGAAGGACTTTTTTGTTTTAATTTCTGAATCCTTGGAAAAATCAAAAAAGATAAAAGAAGCTGCTGCAGGTAAGGTCATTTACAAAGATAGAAGCTATACCGGCATGGAGTCACCTCCAGGTCCTATTGGTTTCGTAAAACCGCCTGATCTTTATGCAACACAAAGAGAATTTAGGCTGTTATGGGTGCCTGAAAATTCAAATGGCCTTGCTCCGTTTCTCCTGAAATGTCCCGAGGCTGCTCATTTTTGTAAACGCATTGTCTAACAGAAAAATCAATTTCGCGCTAATGTCAGTTGTTGAAGCTTCAGCCTTACAAATAGTTTAGTGTTGGAATCAATGTATATTTATATAATTACAGCTTCTATAGTTATTTAATTTATTGAAAATAAAGTCAAATTATCAACTTTTTTCAAGATGAGTGCCATATTAAGATTTCCATAATTTTAGAAAAATTTTCAATCCTTTTATATGACAGCTCAGTTTGGTGAAAAATGATAATTATCTCGAAATTTCTAAATAAGACTGAAAAGTAGAGTATTACTTTGCAATCATGCCAGACAATATGGAGCGCCCGTTTATTTTAGGTGCCCAAAGTGCTGTTCCTAAGCTGCCTTCAATTGCTCAGTGGAGCGCATCTTCAAGATTTGGACTTGATAATCTTGATACCATTGAAGGGAAACTATGG